>JAUNCY010000061.1 GCA_030526325.1 Bacillota bacterium
CGGGAGCTGTTCTGGCGGCAGCTGTGGGAGGCGTACTTGCGAAAACCCCGGCAAAGGCAATGTTCGAAATAGGAAAATAACAGTAAAAGCCGCAGCGGTGCAGACAGCTGCGGCTTTGCTATATCTGCTGCTTAACATATCCTTCATTTAAATTTCATTTTACATAAAGGCAATATATGATACAATTTAAAAAAATAATTAACAGTCGGGAGGACTTATGAACAGTATCAGAATAAGGTCTAGAATGAATGAAGAGGATTTTAAAAATTATTTATTTTATCATCAATATTTTGAGGAAAAACATTATATTCCGGTAAGGATCGGAATTTCTTTCGGTATAGGACTGGCGGCGGCATTTCTTTCTGCTGACAGGCTGGTAACTTTTCTGGTTCTTTCTGTGCTGTGTCTGCTGGTGTTTATTGTATTTCCCTGGTGCAGAATCAGATACAGCTACAAGAAAATCTATATAAGAAACCGCAGCGCGGCATTTTCCCAGTCTCAGGATTTTGAGTTTACTCGGGATTACATCGGCTTCAAGAGCGAAAGGGAAGATGAATATATGTATGAACCCTATTCTAACATAAAAAAGGCGGCGGAGACTGATACTCTGTATATAATTACTTTTTCAAAAAAGGAGACTGCGGTTGCTGTGAAGCGATTTGCCGACAGTGAAAACCAAAATGAGATAAGCAGGCTGCTTGAAAAGAATCTGGGAGACAGATATACGCGGATTACGAGAATATAGTTTTCGGGAGATGATGAAAAATGAGTAAAGTTGCGGTTGTTTCCGGCGGGAGCAGAGGAATAGGGGCGGCTGTCTGCGAGGCTCTTGCCCGGGACGGATTTACGGTAATAATAGATTACAGGGTCAGCAGAGAAAAGGCTGAGGCACTTGAAAAAAGCCTGAAAAGCCGGGGGTTTAATGCCGAGGCTTACTGCTGCGATGTGCGGGATGAAGAGGCCGTAAAAGGACTTTTTGAATATGTAGCAGGAAAATACGGAAGGATAGATGTCCTTGTAAACAATGCGGGTATTTCTCATTACGGACTGCTCACGGATGTAAGCTGCACCGAATGGGATGATATTTTCGATACAAATGTAAAAGGAGCTTTCCTTATGTGCAGGGAAGCTCTTAAAAGTATGATATGGCAGAAATCCGGAAGGATTGTAAATATTTCCTCTATGTGGGGAATATGCGGAGCCTCCTGTGAGGCTGCATACTCGTCTTCCAAGTCTGCGGTGATTGGTTTGACCAAAGCTCTTGCAAAGGAAGTGGGACCGTCGGGGATAACGGTGAACTGCGTGGCGCCGGGCGCTGTACAGACGGACATGATGAGGGAACTGAGTGACGGGACCAGAGAAATGTTAATCGAGGAGACTCCTCTTGGCAGACTGGGAACTCCTGCTGATATTGCGGAGGCAGTGGCATTTCTTGTATCTGACAGAGCCTCATTTATTACAGGTGAAGTAATAAGCTCCAACGGAGGAATGGTAATTTAATGAATGATTATGATGTTGTGATAATAGGCGCGGGAGCTGTGGGCTGTGCTGCCGCAAAGGAGCTGTCCGGTTATAAACTGAAAACCGCAGTTATTGAAAAGGAAGCGGATCTGGCATTCGGAACCAGCGGAAGAAACAGCGGTGTGGTTCATGCCGGATTCAACAATACTCCCGGAACCCTTAAAGCAGAGTTTTGTGTAAAGGGCAGCCGGGGATTTGAAAAGCTGGCTGAGGAACTAGGTGTTCCGTATAAAAAAACCGGTAAACTTGTTGCCGGTTTTTCTGATAAAGACAGGGAAAAGCTGGAGGAATTAAAGAAAAGAGGAGAGGTCAACGGGGTAAAAGGACTGGAGATTATAGACAAAGCCGGAATAAAAGCAGTAAACCCGTTTGTTGAGGGAAACTTTGCTCTATGGTCGCCGGAAACAGCGGTGTTCGATCCTTTTTTGTATACTATAGCACTGGCGGAGACGGCAGCGGCAAACGGCACTGAGTTTTTCTTTAATTCAGAGGTGTGCGAAATAAAAGAACTGGAAGGCGGAGGCTATTCAATAGGAATACGAAAATCGAATAAGACAGAAAAATCAGAGAAGAAGGATAAGTCAGAAAAGTCGGTTAAGGAAGAAAAGGCAGATAATTCAGATATGTCAGGGAATGAAGGGACGGAGATTAAAGGATTCATCACCGGAAAGGTTGTTGTAAACTGCGGAGGGCTATACTCCGGAGAAATCTGCCGGATGGCGGGGATTGACAGATTTGATATTGTCCCGTGCAGAGGAGAATATCATGTGCTGGACAAGTTGGCGTCGTCTGTTATAGATTTGCCCGTATATCCCGTTCCCGACGAAGAAAAAGGAGTTCTGGGAGTTCATTTGACTCCTACAACATCAGGAAATCTGATGGCGGGACCCAGTGCGGAGTTTCTTGAGGAAAAGGATGATTACAGCAACGATGAAAATGTAATGAGAATTCTCAGGGAGGGAGCGGATACTCTGATACCGGAGCTTAAAAAATTTCCTGTTATCAGAAGCTTTGCGGGAATAAGACCAAAACTTCTTGACCGGGAGGGAAAGGTTTCCGGGGATTTTGTAATCGAGGAATCCCGGGAGCATCCTGGGTTTATATATCTGGTTGGGATAGAATCTCCGGGAATAACTGCGTCTGCGCCCATTGCCGGGTATGTGTCGGAACTGGTGATAAATGCTCTGGGATTTGAACCGGAAAAAAAGGAAAACACTGCAGGAAGAGGAGAAGTCTTCGGCTGTGAAAAAACCTCGGATGAAAGCAGTTATCCGGGAACCCATAAGATGATATGCAGATGTGAACGAGTGACCGAGAGAGAGATCCTTCGTGCCTTTGACGATATTGTAAGGATAGGGGCTCAGCCTACGGTTAAGGGAATAAAGAACCGGACAGGAGCCTTTAGAGGGAGCTGTCAGGGGTGCTTCTGCACCATTGATATGACAGAACTTCTCAGAAAGCACAGAGGTCTTGAAATTTCGGAGCTGACCTATGACGGCGAGGGAAGCGAACTGTTCGAGGGCAGGCTGAAATAGAGGAGTATAAGATGGAGAGAAAAGAGATTGTTATAGTAGGCGCAGGCCCTGCGGGAATGGCTGCCGCAGTGAAGCTGTGCGATATGGGATTTCGTGATCTTGTGATAATTGAAAAGGAAAGCAGACCCGGAGGCGTACTGAATCAGTGCATTCATCCGGGCTTCGGTCTTGTTAGATTCGGAAAAAATCTTACCGGACCTGAGTACAAGGCTTTATATGAGGATGCCCTCAAAGAATCGGGAGCGGAGCTTTTGACGGAGACCACTGTTATGTCTGTTGAAAAAGGAAGCGGATATATACGCGTTCTGGCTCAGACGCCGGACGGCGAAGCGGAGTTCGGAGCGGATGCGGTAATTCTGGCTTCGGGATGCAGGGAAACCGGCAGAGGAGCTTTGGGAATTGCCGGCAGCAGACCGGCGGGAATATATACGGCAGGAACTGCCCAGGGAATGATGAATCTGAGAAATACTAAAGTCGGAAGCCGTATAGTAATTATTGGTTCAGGAGATATCGGACTGATAATGGCCAGAAGATTCACACTTGAAGGAAGCCGGGTTGTATGTATAGTCGAAAAGGAGTCTGTATGCGGCGGATTGGAAAGAAATCTGAAGGAATGCGTCGAGGATTTCGGAATTCCTCTGCTTACAGAATCGGTGGTATGCAGAATCAACGGAAGAAAAAGGGTTGAGTCCGTGGCTGTCAGAAACCGTTCCGGCGAAGAAACGGAATACCTTTGCGATACGGTTATTCTGTCAGCGGGACTTGTTCCGGAGGACGGAATGGCTGATAAAAGTATAGAAGGACTGTTCTTCTGCGGTAATGCTCTTTATGTGCATGATCTCGTGGATGACGTTTCACAGTGCGGCGAAGACGCAGCAATGGATACCGCCGGATATCTTCTGGCTAAGATGAGGGGAAAATCCTTTGAGTCTGCATATGCCGCATCCAATGTGGAAACTGCGAGAAAGGAGCGCAGGGCTTTTCTTGAGCAGAGAAAGAAAAGCCGCATGGAGTCCCGTTTTAATAATACAGAATATATTATCTGCACGATGTGCCCGAACGGATGCAGGATAAATGCCGTAGATTTTACCGGAGGAAAATGCAGCCGGGGCGAGGCTTACGCAAGAAGTGAAGCTGAAAATCCAAAGAGAATTCTCACAGGTTCTGTGAGGATAAAAGGAACAGGAGATATTGTCAGTGTGAGAACTGACAGGCCGGTGCCTCTTAATCTCTTCAGGGAAGGAATGAGAATAATAGGCAGTATAGATGTCGAAGCTCCCGTGGGGCTGAATCAGGTGCTGGCGGAGGATTTTCTGGAAAAAGGAACACGGCTTATCACCACGTCAAAGTATGAATAACGATAAATTAACAGAGTTTTCAGGATGCCCATACCGTACATGAACGGATATGGGCATCCGGCTTGTCCGGCTGGATTCCTCGTGCTGTTCTTAAAAAATAGATTTTACTCGCCTATTGGATTTCTATGGCATTATGATATACTATATTTTGTAATATTATGTATATTTTAGAGGGATTAATATAGATAGAAGGAGGAAAAGAAATGAAGAAAACCGGGGTGATCATGCTGTGTATAGCAATGATAATCGCAACGCTTTCCGGGTGCGGGGCTGCCGGGGGGCAGGAAACCGAAAACAATCAGAATGATAACAATCATTTGACGGTATATTTGTGGGACAGCTCCCTGATGGGAGAGTTTGCTGCCTATGTGAAAGAACAGTGTCCGGATGTTGAAGTGGAATTTTTATCAGGTAATAACAATGTGTTCCTGTACGATTATCTTGAAAAAAATGGTGAACTTCCGGATATCATTACTACAAGACGATTTTCAGCAATGGATGCAAAGAATCTGTGCTCCTATCTGCTGGATTTAAGCTCTTATGATATAGTAAGCGAATTTTATCCTTATGCGCTGCAATACTACACAGAAAGTTCCGGGGATGTTCACTGGCTGCCGGTATGCGGTATTCCGGAAACCATGATCGTCAATAAGACACTTCTGGATAAATATGACATTGCCATCCCGGAAAGCTACGCCGAATTTGCAGATGCCTGCGCAAAGCTGCAGGAAAATGGTATTAAGCCTTTTGTCAGAGACTGGGAAGCTGATTATTCCGACCATTCTCTGCTGCAGGGTGCTGCTTTGGATCAATTCACCAGTCTGGAGGGAATGCGATGGCGAAGTCAGGCAGATAGTGCCGATGGAAATATTACCTTTGACAAGGAACTATGGACAAATATTTTCCGGGAAGTGAGCACCTATGCAAAGGATACCGGTTTGGGACCTGAGGATTCACAGAGAAGTTACGATTCTGCCTATGAAGCTTATGTCAGCGGAAAAGCTGCCATTACCTGCGGAACCCCCGGCAATATGGTGGAATACAAGTCGGTGATGGACGATGAGCTGGTGCGACTGCCATATTTTTCTCAGACCTCTGACG
Source organism: Bacillota bacterium (assembly GCA_030526325.1). Lineage (GTDB taxonomy): Bacteria > Bacillota > Clostridia > Peptostreptococcales > Anaerovoracaceae > RGIG1899. The sequence continues at coordinate 5,516 of JAUNCY010000061.1, forward strand.
AAAGCTGGATTTATACTTATCCGTCGCTAAATATCGCTCTAAACTGTTCTGTGGCGGATGATGAAGATAAAATGGACGATGCCATGAAAGTTTTGAAATGCTTCCTCTCGGAGAAGGGGCAAAAAATCATTGCGGCAGGTCAGGGTATGATTTCCTACAACGTGGATGTGCCCTCGGATTTGAGCGGCATGACCGGCCTGGAGGAGGAAGCGGAGAAGAATGCGTTTTATATCCGCTATGCGTCGAATGCTTCGTTTTCTGCAAGCTTAGAGACTGTCAGCGGTCTGTTGACAGGTGAACTGAACGAACAGCAGGCAATGGAGAAGTTTGAAAGCATTCTTACTGCGCCGGCTGGAGAGGAAGAAACGGCTGCGGAATTCGAGAACACTTATTCGCTTGCTCTGAACGATAAGGGCGGACGTGATGCTGCTTCGTCGGTGCTGACCACGATTCGTACGGCATATGGCGCAGACCTTGCTTTTACTAACTATTACAATTATACTGCATCTCTCTATGCCGGCGGACACACCAAAAGGGAAATCAGTATGATGGTGAAAAACGGCAACACTACTGTTCATCTTGCCATGGCAGAGCTGACGGGCAGGGATGTAAAAGCTTTGGTGGAGGCATACCTGAAGGATACCGGCACGTTATTTCACGTGACAAACAAGTACGAACTTCCTGTTGCATCAGGAATGAAGCTGATTGTGACAGATACCGGAAAAGGGTACAAGTTGAAAGACATAGAAGTAGGTGGGGAATCCATCGAAGACGATACAGTATACAAGATACTGGTTTCCGGTGAATTTGATTCTCTCTTTGCCGATGTCTTTCCGAATCTGAAAGCCCCGGAGAGGCTGAATATACATATTTCTGATGCCTGGTCTGATTTGATTGTTGAGGAAGGTAAGAAACCGGCACAGCCGGAGGATTACATCCGGATAGAATAATAAAAGTATCAGGGAGGAAATCTTTTATGCCTGCATTCGTGTCTTTTGCAGTTGACAGAATGAAAAGTATATTATAAGAAGCTGAGAAGAGAATATGACTGCACTCAAAGCAAGTAGGAATAATCATTTGGGCAAAGCCGGTGCAGCTTGAAAAAACGTATGAGATGATAAAGAATTATTTGTAAAAACTTATCACATTGGAAAATGCAGTTTAAAAAGACAGCCGGGCGCGGAAGGTGTATTTTGTATAATGAAAATCTCGTGTTTCACACGGGGCGCCTTTTGTGTAAGAAAGTGCCTGGGGTATAGGAACTGCTGGTATATTAGGAGAAAACGGGATGCTCATACCGTATATGAACGGATATGGGCATCTTTTGCATTTGTGTAAAATAATGGTTGAAAATGTAAAAATATGGATATAGAATAATGTCAGAAAGAGAGGCAGAATCAGAGAATGGACAGAATATCTGTTTTAATTTCGGGAATGGATTCCTTATACAATGAAATGCTTGCTGCGGCTCTGATGCGCGAGGGAAGAAATTTCAGTGTAAGCTGCGCCTCAGCGGAAATTCTTATAGATGACAGAGACAATCGGCTTAATGAATTTGATGTTATTCTTGCGGATAATCTGCCCTCCGGTCCCGACAGAGAAAAATTCAATGTTGTTCTTATGTCAGAAAAAGCGGAGAAGCGGAGAGATTCCGGAGGAGGGTTACGCAGGCTGTACAAATATCAGAGTGTAAAATCCATAGTTTCCGAAATTCTGGAAGCTTCAGGAAAGTATAATGACGGAAGCCGCAGCGGAACAGAAGCAGATTTGAATTCTTATGAAGGCGGCGGAATAAGAATTATAGGCGTAAGCAGCGCCTCATACGGGGAAGGCTGTGGTGTTTTCGCCCGTATTCTGGCAGGGTGTCTGTCTGTATCCTGCGGAAAGACTGTTTTGCTTGACATGAGTGAAGGTCTTTGTGCGTATGAAGGTGTATATAAAAAAAGAGAAGGATGCAGGACCTGGGATGATTTTATATACTGCTGTACATACGGTAAAACAGGAGATATTTTTGAAAAGCCTGAAGTCTATGCTTCCGAGTCAGAATACGGATTTCTGTTTTTTCCGAACAAAGGCAAGAATTCTAATCCTTTTAAAGATCTTGATTCGGATGAAATCAGGAAGTTTTATTCGAGTTTAAGACTTAAACTGAATATGGAATTCGTGGTGAATCTTCTGCCTGAAAAAGGCAGGCCCGGATTTCATGATAATGCGGGGTATCAGGATGTGATTGTACTGGCTGATGAACACAACTTTGCGGAGGAGATTTACAACCATTCTGCAAATAATGTTCATGGGGTTCAGGGTACATTTAATGGAAGGATTCTTAAGGTGTGTCTCGCAGAAAACCGGAGACAGCTGAGTGAGAAGGGCTTTTATGTCTCTCTTTCCGGTATTTCTGCTGAGTCTGATTTTGAAGAACTTGCAGGCTCACAGACTTGGGAGGATGTTATGAAGGTGGCGGGATATATCAATGAATACGGGTACAGATGAAAAAGGTATGCCGGTTTACGGTGAAATACTCGGAGAGGTAAGAGACCGTATAAAGTGTGAGAAAAACGGCGTTTCAGACGAGACAGCGATGAAAATAATTGAAGACGTGGTTCTTGAAAAAGGCGGGACCGCGGGTCTTGATTTCAGAGAAAAAAGCAGGCTGGCAGAGCTGGTTTTTAATGTTACAAGAAAAGAACTGGATATTCTGCAGCCCTATGCGGATGACAGGAGTGTCAGGGAAATTATGGTGAACGGCCCGGATATGATTTTCGCGGAAAAAGGCGGAGTCATGGAAAGGCTCCCTTTGAAATTTGACAGCCGGGAGCATCTCGAAGAGCTTGTCAGGAGAATAGCCGCAGGAGTTCACAGAGAGATAAACGACATGAATCCGATAGTGGATGCAAGACTTACGGACGGTTCCAGAGTAAATGCGGTTTTCGGCAATGTGGCGGTAAACGGTCCGGTTTTGACGATAAGGAAATTTCAGAGCAGAACGTTGAGAATGAAGGACCTGATAAAATCCGGAAGCATTACCGAAGAGGCTGCAGAGTACCTGAAAGTGCTGGTAAGAACAGGACACAATATTTTCGTAAGCGGAGGCACCAGCTCAGGAAAGACAACATTTCTGAATGTTTTGTCTGACTATATTCCCGAGGGCGAGCGTGTGATAGTCATAGAAGATTCGGCTGAACTTCAGCTTGAAGGAATAGAGAATCTTGTTCGGCTGGAGACAAGAAACGCAAATTCCGGAGGCAGAGGAGAAATCAGTATGAGGCAGCTTATTAAAACCGCCATGAGAATGAGACCTGACAGAATAATAGTCGGAGAAGTAAGAGGCGGAGAGACTATAGATATGCTGCAGGCATTTATATGTACTATATAATAATTATATATATAACGTGTATAAGGATGGAATATTA
>JAUNCY010000008.1 GCA_030526325.1 Bacillota bacterium
AAATTTTTACGGAAGTTTCCGCAGCCAGAGAAGCCGAATACTCGTAATCCTTTTCTGTATAGGTTGAAATAAGAGATTTCCAGTCCTCAAAGGACAGAGATTTTTTTTCGTTCAGCAAGTCTATTCGGTCTATATTTGAAATACTTATTTTATTCAGCCTCCTTTCCGAAAGTGGTTTTTACGCTGATTCCCGAAAGGAGATTCAGCCTGTCAGTAAGACTTCTGATTTCCGATACGGGAGCGTCCAGTATTATATTTATTATGTTGACTCCGGCTTTTTTGTAAGGCATACCCATGCGCCCTATAATATAACATGAGTAATCATGCAGAATTGCGTTTACTTTTGAGGCGGCGGTGATGTCCGATATTATTATTGAAACCGTAGCTACCGCTCTTTCCGCTGAGATGCCGAACCGTACCGGGCCGGAATCGTTTATTATGCTGACAGGAACCACATCCTGGAAAATTTTATCGTCTGATTCGATGCTGCCTATTACAGCTTCCACACCGAAAATTTTCCGTATATTGTCTTCGGTTAAAATTTTTCTTGTACTGCCGAATATGTGCGAACCGTCCGGGGACAGCACAAGGGTTTTATTGGCTCTGCGCAATGCATGAGACGGATAGTGGGTGTTGAAAATACAGCATACGCCCTCGGATGCCAGTTCGGATATGGTGTCAAGCACTAAAAGCTGGTTTTTGAAGTCCAGATTTGATTCGGGCTCATCGAGGATGAGAATCTCCGGCTCAGAGACCAGAGCTCTGGCTATCAGAACCATCTGAAGTTCCCCTCCGCTTATTTCCGAGCATTTTTCCGAAGCAATGGACTCGAGAGACAGTCTTTCGATAATCTCGTCTGCTTTGACCAGATCTTTTTCAGACGGAAGGGAGAACATTCCGATCTCTCCGGTTCTTCCCAGAAGAATCATTTCCCTTACCGTATAGGAAGAGACAATCTGCTTCGCCTGAGGAACATATGATATGATTCGCCACAGTTCTTTGCCGGGTATGGAGGCCATATCTCTTCCGTTCAGAAGACTTTTGCCGCTGTTCCATTTGAGAAAGCCCATGGTGCATCTGAGAAGCGTGGTTTTCCCGGCTCCGTTTGGACCTAACACAGCCATAACGTCTCCTGATGATGCTTCGAATTCTACATTGTCGAGTACGAGACGCTGTTTATGTCTGTATGAAAAACAGCCCTGTGAGACTTGTATTCTCATATCGTCCACCCCCTGTCTCTCCGCATAAGAGCAATAAAGAAGGGAGCACCCAGCATTGCGGTCAGGATTGAAACAGGAATCTCGGAGGGGGAAACGGTTCTGGCCGCCGTGTCCACAAGAACCATGAATCCCGCACCGATGAATATGGATGCGGGAAGCAGGCAAACGTGACTGCTTCCGAATTTCATCCTGCATATATGGGGAACCAGAAGTCCTACCCAGCCCACGGGACCGCACATGGATACAGATGCGGCGGTGATTGCCGAGGCGCAGACTATACAGGTTATCCTCAGTGCTTTAATATTAATTCCCATAGACGCTGCTTCATCATCTGTCAGCGGGAGGGTGTTGAGGCGCCAGCGAAGCATGAATAATACTGCCAGTCCCGCAATAATCAGAGGAGCACCCAGCGCCAGAGTATTGTATCCGGCGGAACTGAGGCTGCCCATGAGCCAGTATGTTATTGAAGGAAGCTCGGATTCCGTATCAGCCGCAAATTTTACGAAGGAAACCAGGGCTGAAAACAGGGAGCTGATTACTATTCCGGCAAGGACTATGCTTACTTTGTCCCGGCCGCCTCCGCGGGCAGACAGCCAGGTGAGAGCCATGGCGGACAGTCCGAAAAACAGGGCGGATCCCTCAACTGCGATAAGGTTCCCTCCGAGAAGGAGAGCCAGCGCAGCGCCGAAGCTTGAACCAGAGGCTACTCCCAGGGTGTCGGGAGTGGCAAGAGGATTTGAAAACAGGCTTTGAAATATGCATCCTGCAGCGGACAGCCCCGCTCCAACGAGCATTGCCATCAGAATGCGGGGAAATCTCATAGTCCAAAGCACTATTTCGGTTTGTTCTCCTGTCTCGAAGCCCGGGGACAGTTTGTTTAAAACAGAATATATTATGTCCGTAACAGGTACGGAAAATCTTCCCGCAGACAGGGCCAGCAGAGCGCATACCGCAGGGAAGAGAATCAGCGCGGCAAGTTCATATATTTTGAACCTTCCGGGCATGTCAGATTTGTGTTTTTTCATGTTTTACTCTCCGGAAATAAAAAAACCGTATCCCAGAAGATACAGCGAAGTATCCCCGCAGAACACAGCGGGAATCATGTTTTCTCCGTATCTTTCATCTCAAAATCTGTATTTTTGATGTCAGGCAGGTTTTTTAAAGTATTTTTCAGTCAGTGTTTATACAGGAATAAACTGTTTTTGCGTTTACCCCGGGGATATTTCCTATCTTGCCGGCAAGGGTGTTAATCACATTCTGTGGTGCATCCACAGCTATACATATAATGTTTATACCTTTTTCCTTGTAAGGGATTCCCATTCGCCCGATAATATAGGAGCCGAAGCTGTGAAGATATTCGTTAATTTTATCGGCTGCATCAGTTTTTTCGACGATGATGGCAATTATGGCAACTCTTGTTTCCATTTTTCCTCCTGAAATATAAAAAAACCGCATCACAAAGATACGGTTTTTCCGTTTATTTTATCCGCATCTTTTATCTCAATAAAAAATTTCGATATCAGATTATGTAATTAATTATATACATTAACTAAACAGACATCAATGCAATTTTTACAAAATTTCTCATAATTTCAACATCGCTGAAAAGTGCCTGAGCCAGGGTGTCGCTGCCGCCGCCCTTTCCGCCGAAGCCGCAGGCAAATTCTTTTACTGTCTGCCCGCATTTCAGACGGCTTTTTCCGGAGTGCATCAAAAGAACAGTGAGGCAGGATACGGATGAGAGTATCACGGGCAGTTCGGAGATTTCCGTAATTTTCTTCGCCATAAGTTTAAGATCGTCCGGACTCATGCTGTCGTATTCGAAGCAGACGGCTTTGTCTGCTTCAGAAATCAGCTTTTCTGCTTCCATTGAGGCAAATTTTGATTTCATTGCATACAGCTCCCGGCGAATCTCGTTGTTTTTATTTTCGCGTATATTGATGTTTTCTATGAGATTGTGCTCCTCTGAAGAGAACTTCCTGTTTAATACTGTGATGATGTCATGTTTGAGCTTGTAATCTTTGAATGCCCGCATTCCGCATTTAAAGTATATACGGGTCATGCCTTTGTAATTTTCGGCTTTGATTATTTTTATCAGTCCGACCTGGGAGGTGTCGTACGGATGAGGACAGCAGCATGCAACACAGTCTATTCCGGGGATTGTAACGATAGAAATATCTTCCTCCACTTTGAGCGATTTTCTTAAAGGAAGCTTTTCCGCGTCTTCCTTTGATTCGATTAAGTCAACCTTCACGGGAATTGCGGAGAAAACCGCTTTGTTTGCCAGAAGTTCAACTTCCTCCACCATTTCCGGGGGCATCTGCTTCATATCCGCGTCAAGTGTTGAGAATTCGCTTCCCAGGTGAAAGCCCTTGTTTCCGATGCCGTAATTTGTGAAGAGAATTCCGGAAATAATATGTTCGCCGCAGTGATTCTGCATATGGTCGAATCTTGTTTCCCAGTCAAGCTCCAGAGAAACCGTTTTACCCGGTTTGAAACTGTCCGCTATGTTTTCCATTCTGTGATATATTACGCCGGATTCTTCCCAGGCATGAAGCATGGGTATCCCGTCTATGGAGCCGGTATCGCTTGCCTGCCCTCCAGCTTCGGGAGCAAAAATGGTTCTGTCCAGAACCAGAGTATCCTTTTCGACGGCCAGGACAACTGCTTCAGTCTGCTTTAAATATGGATTTATCTGAAAAAGCTTTTCTGTCATAAGTATTCCTCTCACATTTTGAATTCAAATATTATTTATACCTGTATCATAGCATATATTATACGAAGGAGTGAACGGAATGGGGAAAAAAATAATTCTGATAATAACGGCGGCGGCTGTTGCGGCGACGGGAATAATTTTTATGGCGGCACCGGAACGGCTGCTGGGAGTTCTGGGGGGCACGGGAAAAATCACTATTGTGGTTGACCCGGGGCACGGAGGCATAGACGGAGGAGCCGAAAGCCGGGGCGGTGTATGTGAGAAGGATATTAATCTGAGCATCGGCATGAAAATAAAAGAGATTGCCGAGGAGGAAGGCTGGAGAGTGCTGATGACCAGAGACCGGGATGAAGGCCTGTACAGTGAGGATAAAGGCAGCATAAGAAGCAAAAAATCCGAAGATCTGAAAAAGCGTCAGGAGATAATTAATAATTCCGGTGCCGATGCTGCGGTGAGCATTCATTTAAACAGTTATCCCTCGTCCGGAGTAAAGGGGGCGCAGACCTTCTATCCTGCTACGTCGGAAGAGGGCAGATTAATCGCCGAAACGATTCAGAAGAAAATAAAAGAAAAGCTGGACAGGGATAACGACAGAACCTCTCTTCCGAAGGATGATATAATAATAATGAAGAATAACACATCTCCTCTGGTGCTTCTGGAATGCGGTTTCCTGTCTAACGACGAGGAGGCTGCCAGGCTTGTGAAAAAGGAGTATCAGGATAGAATTGCAGCCCTTGTGGTTGAAGCCTTTAAAGAATATTTTATACATACAGGTAAAATCGAAAAACAGGAAGTTTCTGTCGTTTTTTCGAAATAGCACGTTTTTTCGCAGTTTTTAACAAGGTTTTATATAATAAAACGGACAACTGCTTTAAACTGTGGATAACTTGTGGAAAAAGTTTTTGACAAAAGGATTAAAACGTTGGAATTTCAACGTTTGTGGAGGATTAATTAATCCACACAAAACAGGGGATAAATCCTGCAATTGTTACCGGAATATTACAGCTTTGCTCAAAAACGTTTAAAAACCGTGATTTTATCCTGTTGAAAAATGTTCCGAACAAGGGCGGAACACAGGTTTACATAAACTGTTAAAAATTATTCCGCCGGGCTACGTTTGCAGAGAGCATTTATCATATGGCTGCGGGGCTGACCGGTTTTTATTTCCATGAGATTCACCAGCTCCTTGGCTGTTTCTCTGCGCGTATTTCCCGATGCGGGGCAGGGATTGGTTACAACCGGAAGCTTATGTCTTGAGGCTGCTTCTGCCGCGTCTTTTTCACAGGCATAAATAAGAGGCCTGATTTGGACGACTGATGTGCGTTCAAATTCTGTCATGGGTTTAAAGGTGTTCAGACGGCTTTCGTAAAGCATGCTCATAAGAAGGGTTTCAATAAGATCGTCTCCGTGGTGACCCAGGGCGAGCTTTGTTATTCCGCGGCTTTCGCAGACTTTGTTTAGAAGTCCTCTTCTCATTTTCGAACAGAAGCTGCAGGGATTTTTTTCCCTGCGCTCTTCAAAAATGAGTTTTCCCATACCGGTTTTGATGTGAATGAATTCGATATCGTGTTTACTGCAGAATTCCCGGATTTCAGATACATCGAAGCCGGGGAATCCCATATCTACAGTCAGTGCTTTCAACTCGTATTTCACCGGAGCAAAATTTCTGAAAAGACAGAGCGCATAAAGCAGAACCATGCTGTCTTTTCCTCCGGATACTCCAACGCCCACAACGTCTCCGTCCTCAATCATATTAAATTCGGCCTGAGCTCTTTTTACGCAGCCTAATATTTTTCTCATATCATATACCTTTCATTATTTTTCCAGAATAAAAGTTTATAATTTATTTTATAGCTGCAGAAGTGATTTTTCAACAACAGGCCCGGGGATGACCCGGATTATTGGGAAAAAGTGAAAGAAAATATACAGATTATGAAAAAAATATTGACATTTATACGGTATGGCTATATAATACCGCCATTAAAAACCTTATCAAGAGAGGCAGAGGGACAGGCCCTGTGAAGCCCGGCAACCTGAACATCAGATTTAAGGTGCCAATTCCTGCAGATTATTCTGGAAGATGAGGAAAAAACGGAAAGTTGTTACCTCTTCTTCGGAAGAGTTTTTATTGTTTTTGGAGGTAGAAAATGAAGAGATTATTTACATCGGAATCCGTTACGGAAGGGCATCCCGATAAAATCTGCGACCAGATTTCGGATGCAATTCTGGACGCGATAATGGAAAAGGATCCAATGGGAAGAGTGGCGGCAGAGACTACGGTAACCACAGGCCTGGTTCTGGTTGTGGGGGAAATTACCACAGAATGCTATATCGATATTCCTAAGCTGATAAGAAGTGTAATTGCTGATATAGGGTATACAAAAGGAGAATACGGTTTTGATGCGGAAAACTGCGCTGTTATCACATCCATCGATGAGCAGTCCTCGGACATTGCTATGGGAGTCGACAGAGACGGAGCCGGAGATCAGGGAATCATGTTCGGTTATGCCTGCAGCGAAACCGAGGAACTCATGCCGATGCCGGTTTCCCTTGCGCATAAGCTGGCAAGAAGGCTTTCCTATGTAAGAAAGGAAGGAATTCTTCCGTATCTCAGACCTGACGGAAAAACTCAGGTTACAGTGGAATACGACGGCGACAAGCCTAAGAGAGTTGATACGGTGCTTATTTCCACTCAGCACGACGAAGACGTGGAACAGGAGCAGATAAAGAACGATATCATAGAATATGTAATAAAAGAAGTGGTTCCGGCTGAACTGATAGACGAAGAGACCATATACCATGTGAATCCGACAGGCAGATTTGTTATAGGCGGTCCTAAAGGGGATTCCGGTCTCACCGGCAGAAAGATAATAGTAGATACCTACGGAGGATATGCAAGACACGGAGGAGGAGCATTCTCGGGAAAAGATCCTACAAAAGTGGACAGAAGTGCAGCTTATGCGGCAAGATATGCGGCTAAAAACATAGTGGCTGCGGGACTTGCTGAAAAATGCGAGATACAGCTGGCATATGCTATCGGTATAGCCGAACCGGTATCCATACTTGTCGAAACCTTCGGAACCGGAAAAATATCAGACGAGAATATCGCGCAGCTGGCAGCAGAGAATTTTGACTTTACGCCAAAAGGTATAATAAAAGAACTGGATTTAAGAAGACCTATTTACAGACAGATTGCCGCTTACGGCCATATGGGAAGAACTGACCTGGATATCCCGTGGGAAAAGACGGATAAGGCTGAAATACTCCGCAAAGCGGCTGAGAAGTTTAAGTAAACTCTTGCTTATGGAGAGGAATCCATATATAATAAAAGTTCAAGGAGAGAAGTATTATTATGGGAGTAAAAGTAGCAAAATTTGGAGGCTCATCTGTGGCAGACGCTATACAGATGAAGAAAGTCAGAGACATAATCATGGCCGATCCGGAAAGAAGATATATTGTTGTATCAGCTCCGGGAAAGCGTTTTGCTGAAGACAGCAAACTGACGGATCTGCTGTATCTGTGCAAGACTCATATCGAGCACAACGTTCCTTTCCACCAGGTATTTCAGGTGGTATGGGACAGATTTAAAATAATGGTAATGAATTTGGGACTTGATTTGGATTTGGATCCGTATTTTATGGAGATTAAAGATAATCTTCAGAACGGCGCAAGCAATGACTATATTGCCAGCAGAGGGGAATTCCTGAGCGCGGTTATCACAGCGGATTTTCTCGGGTTTGACTTTGTGGATCCTAAGGATTATGTAAAGTTCGACCATAACGGAAAATTCATGCCTGAGGAGACAAATGAGGCCCTCAAAGAGGAACTGGCAAAACATGAATATGCCGTAATGCCGGGGTTCTACGGAGCGAAGCCTGACGGAAGCATAAAGACCTTTTCCAGAGGCGGTTCCGACATTACCGGAGCTTTGGTTGCAAGGGCAGTAAATGCCGAGATATATGAAAACTGGACGGACGTTTCCGGATTCCTTATGGCGGATCCGAGAATTGTGGATAACGCAAAACCGATTTCCAGAGTAACTTACAAAGAGCTGAGAGAGCTTTCCTACATGGGAGCATCCGTGCTTCATGACGAGGCTATTTTCCCTGTAAAGGAAGCTAAAATTCCTATCAATATCAGGAATACAAACCAGCCGGAACATCATGGTACTATTATTGTGGACGGAGAAAATTTCGAAGAAACGGACGAGGTTATCACCGGTATTTCGGGAAGAAAGGGCTTCACGGTTATAGCTATCTACAAGGACAATATGAATTCCGAAGTGGGCTATGTTAAGAGACTCCTTTCAGTACTGGAAAACTATAACATTTCATTTGAACACCTTCCGTCGGGAATAGATACGGTTTCCGTTGTTATTTCCACACAGCGCCTGGAGGGAATTCTGGGAGATGTTCTTGAGGATATTCAGAAGAAGATGAGTCCGGATACCCTTGAAGTGCATTCAAATCTGGCCCTTATTGCAACAGTAGGTCACGGTATGATAAAAAGACCGGGCGTTTCAGCAACCCTGTTCACAGCACTTTATCAGGCCGGCGTCAATATCAGAATGATAGACCAAGGCTCAAGCGAGATGAACATTATTGTAGGTGTTGAAGAAGGAGACTTTGAGACCGCGATAAAAGCCATTTACGATGCTTTCGTTGAGAAAAAGGTATTAAAAAAGGCTTAATAAGTTAATGTGTTTACCAGCGAGGAAAAACCATGAAAAACGTATACAATGATTACGAGATTGAAAACGATACTGTTGAGTCTGTAGAAGCACAGGATCCGCTTCCGCAGTTTAAACCGGCAAAGGCGCCTAAAAAAAGACGTGTAGAGTTTGACGAACACGGAAGAAGAAGAACCGACAACAGCATGAAATGGGTGAAAATCCTCGGTCTGGTTGTTGTGGTAATTCTGGTCAATCTTTATGCTTTACATACTTGTGGAGCGGAAATATTCGGAATAAAGTAAAAATATGAGGGCGGACTTTTGTCTGCCCTTAAAATAATGGAGAAAAAAATGGGATTTTTAGAAAAGATATTTGGAGATTTAAACGAAAAAGAGGTAAAAAAAGTAGAAAAGATAGCCAATCTGGCAGATGCGCTGGAGGACGAAATGAGGGGATACTCTGATGAAAAGCTTCAGGGAATGGCGGAAGAATTCAGAGCAAGACTGTCCGGGGGAGAGACTCTTGACGATATCCTTCCGGAAGCTTTTGCGGTATGCCGTGAAGCTGCGGACCGTACTCTGGGAATGAGACATTTCTACGTTCAGCTGGTTGGCGGCGTGGTGCTTCATCAGGGAAAAATCGCAGAGATGAAAACCGGTGAAGGAAAAACCCTCGTGGCAACTCTGGCTGCATACCTTAACGCGCTTGAGGGCAAGGGCGTTCATATTGTAACTGTCAACGACTATCTGGCAAAGCGTGACATGGAATGGATGGGGAGGCTGTACAAATATCTGGGACTCACCGTGGGCTGCGTTGTCAGCGGAATGTCTCTGGATGAGAGAAGAGCTGCCTATGCATGTGATATCACCTATGCTACAAACAACGAACTGGGATTCGATTTCCTGAGAGACAACATGGCGATTTATGCGGATCAGAGGCTGCAGAGAGGCTCCCACTATGCAATCGTGGATGAAGTGGACAGCGTACTGGTTGACGAAGCGAGAACACCGCTGGTTATTTCGGGAGAAGGCAACAAATCCACTGAAATGTATCAGGTGGCAAATGACTTTATAAAAAAGTTAAAGCCAGAAGAGCATTATCTGGCAGATGAAAAAGACAGAAGCATTTCCCTCACAGACGAAGGTATAGCAGTCGTTGAAAAGGCGTTTGGAATAGAAAATCTTTCCGACCCGGAAAATATGGCGCTCAATCATCATATCATCATAGCAATCAAGGCAAGAGATTTGATGAAAAAAGATGTGGATTATATTGTAAAAGACGGTGAGGTAGTAATAGTCGATGAACTGTCCGGCAGACTTATGCTGGGAAGAAGATACGGAGACGGTCTCCACCAGGCGATTGAGGCTAAGGAGAAGCTGAGAATCAAAAGGGAATCTCAGACTCTCGGCTCCATAACCATTCAGAATCTGTTCAGAGGATATGACAAGCTGGCAGGTATGACAGGTACGGCTAAAACAGAAGAAGACGAATTCAGGGAAATATACAATCTTGATGTGGTATGCATCCCGACAAATAAGCCGACAATCAGAAGAGACGATCCGGATTCGGTTTATGTTACCGAAAAAGGAAAGTACAATGCTATAGTAAAATCAATTGAGGAAAGACATGCCAAGGGTCAGCCTCTTCTGGTCGGAACGATTTCCATCCAGAATTCGGAGAGAATAAGCGAAATGCTCAAGCGCAAGGGAATAAAGCACAATGTGCTCAACGCGAAGCATCATGAGCAGGAGGCCGCAATCATAGCGGAAGCAGGAAGACTGGGAGCTGTTACAATTTCCACAAATATGGCGGGAAGAGGTACTGACATTATCCTGGGAGGAAATCCTGAATTTCTTGCAAAGCACGAAATGAAGAAAAAAGGCTACAGCGACGAAGTGATATCCTATGCGTCCAGCATGATTTACCTGTCCGATCCGAAGCTTATTTCTGCCAGGGAAGAATATAAAGCTCTTTATGAAAAATTTAAGGCAGAAAGACAGGAGGAGCATGACAAGGTAGTTTCTGTCGGAGGACTGCATATAATAGGCAGTGAAAGATACGAATCCAGACGTGTGGACAATCAGCTCAGAGGCCGTTCCGGACGTCAGGGAGACCCGGGTTCGTCCCAGTATTTTGTTTCGCTGGAAGACCCTCTCATCAGAATTTTCGGCGGAGAGAAGATTCAGAACATGATAACCAAAATGGGACTGGGTGAGGATGAAGCCATCGAAGCCAATGTTCTGACCAAGACTATTGAAAATGCCCAGAAAAAGGTTGAGGGCAGAAACTTCTCCATTAGAAAGTTCATACTTCAGTATGATAACGTCATGAACAAACAGAGAGAGGTAGTTTACCGGGAAAGAAAGAGAGTTCTGGAAGGAGAGAACCTGAGAGAACACCTCTTCTCAATGCTGGATGAAATAGTATCCGAATACGTGGAAATGATGACTGTTGCATCGAAGTACCAGGAAGAATGGGATCTTGAGGAACTTCAGAAAAACATCAACAAAATCTGTGCAAATGCACCTGTTCTCAGCTTTGACAACATCCTTGAGATGGAGCCTGAAGATGTAAAAGATCAGATAATGTCTGAGTTCGAGGAGATATATAAGAAGAAGGAAGAGGAAATCGGAGTCGACAGAATAAGAGAAGTCGAAAGAATGATTCTTCTTAAGGTAGTGGATACGAAGTGGATAGACCATATTGACGCCATGGACCAGCTCAGACAGGGTATAGGTCTCAGAGCTATCGGACATGAAAATCCGACTGCGGCTTATGCGAAGGAAGGTTTTGAAATGTTCGAACTTATGATAAAGAGCATAAAGGACGACATGGTAAAATACTGCTTCAACGCTACGATAGATACTTCAACAAACCGAAGCGAAGTGGTTTCCGGCGGAGCGAAGAATGTTAAAACCGATTATGTGGATGAAGAGGTAAACCGCGCTCACGGAGTGGAAGCTCCGTTAGGCGGGGAGGCTAAGAAAACCCAGGAGCCGATAAGAAAAGCTCCTAAAATCGGAAGAAACGAGTTATGCCCCTGCGGAAGCGGAAAGAAATATAAGAACTGCTGTGGAAAGGAAAACTGATATGGTACAGTTAGACCAGATAAAATACGAGCTTAACCAGAAAGCCGAAAATATAAAAGAATTGGGTGTTTCCCTTTGACCAGGCCGGTCTTGAGAAACGAATTGAAGAAATAAACCTTCGGGTAGAAGCGGAGGATTTCTGGGAAAATCACGAAAACGCCCAGAAGGTATTAAAAGAAAAGAAATCAATAGAAGTAAAGCTGGAGGAATTCCGTAATATTGAAACCGCCTTTTCCGATGTGGAGGTGCTTATCGAGCTGGCTGAAGAAGCAGAGGACGAATCTCTCATACCGGAAATTGAGGATGCTTACAGGAAGCTTTCGAAGGACATAGAAGAAATGACGGTTAAAGTTCTTCTGTCGGGAGAATATGACAGAAACAACGCCATTATCTCCATACATGCGGGCTCGGGAGGAACCGACGCTCAGGACTGGGCTGAAATGCTGACGAGAATGTATGTAAGATGGGCAGAGTCTAAAAAATACAAGGTAAAGACTGTGGACTATCAGGCCGATACTGAGGGCGGAATAAAGAGTGCGACCTTCTGCATAGAGGGGGAATATGCTTACGGATATCTTAAAAATGAGAAGGGGGTTCACCGTATAGTGCGAATATCTCCTTTCGATTCCTCCGGAAGAAGACACACATCCTTTGCTTCTCTGGATGTAATGCCGGAAATCGATGATGAAATCAATCTGGAAATAAACCCGGAGGATCTCAGAATCGATACCTACAGGTCCAGCGGAGCCGGAGGCCAGCATGTAAATAAAACAGAATCCGCGATAAGAATCACTCATCTGCCTACAAATATTGTAGTTACCTGCCAGAATGAGAGATCCCAGCATCAGAACAAGGATATGGCAATGAAGATTCTCAAATCCAAGCTGCTGGAGCTGGCTCAGCAGGAGCACAAAGATAAAATCGATGAACTGAAAGGTGATTACGGACAGATTTCCTGGGGCAGTCAGATACGCTCATATGTATTCCATCCGTATACTATGGTCAAAGACCATCGTACCGGAGCGGAAGTCGGAAATGTTCACGCCGTTATGGACGGGGATATAGATTATTTCATTAATGAAAAGCTGAAGGGTACTGTAAAGGAATAGAACTATGAAGATAAAGGCAGTAATGATTGATTTTGACGGAACTCTTGCCAACACAAACGGAGCTATAATAAAGAGTTTTCAGCACACGTACCGTACTTTTCTCGGAAGGGAAGAGGATGAGAGAATAATTAAATCATCCTTTGGTGAGCCTCTGAGAATAACAATGGAGAAAATCTTCGGAGAGAAACTCAGGGATGAGGCGGTTAACGTTTACAGGAGTTTTCAGCAGGACCGGTTTGAACGTCTGATAGAAATTTTTCCGGGTATGGATACCCTGGTAGAAAGTCTGAGAGAACAGGGATACAAGGTTGCCCTGGTAACATCCAGGCTGAGGGAAAGTGCTATGCTGGGAATAGAAAAATTCGGACTGGAGAACAGTTTCGATGCGATAACCACAATAGATGAGCTTACAAAGCATAAGCCCGACCCCGAGGCAATAAATGTTACGCTTAAAAAGCTGAATGTGACTGCGGAGGAGGCAGTTATGATAGGGGACAGCAAATTTGACATACTGTGCGCTGCCAATGCAGGCTGCAGATCGGTGCTGGTGGACTGGTCTGTTGCGGAAAAAGAGGAAAGAAAAAGGTTAAATGCGGATTATATTGCAAAAAATGCGGAAGATATAATAAGATGGATAAATATGAATTGAGGAGAAGAGAATGCTGCTTATAAAAAATGTTAGAATATTAACCGCATCGGACAGAGATTATGATAGGGGCTGCATACTTATTGATGAGGGAAAAATTAAAGCAATAGCAGAAAATATAGACGAAAATAATGCGGCTGTCATCGACGGTGAAGGAATGACTGCTGTGCCCGGATTCATTGATGCTCATACGCATCTGGGAATGTGGGAGGACGCAATAGAGTTTGAAGGTGCCGACGGCAATGAAATGACAGATCCCATAACTCCGGAGATGAGAGCAATTGACGGGATAAATCCTATGGACAGAACTTTCGAGGACGCATATAAAGGAGGCGTGACCTCCGTTGCCAGCGGTCCGGGAAGTTCCAACGTTATTGGAGGCCGGTTCGCCGCAATAAAAACCTTCGGAATATGCATTGATGATATGATAATCAAGGAGCCTGCAGCGATAAAATGTGCTTTCGGCGAAAATCCGAAGAGGGTATACGGAGACGAACAGAGGAAAACTCCCATGACAAGAATGGCAACAGCCGCACTGCTCAGAGAAGCTCTCAACGAAGCGAAAGAATACATGGAGGGAAGAGAAGCGGAGGATGAGGACGACAGGCCTGATTTCAATTTCAGGTGGGAAGCCATGATTCCTCTTATGAAAAAGGAGATTCCTCTCAAAGCCCACGTGCACAGGGCGGATGATATTTTCACCGCGCTGAGAATTGCCCGGGAATTCGATCTCGACATAACTCTGGATCACTGCACCGAAGGACATCTGATAGCGGATCATATAAAGAAGTCCGGCAAAAAAGCCCTTGTGGGACCGAGCCTGAGTGAAAGATCCAAGTTCGAGCTTAAGAACCTGACTTTCAAAACTCCGGCAGTGCTTTCCGAAAAAGGTGTAGAGGTATCAATAATTACGGATCATCCGGTAATTCCGATTCAGTATCTGCCGCTGTGCGCTGCTCTGGCTGTGAAAGCCGGTATGAGCCGGGAAGCGGCTTTAAAGGCGGTAACTCTGAATCCTGCAAGAGCTCTGGGTATAGAGACCTTGGTCGGAAGCATTGAAGAGGGTAAAGATGCGGACATAGTACTATGGAGCGGAGATCCGCTGGAATTCAGCAGTGAGGTATTGTACACGATAATTAACGGAGAAGTGGTATACAAGAGATGATAAACCTTTATTTTGGCAGGTCTGACATAGACCGGACAGAATTTATGTATAAAAAAACGGCACAGTTTAAAGAACAGAGCGGAGGCCCTGTATTTATTATTGTGCCTGACAGGAATACTCTGGAGGCGGAAAAGAGCGCTTTCAGGTTTCTGAACACCGAAGGGCTCATGGATATAGAAATCCTGAGCTTTTCTCGTCTTGCCGCAAAGCTTGTGGGAAACAGGAGCGGAGTAAAATATCTGGATGATACGGGCAGAAGCATGCTGCTGAGAAAAGTGATTTCCGAAAACAGCGGCAGGCTGGGTATATTCGCACCGACTGCCGGAAAAAGCGAATTCGCGGCAATGATGGGCAGCCTGATACAGGAATTCAAGCAGCATAAGGTTTCTCCGGACAGCCTCAAAAAAACAGTATCGGAGAACAGGGAAAAGTATCCGGACAGGATGCTGATGAAAAAGCTCAGCGATGTTGCGGTAATTTACGAGGCTTATGAATCAGAGCTCCGGGGAAAATATATAGATACAGAGGATTATATAAGCCGTCTGTGCGATGAGGTGTCCGGAAGCAGCCTTTTTGAGGGAAGTTTTGTATGGGTGGACGGATTTGATTTCTTTTCTAAAAGACTGCTTTCTGTCCTGGAAAACATCGCCCTAAAAGCGGTGGAGCTGAATATTTCTCTGACATATTCGGAGCCGGGAAGCCGCGATTACAACCTCTTTGCTCCGGTTGAAGCTTCCATAAGAGAAATCAAAGAAATCGGTGTAAAGGCGGGAATAAAGGTAAATAGAGAGACAATTCCGGAAAGCTTCAGACGGGAGCAGAATTCTCTGATAAGATATATTTCCGAAAACCTGTACGCTTTTCCGCCTTCTTCGGATGACTCTCCGGCGGAGGGAATAAAAATCCTGCGCTGCGAGGACCGGGAGACGGAGGTGGAATCTGCTGCGGCGGAAATAAGAAGACTGGTGGAAAAGGAAGGCTATCGTTTCAGAGATATTGCCGTGGCAGTGAACGATTCCGAAGCCAGGGAAGATCTGTTCGACAGAATTTTTTCAAGAGCAGGAATTGAGTTCTACCGGGACGGAAAGGTTTCAGGTGCATGGAACCGGTATATGCAGTTTATAATGTCAATATGCAGAGGACAGGGAATCTTAGGATCCAATGAGGATATTTTTCGCCTGCTTTACACGGGAGTTCTGGATATTTCGACGGACGAAGCGGAGATTCTGGAAAACTATGTATTTAAGTACGGGATAGAAGGAAGCCTGTGGAAACGGGATTTCTATAAGATAGATACCCACGGAAAGACCCCTGAGGAGGCGGAGGCTGAGCTGAAATTCGTTAACTCTGTAAGGGAGAAGCTCATATCCGCAGAGGAAAGCCTGCAGGAATACCTGAAAGGATGCAGTACAGGAAGAGAGTTTGCTGAGGGATTTTTTGAATTCCTGAGAGACTGCATACATATGGATGAGATGATTGTCGAAGACGGAGATCGTCTTAAAACAGAGGGACGTCTTGAATCTGCGGAGATAACTGTTCAGCTCTGGAACAGGATGACATCCATGCTTGGGCAGATTGAAGCCGTGCTGGGAGACTACGAGTGCGGAAAAGACGGCTTCTTCGAACTCCTCGGCACGGGAATAGAAACCATGGAAATCAGCATGATTCCCACAACTATAGACCAGGTATATATAGGAGATTACAGTTCCGGCGGATTTGAACGCATAAAGGTGCTTTTTGCTATGGGTATGAATGACGGAATTGTGCCTTCTGCAGGGGGAGGAGCAGGAATTCTGAGCGATTTTGAAAAGAAAAAGCTCAATGAAACTGCCGGAGAAATCTGCAGCGATGCCCGCTCCCGGACGGAAAAAGAAAAGCTGGCGATTTACAAGACATTGTCGGCCCCTACAGAAAAACTGATATTAAGCTGTACTTTTGCCGGAGAAGAAGATGACGATGAACCGATACCGTCCCCTCTTCTGAACAGGATTAAAAAAATTCTGCCGGGCATTAAGGATGAGAGGATTGTTTCGGAAACTTCCTCATCCAGAGGAGAACTGATATACAGAAGCAGAATCGAATACATGAAGGCAAACCCGGAGAAGCATAGGAATCTGAAATTTGTATATGAAGGAAAAAACTTCAGAAACAATCATGAATTTATAGGAAGAGAGAACTTTCTGAAGCTTTACGGCCAGGTGCCGGAATTAAGCCCTACGTCTCTCGAAGCCTTCTCAAGATGCCCCTATGCCCACTTTATGAGATACGGCCTGAGGGCTGATGAAAGAAGGGTTTTCGAAGTTTCGCCTTCCGAGATGGGAACGGTGTTTCATGAAACTCTTATGCGGTTCTCCAGAGAGATAAGCGAGAGAAAGCTCTGGAATTCCGTTGATGAGGACCTTTGCGAAAAAATGATAGGTGAGCTTGCGGAGGCTGTTGCCGGAGAGTTCAGGAAAGGTTTCCTTTTTGAAGGCTCCATGGGGAAATACCGGATATCGAGAGTAAAATCAGTCTGCGAAAAAACAGCGTATATGATGGCTAACCATGTCAGCTGCGGCAGTTTTGACAGATTCTTTTTTGAAATACCTTTCGGTACAAACTGCAAAATGCCCGCAATTGAGGTGGAAACCCCGGGGGGCGGCAGAGTTCTGATAGAAGGAAGGATAGACAGGATAGACGTGTCTGAGAGCGTAAACGGAACTCTGGTTAAGGTAATAGATTATAAATCCGGAGCAGATAAGGTTGATAAGAAAGAAATCGTGTCCGGATACAAGCTGCAGCTTATGCTGTACATGAAAGCGGCTCTGCAGGGGATGAACAGGATGTACACTAATGCGGTTCCTGCGGGGGTGTTCTATTTTAAGATACAGGAGCCGTCTGTGGACCTGGGGGACGGGAAGAAAAAAAAGAATATTTCTCCGGAAGAACAGGTGGAATCAGGTCTGAGAAAAGCTTTCAAGATGGACGGAATTGTGGTAAATGAACCGGAAATTATTGATGCTTTTGATAAAGATTTTGAGGGCTATTCCGAAATAATAAGGGTGCAAAAGCGAAAGGACGGTTTTCTGAAGGGAACAGGCGATTTTGCTGCACTGAACAGAGATGAATTTGAAAATCTTATAGGGGATATCATGAAGAAAACAGAAGCCCTTTGCGACGAATTCACAAAGGGCAGCGTTGAAATCAGGCCGATGAAAATTAGTGATGATGCCAGAGCCTGTAAGTACTGCAAATATAAAAGCATATGCAATTTTGATGTTAAGCTGCCGGGATTTGAATACTCATCCTGACAGGCTTACTGCTGTTCCGTAAAAAACGGAATAACAGGTTCTATCTCCAGAAGTCTGCATAATTCGGAATAAACGATGAGGGAGGGCAGAACCTTACCATGCTCAATCTCACACATAAAGGATACTGACAGTTTCGCTGCTTTAGCCAGCTGAGACTGGCTCAGTCCTTTTTCTTTTCTTGCAGACAAAATTCTGGCGCTGATAAATTCGGCCATGTTTTTGTAAATTTTTGTTTCTGCTCCGCGTGCTTTTGTTCTCATAAACGACTCCTTTCCACACCTACATAATACACGATAGCGTGTGTTACGTAAATACCGTAAAAATAATTAATTTTTGCGAAAAAAAGGTGATTCTGGAGGTGATTTTTACGTATAAAACCTGCTATAACACAAAAGTTTGAGATGATATACTTCATTTAAACGAAACAAGTATTGATGAGGTATAAAGCAAATGAGTATCGGAAGCCGAATACGCAGCGAAAGAAAGAGACAAAATTTAACATTGAAAGAGCTTTCCGATAAAGCGGATATATCGCTTTCATATCTGGGAGACATAGAAAAGGACCGGAACAAACCTTCTTTGGAAAGACTTAAGGACATAGCAAAGGCACTGGATAAGAATCTGGCCTTTTTTATAGATGAAGAAGGTTTTGGCGAGGAAGAGGACAGGTATATTGCGCCGGATCCGGAGATAAAGCGTCTTCTGGAATCACTCTTTCGAGTGGAGGGGTTTACGGAGATATTAATGGAATTCCGGGGATTTGAATTCTGGTCGAGCCGGGAAAAGGCCGAAATTCTTGGACTTCTCAGAGCAAAGAATGAATTTCGCGAAAGTGCGGAAAGTGCTGTTTAGAGCATATAAGGAAAAAATATAAGCCGGAAAGACTGAATCATAATCAGTTCTTCCGGCTTGTTCTATATAGTCGAATATCTATGCTGTTTTGATAATCTGCTATTCTTCTCTTTTTCTTCGTGCCGCAGCAGCTGTGCCTGCCAGGCAGAGTGCTGAAAGGAATGCAGCAGCTGCCCATAATCCGGACATGTCTCCTGTAGCCGGGACGTCGGACAGAGGAACCTCTTCCTCCTCAATCTCCACCAGCCCGGAACCTCCGTCGGAAGCGGCTGATTTTGAAGAGTATTTCTGAGGCTGCGGTGGCGCAGCTGCAGGATGTTCAGCCATAGGCACGTCTTCATCTGCAATATCTTTCACAGGTGCTTCCGGTACAGCTGGATTTTCTTCGGGAAGTTCTGCTTTAGGAACTTCTTCTTCCGGAATTTCTACAACCGGTTCATCTTTTTCAACACTGTTTGAAGGTCTTCTTGTCGGAGCCGGAGCCGGATTAGGTTCGGTTACCAGAACAGCATTCGAGCCTATTTCATAAATCCAGAAGCTGCTGGAGACAATGCCGTTGTTTGAAGTGCTGAAATGAGCGCTTGGGACAGATTCTCCCGGCGCTGTTTCAGAAGCGTCAGGACTGAAGCCGAGCCATGTATTGAAATCATCCTTTGAACCGTGAATGAGGTAGCTGCCGTCTTTTTCAAGGGATACAGCGAAGGAGCGATATCCTTCAGGAAGCTGAATACCGTCCGCTGCGGGAGTTTCGTATGCTTTGAGATTGTCCATTGATGCGGAAGCATCGGCATCCTTATAAATTACAAGATACATTCCGCCGTAAGCACCGTTTCCTGTTTCTCCGGAACTGTTTGATGTACCGTTGGCAGCCATAAGTGTTCCCTGAAGGACATTGCCGCCTGCAATATCATTGCTGGTTCCGAGATTTCTGTTGTAGCTGTCTATGGCGAATTTAATGCCGTCGGCAAAGGCTTTTATCTTTGCTGTATCTGATAATGAAATGCTGTTGGCAATAATGTTGTCCGCACCGGAGCCTATTCCGGAAGCGCCCCATCCGCCTGCTGCGGTGATATCTCCTGCTTTGATTACTATAGTAAGATCGGTTTCTGCCGTATATTTTGACTTGAGGCTGTTCATGCCGCCGCCGATGCCTGCGCCGCCGAGAGTATCTTCAAATGTACTCTTGCCGCCGTACGCTTTTACGATTCCGCCGTCAATTGTAATAACTACCTTGTCTGCAGCAGCGCCGCCGCCGATGCCTGCGCCCCCTGCTTCTCCTCCGTAAGCTGTGATACTGCCGCCGGATATATTTACTGAAGTAAAGCTGTGAGCAGCTTCCGCGCCTCTTCCGGAGGTTCCTCTGGCTGTATTGGAATTCGGTGTTGCGCCGGAGCCTATACCTGCTGCACTGTTTCTTTCGCCGTCTTTTCCTGTAACACCGGCAGACGCTGTTACAGTTCCGCCTGTTATTGTAATATTTGCATGACCCTCGTAACCGCCGCCGATACCTGCGCCGCCGTGGTTTGTGGCATTTCCGCCGTTTCCGCTCATTCCTGTGGCGATTATTTCACCTCCGGTGATAAGTATTTCGCCGCTGTCTCCGCAGTAGCCGCCGCCGATGCCCGCTGAATTCCAGCCGCCGGTGGCATTTATTTTACCGCCGGAAATAGTTATCTGTCCGCCGTGGTAGTATCCGGGACCTTTTTTTCCTGAACTGTCTGTTTTGCTGGAGCCTGTTCCTGCTCCGATACCTGCGCCGCCGTTTCCGCCCACTGCGGTTATATCTCCGCCGTCGATAGTGATTACTCCGCCGTCACCGTGGCTTCCGCCGCCGATACCTGCACCGCCGTTTCCTGAGCCGCCCGTCGCATTAACTGTACCGCCGTGAATTGTTATGCTGCCGCCGCTGCGGTCAGTGAGCTTATATGAGCCGTTTGAATCTCCGGCACTTGATCCGCCGCCGATGCCTGCTGCATTCTGACCGCCTATGGCAGTGATAAGTCCGCTGTTTATAATGAGTGAACCGTTGGACCCTTTATAACCGCCGCCGATGCCTGCTGCATTCTGACCGCCCTGAGCCTCAATAATTCCGCCGTTGATTATGATATTACCGCTCTTTTCGCCGGATGCACCGCCTATGCCGGCACTGCCGTTTCCGCCGACTGCTTTAAGAGAGCCGCCGTCATTGTTTTCGTCACCGATGACAGCTGAAGCGGCTTCCCTGATTACTGTCTTATTGCCTTCAGAATCTGTTTCGGAAACCTCGCCTTTTACGTTAATACCTGCGCCGCTGCCGCCAAGTTCGTTATTACCGTCAAGTTCGATTTTAATATTCGAACCGTTACCCACTGTTACCGCAGAACTTCCGTCGTCTGTTTTGATTTTAACGTTATCGAGAGTGACGGTCACACCGCTGACATTATCGCCGACATTTACAGTATTGCCTGTTTCTGTTCCGTTTCCTTTAACAGTTATTTCTTTATCATAAGAATGATCGCTGCTGCCGCTTTCGGTTTTCTGATAGCTGTAGGATTCGTTTTTATCTGAATCGTGTTCCACGTGAACACTGCCGCTGCTCAAATCATATTCCACCGCAAATGCTGTTGCGGTTGCAGCACTTATTGTAAGGGTGCCTGCCAGCATAACCGCAAACAGTTTTTTTAATTTATTCTTCGCCATTTTTTATCCCCCCAGGTATTTTAAATTTTTATTCTATGAAGGTCTGAACTTTTGTGGTCTGACTGTACCGGTGATGTTTTATTCGGACAGTATTTTCTATTCTGTGAGGACAGTATAGCATACGGCCGTCACAAAACCGGTCACATTTGATTTAAATATATTCGAATTTTGAAAAAAATTTAACTTTTGTGACAAAGATAAAAAAGTTCCCTGTTTTCCGCGTTAATAATACAAAAGGGCTAAAAAAAAATGGTAATTAACAGTAAAAAGGGTTATAATAAAGTTTAAAAGATTATCCATTGTATAATAAAAGGGGAGAAATAAGGATGAACAAAAAAAGGAAAGTATTTATCGGAATAGTTGTTGCGCTGCTTGTTCTGTTTTCGGCGGCGGGACTGCTGATAAGCTTTGCCGCGGATTTTCTGTGGTTTAAAGAACTGGGCTACGTAAGCGTGTTCTTTACAAAGCTTTTATCCCAGCTTAAACTGGGAATGCCGTGTTTCATCATACTCACGGTGCTGATTCGCCTTTACCTTAAGGCAATAAACAGCGACTACAATAAAAAAATGGAGGTTGTCAGCTTCAGCGTAAAAGATAAAACCATCAGCAAGGCCGCGTGGGCTTTATCGATACTGTCGGCATTTATAGCCACGATGCTGACCACTACAACATTGTGGTACGAGATAATGAGCTTTATTAACCGTACAGAGTTCAATCTCGAGGATCCGCTGTTCGGAATGGATATAAGCGCTTATATCTTTACGCTTCCGCTCGCAAATCAGATTTACAGTATAGCCGCAACGCTAATCGTTATGCTGGCTGTGATTACGGTTATTTTCTATGTATTTCTTATGTCGGTGAGAAGGCCGCGGCTTTTCCAGAATGCATATGATCAGGCATATGCTGAGGAAGGCGAGAGCATATTCAGGGACAAAAAGAAGCTGGGCAGAAAGGTTCTGTCCGGAAACTGGAAAACACTTCTGGATATGGCTGTCAGACAGGTGGTTATAATAGCGGTTATTTTCTTCCTTGTTATAGGCGTCGGATATTTCCTCAAGCAGTTCCAGCTGATGTACAATCAGGGCAGCACTGTTTACGGGGCAAGCTTTGTAGATGCCAATATATATCTGTGGCAGTACAGAATCCTTATGGTGCTTTCTGTTGCGGCTGCAGTGCTTTTCGCATACGGTGTGCTCAAAAAAAAATACAAGGCAGCTCTGGCAGTTCCTGTGTTAATGATAGTTGTGGCACTTGCAGGAAACGGCATAGGGCTTCTGGTTCAGAACTTTGTTGTTGACCCGGATGAAATTTCCAAGGAAAGTCCTTATATCGACAATAATATAAAGATGACCCAGGCTGCTTACAACATCGACAGCATTGAAGAAAACCAGTTTGCGGCAGAAGAATCTCTGACTGCGGAGGACATCAAAAATAATGAAGCAATATTTGAGAATATAAGAATCAACGATTTTGAACCGACAAAACAGTTCTACAATCAGCGTCAGAGTATTAAACAGTACTATACATTCAACGATGTGGATGTAGACAGATATATGATTGATGGGGATTACACTCAGGTATTCCTTTCGGGCAGGGAGATTGACGAGTCAAAAATCAATTCCCAGTGGATTACAAAGCACCTCAAATATACTCACGGATACGGGCTCACTCTTTCAAGAGTAAACAGTATCACTGCTTCCGGTCAGCCGGATATTCTTATCGAAAACGTGCCGCCTGAATCAAGCATACAGGAAATTCAGATTTCAAGACCGGAGATATATTTCGGAGAGCTGACAGACAGCTATATAATAGTAAATACAGATGAAAAGGAATTCGATTATCCTCTCGGAGAGAGCAATGTCTATACAGAATACGAAGGAAATGCGGGAATAAATCTCAATCCTCTCAACAGGGTGCTGTTCGCTATTAGAGAGCGAAGCATGAAGATTTTAGTATCCACAAATATTTCTTCTGATTCGAAGATTCTCATAAACAGAAATATTGAGGAGAGGGTTCAGAAGATTGCACCGTATTTAAGCTACGATTCGGATCCTTATCTTGTGGTTTCAAAGGACGGAAGGCTTTACTGGATGCTGGACGCATATACAACCAGCAGTTACTATCCGTATGCCGAGCCTTACAAAGGAACTCTGAACTATATCAGAAACTCGGTAAAGGTTGTTGTGGATGCTTATAACGGAGATGTGAACTTCTATATTGTAGATGAATCGGATCCTCTTGTTATGACAATGGCAGGGGTATTTCCTGAACTTTTCAAATCCATTGATAAAATGCCGGAGGACCTGTATCAGCATATAAGATATCCTAAGGCTCTGTTTGAGATACAGGCTAAAATGTATACAAAGTATCATATGACAGATGTGAGCGTATTCTACCAGGGTGAGGACCAGTGGGATATTGCCAATGAAATCTACGGTCAGGAACAGACAGAGATGACATCGAACTACTATATTATGTCTCTCCCGGGAAGTACCGAAGAGGAATTTATTCTTTCGATATCATATACGCCTGTCAGCAAAAACAATATGACCGGTCTGCTTATTGCCCGATGTGACGGGGATAACTACGGAGAACTGAAACTCTACAGAATGCCTAAGGGCAAAACTGTATACGGACCTGCCCAGGTTGAGGCTCAAATAGACCAGGATCCTACAATTTCAAAGGAATTCTCCTTATGGAGTCAGAGGGGATCCACCTATCTCAGAGGTAATATATTCGTTATCCCGGTAGAGGATTCGCTGCTCTACGTTGAACCGATATATCTTCAGGCGGACAATGAAAGCAGCCTGCCTGAGGTAAAAAGGGTAATTGCCGTATACAATGACAAAATAGCTTATGAAGCAACTCTCGGCGAAGCTTTAAGAACTTTATTCGGCAGCGAAATAGGAGACCTGGACCATGTAGGCGAAGTTGATGCTCCTCAGGGAGAATCCGGAGACCAGCCTCCGGAGGAAACACCTGCGGTTTCGGGAAGCCAGGAAGAGCTGATTATGAAAGCAAATGAGGCATTTAACAATGCGGTTGCAGCACAGCAGAGCGGAGACTGGGCTTCGTACGGAGAATACCTCAACCAGCTGGAAAGATATCTGAACGCTCTTGAGGGAGATACAAACGCAGCGGCTCAATAGAACCCGGTTCACAATGAACAGACGGTTAAGAATAAAAGAACGGACATCCCTCGGGCTGTCCGTTCACTAAGGAACAGGAGAGAGAAAATGGATAACAGCAAAATGCTTTACAAAATTTCCCCCGGGGAAAACAGCAGAGAATCGGTGCTGAATATTCTGGAAAAACATCCCGAAGTTGAATTCGTTTCATTCGTGGGAGTGGATGTATGGGGATACAGCACAGATGAAAAGATTCCGGTGAGAATGTTCATAAAAGACTTTGAACAGATGATGAAAAGCGGAGTTCAGACCGACGGTTCCAGCGTAATGCTGCCTAAAATTGCGGATTTGAACAATGCAAAGGTTGATATTATTCCGGACCGGGATGTCAACTGGTATGTGGATTACAACTACGGAAATATAGACGAGAAAACAGGGCTTCCGGTGGGAACTCTCAGGATACCTTCGCTTCTGGTACACAACGAGACCCTCGAGGTTGGCTCCAGAGTAATACTGAAAAAAGCTATATCTCAGTTCAAAAGAGAACTCATGCAGCTGATATCGGACAACAGCTATATCTGTCCGTATCTGGGAATAGATAGTGCGGATGATATAGCGGAATTTGAACTCACCTCTGCCACAGAGCTTGAATTCTGGGTAAAAACACCGGATGACATAGCGGACAGAGAACAGCTCGCAACTTCCCAGACTCTTAAAGAGCAGTACTGGAAGAGAACTGTGGGACCGGTAAGAACTGCTTTGGAAAGAGCCCTTACTATCCTGGATTATTACGGTTTCGAAGTTGAAATGGGTCACAAAGAGGTAGGCGGAGTCAAGGCGAAGCTTGTGGGCACCGGATCCTTCGACCACGTTATGGAGCAGCTGGAAATAGACTGGAAATATGCAGAAGCGCTTCAGGCTGCGGATAACGAGGCACAGGTAAAAAATGTAGTAAAAGACGTTTTCAGATATTACGGTCTGGATGTAACTTTCCAGGCAAAGCCTATCGAGCAGGCTGCAGGAAACGGCGAGCATACCCACCTGGGTGTTGCGGCAAAGCTTAAGGACGGCAGAAAAATCAACCTGTTTACTTCTTTGGACAAGAATCAGTTCATGACACCTGTAGGTTACGGTGCGCTGATGGGACTTCTGAAAAATTATGAAATAGTGAATCCTTTCGTGGCATCAACGAACGATGCGCTTAACAGACTTAAACCGGGATTTGAAGCCCCTGTATGCATCGTAACATCTCTCGGTCATGACCCGGGCACCCCGTCCAGAAACAGAACTGTTCTGGCAGGCCTTGTAAGAGAGCTGGGAAATCCTTACTCTACAAGATTTGAACTCAGGTCTCCTAACCCGAAGAGCAATACATATCTGGTTATTGCCACCGCGTATATGGCGATGCTGGACGGCATAAGAGCTGTTCTGGAAGAAGGCAAAACTCCGTCTGAACTGGAGAAGGAGATTTCCAAGGAATACGGAGAAGAAGGCTTCTACCTCGAAAAGGACCGAATATACAGAAGCGAAAAGAATGTGTTTGATGAATATACCCCGGCTGAAAGAAACAAGCTCTTCGGAAGAGCCCCGGAAACGGTATGGGAAAACATTATGGCTCTGGAAACGAACCCCGGAAAACTGGCGGTGCTATACAGAGGAAATGTATTCAACGATCTGACCATAGCGTCATATAAAGAGGCTATGATAGATATGTGGGAAACAGAGCTTTCCGTACGAATAATTCATGAATATCAGGATATCGTAAGGGAATGCGTGAGGATAAAAGGTGAGGACGAGACAGACCTTGATGTGGAAAACTGGAGAAAGGTCAGCGACCTCAAAGCTTATCTTATGAAAGACAGCATACGCAAAAAATCTCTGTTTACCAGAACAAGAAATGCTTTAATTGAAAAAGATTATCCGTTGGCTTCAATGCTTCAGGTAGAAATGCACGCCAAAGTAGAGGAGCTGATAGAAAAATACAGCGAATATAAGAAGAATATTTTTTAAAAGGTGGTGCAGAAATGCTGGATATTAAAAGAGTCAGAAATGAATTTGAAGCTGTAAAAAATGCGGTTGAATCAAGAGGACAGGGAGATTACAACCTCCCTAAAGCTGTAGAGCTGGATGAAAAGAGAAGATCTCTGCTTGCAGAGGTTGAACAGCTCAAGAACAGACAGAATGCTTCTTCAAAAGAAATTCCAAAGCTTAAAAAAGAAGGAAAAGATACAACTGAGCTTATGGCTGAAATGAAGGCTCTGTCCGAAAAAATCAAGGAAGAAGACGAAAAGGTAAAAGCTATAGAAGCAGAGCTTCAGGAGACCCTTCTGGGGATTCCGAACACACCTCATCCGTCTGTTCCTGTAGGCGCAAGCGATGCGGACAATGTTGAAATAAAAAAATGGGGAACTCCGAGAGAATTCGATTTTGAATTCAAGGCTCACTGGGATGTGGGAACAGATCTGGGAATTCTGGATTTCGAAAGAGCAGCTAAAATCTCAGGAGCGAGATTTACCGTATATAAAGGACTGGGTTCAAGACTTGAAAGATCCGTTATGAACTTCATGCTTGACCTTCACACAGAAGAACACGGATATACAGAAATTCTTCCGCCGTTCATGGTAAACAGATCGGCAATGACAGGCACAGGTCAGCTTCCTAAGTTTGAAGATGATATGTTCCACGTTCCTGCAAAGGATTTCTTCCTTATCCCTACGGCGGAAGTGCCTCTCACAAACTTAAGAATGAATGAAATCATTGACGGAGCAGAGCTGCCTTTATATTACACAGCATATACTCCGTGTTTCAGAAAAGAAGCAGGCTCCGCAGGAAGAGATACAAGAGGCCTTATCAGACAGCATCAGTTCAACAAGGTTGAACTTGTAAAACTGGTTAAACCGGAGACCTCATACGATGAGCTGGAAACTCTTCTGGCAAATGCAGAAAAGGTTCTTCAGATTCTGGAAATTCCATACAGAGTGGTTAAACTCTGCACAGGAGATTTGGGATTCAGCTCGGCAATGACATACGACATTGAAGTATGGATGCCAAGCTACGGAAGATATGTTGAAATTTCCTCCTGCAGCAACTTTGAAGATTATCAGGCAAGAAGAGCGGGTCTCAGATACAGACCTGAACCTAAAGCAAAGGCAGAACTGGTTCATACGCTCAACGGTTCAGGGCTTGCAATAGGAAGAACCGTTGCGGCTATTCTGGAAAATTATCAGCAGGCAGACGGCAGCGTAGTCGTTCCTGAAGCTCTCAGAAAGTACATGGGAACCGACCGGATTGAGAAAAAATAGAAAAATTATTCAAAAATTTGCAGACAGAACGTGGTTTTTTTGAATATCCTATTGACACTCATTAAGAATTACGGTATTATCACAGAAGTAGTTTAATATATGAAGGCGATGACAAGAATAAGTTTAATCGCAATCCTCTTCAGAGAGCTGTTGGTCGGTGAAAAACAGCGTGGATGGTTAGACTGCTCCTCTTCGAGCCATTGAACCGAAAGAATTTTTTTAGTAGGCTTCAACGGGTTCTCCCGTTACAGAGATAGATATTCAAAGGATATCGATAAAGCGGGTGTAAATTATTTACATCAAGAAGAGTGGTACCGCGGATTACCCCGTCTCTTTAGTATTAGAGACGGGGATTTTTTTACGCAGAGGTTACGGAAACCGCGGAGAAGAGATGGATATGCTGTTGGAGAGTGTCGGCAGATCCTGCGGCCTACGGGAAAGCCGCAAACAGGCAGCTGATGAAGAACTGAACAATCCCGTAAAAAACGTGATATTTTATAAAGAAAGGAATTCGACAGATGATTAAAACAGGCGCACAAATCGTAATGGAGTGTTTGATCGAACAGGGTGTTGATACAGTGTTCGGATATCCCGGAGGAACTGTTATAGATCTCTATGATGCATTGTACGAATACTCCGATAAAATTAACCATGTGCTGACTGCCCACGAGCAGGGTGCAGCCCATGCGGCAGACGGATATGCAAGATCAACGGGAAAACCGGGAGTTGTATTTGCAACATCGGGACCGGGAGCTACAAACCTCGTAACAGGGCTTGCCACCGCACATATGGATTCAATTCCTATGGTAGCTATTACAGGAAACGTAAACATAAACAATCTGGGAACAGATGCCTTTCAGGAAGTGGATATTTACGGTGTAACCTTCCCTATCACCAAGTACAGCTTCATCGTAAAAGATCAGAAGGATATTGCAGATGCAATAAGAAAAGCCTTCTACATAGCGCAGGAAGGAAGACCGGGACCTGTACTGGTTGATATACTCAAAAATGCCCAGTCGGGAAAAACAGAGTATGAGCCTGCAGTGCCGAAGAAAATACTTCCGAAAAACGACAGACTTACAGGGGAAGCAATAGAAAACGCCCTTGAACTCATAAATGAATCCAAAAGACCTATGATTTTCGCAGGGGGCGGCGTAAATATTGCAAATGCATCCGAAAGCCTTGTAAAATTCGCAGATAAAATCGGCGCACCGATTTCCCTGTCAATGATGGGAATCGGAGGATGCCCTTCGGATTATCCCTACTATACCGGAATGCTGGGAATGCACGGAACAAAGGTTTCCTCATCAGCTGTTTCAAACTGTGACCTTCTCATAGTTGCGGGAGCAAGACTTTCGGAAAGAGTAACGGGAAATGCGAAAACTTTTGCAACTCACGCAAAGGTTCTTCACCTGGACGTAGACCCCGCCGAAATAGACAAGGTTGTTGCATCGACAACCAGTGTAATAGGAGATCTGGATACAATCCTTTCCATACTGGGAGAGAAGGCAGAAGAAAAGACAGACAATTCATGGAGAGAGCAGATTCTTAACTGGAAGAGAGAATATCCTACAGTAATTGAGGAATCTGAAGCGATTACACCGTATAAACTCATACAGGCAGCGGCTGCAAGACTTCCTGAGGATGCAATAGTAGTAACCGATGTAGGTCAGCATCAGATCTGGACCGCTCAGTATTATCCCGTAAAATGCCCGAGATCATTTATTTCCTCAGGCGGACTCGGAACTATGGGCTTTGGTATGGGAGCTGCTATAGGCTGCAAAAAAGGAAATCCGGACAGAAAGGTGGTTCTCTTTACCGGAGACGGAAGCTTCCAGATGAACTGCAACGAACTGGTAACAGCTGCAACCCAGAATATGGATATTATCATAGTTCTTGTGAACAACAGCGTTCTCGGAATGGTAAGACAGTGGCAGAAGCTCATGTATAAACAGCATTACAGTCAGACGACACATAACAGAAAGATTGACTATGTGAAGTTTGCGGAAGCCTTTGGCGCTGCAGGCTACGATGCTTCTACAATGGAAGAATTCGAAAAAGCTATGGATGCGGCAGTAAAATCCGAAGGCCCTGTTCTCATCAACGCAATGATAGACAAAGATTTCAGTGCACTTCCGATGGTGCCTCCTGGAAATAAATACAACGAACAGATATTCAAAATTGAGGTTTAGGAGTGGTGGAAAAAATGGAAGAAAGAAGACATGTATTGTCCCTCATCGTTCAGAATAAGACAGGCGTATTCAGCAGAATTTCAGGACTGCTCACAAGAAGAGGATTTAATATCGACTCTATTTCGGCGGCAGAGACCGAGTCCTCGGAAATATCACTGATAGTAATAGAATTCAAGGCTGACAGCAAGTCTGCGGAACAGATAAAAAAACAGCTCGACAAGCAGGTTGACATCTTTGAAATCAAAGAGCTCAGCGCACCGGATGCGGTTACAAGAGAGCATGTAATGATTAAGGTTAAGGCTGCGCCGGACGAAAGAAGTTCCATCATAGCGGTTGCCGGAATATTCAGAGCAAGCGTAGTGGACGTTTCCCCTGATACAATGATAGTTGAGCTCACCGGTGAGTCGACAAAAACAAACGCATTCATCGAGGCAGTTAAGCCTTACGGAATAATACAGGTTGCAAGATCCGGAATGATAGGAATGTCAAGACTGGGTGCGCCGGTATTAAAAGAATTATTTTAAGTAACCGGAAATTCATAAACGAAATTCAGGAGAGAAAAAAATGAGAAGTGAAAACGTAAAAAAGGATTATACAAAAGCCCCTCACAGAAGCCTGTTCAGAGCAATGGGGTATGTGGATGAAGAACTCGACAGACCTCTTATCGGTGTTGTAAATTCACAGAACGAAATAGTACCGGGACACATTCATCTCGATACAATAGCAAAAGCAGTAAAAGAAGGAATCCGTGCTGCAGGCGGAACACCTATCGAGGTTCCTGCAATAGCTGTATGCGACGGAATCGCAATGAATCATATCGGCATGAGATATTCACTGGTTTCCAGAGAACTCATAGCAGACAGCGTTGAAACCATGGCTATAGCCCATCAGTTCGACGGTCTGGTTCTTATTCCGAACTGCGACAAAACAGTACCGGGCATGCTCATGGCAGCAGCAAGAGTGAATATCCCTACAATAGTAGTATCCGGCGGACCTATGCTGGCGGGAGATTTTGAAGGAAAGAAAATCAGCCTGAGTCAGATGTTCGAAGCTGTAGGCTCAAAGAGCGCAGGCAAGATTACAGACCAGCAGCTCTGCACAATGGAAGACAATGCATGTCCTACCTGCGGTTCGTGCTCAGGAATGTTTACTGCGAATTCCATGAACTGCCTTACAGAGGCTGTAGGCATGGGACTTCCGGGAAACGGAACAATTCCTGCCGTGGCAAGTGCAAGAATCAGACTGGCAAAGGAAGCCGGTTTTAAAATAATGGATCTCGTAAAAGCGGACATCAAGCCGAGAGATATCATGACAGAGAAAGCATTTAAAAATGCCCTTACCGTAGACATGGCTCTGGGATGTTCAACAAACTCAATGCTTCATCTGCCTGCAATAGCAAGAGAAGCAGGTGTAAAAATTGACCTGGAATCCGCAAACGGAATGAGTGCGGTTACTCCTAACTTATGCAAACTGGCTCCGGCAGGCTATCATTTCATGGAGCATCTCAATAAAGCCGGAGGAGTTTATGCGGTAATGAACGAACTCAGCAAGCTGGGTCTTCTGGAAGAGGATGCTCTTACCGTAAACGGAAACACAATCGGAGAGGCGATTGCAGACTCACCGGTTCTGGATTATGAAATAATAAAATCAGTTGAAGCACCGTACAGCAAAACCGGAGGAATTGCGGTTCTCAAAGGAAATCTTGCGGAAGCAGGCTGCGTAGTAAAAAGATCTGCAGTTGCTCCTGAAATGCTGGTTCATGAAGGCCCTGCAAAAGTATACGAAAGTGAAGAAGAGGCAATGGATGCGATTCTCGGAGGTCAGATTGAGCCGGGTGACGTAGTGGTTATCAGATACGAAGGTCCTAAAGGCGGCCCGGGAATGAGAGAAATGCTTTCACCTACCGCTTCGCTGGCTGGAAGAGGTCTTGACAACTGTGTTGCCCTTATCACAGACGGAAGATTTTCGGGAGCTACCAGAGGCGCTGCCATCGGTCACGTTTCACCTGAAGCCGCAGAAGGCGGTATCATAGGAATAGTTGAAAACGGTGATACAATTTCAATTAATATTCCTGACGGAAAGATAGAGCTTAAAGTAAGTGATGAAGTTATTGCGGAAAGAATGAAGAATTTCGTGCCGAAGGAACCGGCAGTGAAAACAGGAATTCTCGCAAAATATGCGAAACTGGTTAAGTCGGCATCCGAGGGAGCCGTCTTAAGCGCAGAATAGGAGTCGGAAATGTCAGCAGAAATTAAAATATTTGATACAACACTTAGAGACGGAGAGCAGTCCCCGGGCTGTTCAATGAACCTCAATGAAAAGATAGAGATGGCCAGACAGCTCGAAAAAATGAGAGTCGATGTCATAGAAGCGGGATTTGCCATTGCTTCTCCGGGAGATTTTGAATCTGTAAGAACTATTGCGGAAACGGTTAAGAATTCAACCGTAGCCAGCCTTGCAAGAGCTGTAAAAGGCGATATTGATGCCGCATGGGAAGCGGTAAGAGTTGCAAATAAACCGAGGATCCATGTATTCCTAGCAACTTCTCCTCTTCATATGCAGTATAAGCTTCAGATGACTCAGGACGAGGTTATTGCAAGAACCGCAGAAATGGTAAAATACGCGAAGCATTATTGCGACGATATTGAGTTCTCTGCAGAAGACGCAACCAGAAGCGAAAAATATTTCCTGTCAAAGGTAATTGAAACCGCTATTGCAAACGGTGCAACAACGGTTAACATTCCGGATACAGTCGGATATGCAACTCCGGAGGAAATGTATGCTCTGATGGTTCACCTTAAGCAGACTGTAAAGGGAATAGACAATGTGGATATTTCTACTCATAACCACAATGATCTCGGTCTTGCTGTGGCAAACTCTCTGGCTGCCATCCGCGGCGGAGCTACCCAGGTTGAATGTACCATAAACGGTATCGGAGAACGTGCGGGGAATGCGGCTCTTGAAGAAATCGTTATGGCTCTCAAGACCAGAAAAGACTGCTTTGATGCGGTGACAAATATCGATGCAACCCAGATTTACAGAACAAGCAAGCTCCTCACGAGCGTTATCGGAGTGAGACCGGCACCTACAAAACCTATTGTAGGAAGAAATGCCTTCGCTCACGAATCCGGAGTTCATCAGCACGGAGTTCTGGCGCACAGAGGTACATATGAAATCATGACCCCGGCAGATATCGGTATTCCGTCAAATGCAATGGTTCTGGGAAAACATTCCGGAAGACATGCCTTTGTGGAAAGACTAA
Organism: Bacillota bacterium; assembly: GCA_030526325.1. Classification (GTDB taxonomy): domain Bacteria; phylum Bacillota; class Clostridia; order Peptostreptococcales; family Anaerovoracaceae; genus RGIG1899. Next base: position 33,323 of record JAUNCY010000008.1, read on the forward strand.
AATATCTCGGCATCGAGCTTTCTCAGGAAAAGATAAATGAAGTATTCAATAAGTTTAAAGAACTTGCTGACAGAAAGAAAATTGTATCCGACAGAGATATCGAAGCTCTGGTAGGAAGAAACAGCATAAATATTGAAGAAAAATACAAGCTCAAGTACTTCGCTGTGAACAGCGCATCAGAAGTGGGCGCAACAGCAACCATAGCGCTGGAATGGGACGGCGGATCAAGAAAATTCGCTGCTATCGGAGACGGTCAGGTTGAAGCTGCATTTTCATCCATCGATGACATTACCGGAATCTATCCGGAACTGCAGGAATATGAAATACAGGCCGTTACCGGCGGTATAGACGCTCAGGGCGAAGTGGCTGTAAGACTCAGACTGGAGGACATCACGGTTATCGGAACCGGTGTGAGCCTGGATGTAATCGAAGCCAGCATAAGAGCTTATGTTAACGGCATAAACAAACTTGTTTACGAAATGGAAAAGAGAGGAACAGAATAGTATGGGAATGACAATGACTCAGAAGATCATAGCTGCCCACGGCGGCCGTGAATCTGTAAAGGCTGGAGAACTTATCAGAGTGGATCTGGACTTCGTTCTGGGAAACGACGTAACGTCTCCTGTAGCCATTAATGAATTTGAAAAGGCCGGTTTTGACGGAATTTTCAGCAAGGAAAAGATAGCTTTTGTTATGGACCATTTTACTCCGGCAAAAGACATCAACTCTGCTACACTTGTAAAAAAATCAAAGGAATTCGCAGAAAAATACGGAATAGTTAACTTCTTCGACGTGGGCAAGGTGGGGGTTGAGCATGCTCTCCTTCCTGAACAGGGACTTGTAGGACCGGGAGAAATTATTATAGGTGCTGACAGCCATACATGTACATACGGAGCTCTCGGAGCGTTCTCCACAGGCGTAGGATCAACAGACATGGCGGCCGGAATGTACAGCGGCCAGGCATGGTTCAAGGTTCCTTCCGCAATAAAATTCGAGCTGGTGGGAAAACCGAATCCGTTTGTAAGCGGCAAGGATGTTATCCTGACTATCATCGGAATGATCGGCGTTGACGGAGCAAGATACAAATCCATGGAATTCACCGGTGAAGGTCTGAAATATCTGTCAATGGATGACAGACTCTGCATGGCTAATATGGCTATCGAAGCCGGCGGCAAAAACGGAATATTCGAAGTTGATGAAGTTACTCTGAATTACGTAAAAGGCAGAGTTAACAGACCGTTCACATATTATACAGCTGACGAGGATGCTGAATACGATGAAGTATATACAATAGACCTGTCAAAGATTGAGCCTACGGTTGCTTTCCCTCATCTTCCGGAAAACACAAAGCCTGTATCTGAGGCGGGAAACGTTCCTATCCATCAGGTTGTTATCGGATCCTGCACTAACGGCAGACTCGAGGACCTCAGAGCTGCTGCTGTCGTATTAAAAGGAAGAAAGGTTGCGGACGGAGTAAGATGTATTGTAATCCCTGCAACTCAGGAGATATATAAGACTGCGCTTGAAGAAGGTCTGCTCTCCATATTCCTCGAAGCGGGCTGCGCTATTTCCGCACCTACCTGCGGACCGTGTCTCGGAGGACATATGGGAATACTGGCTGACGGTGAGAGAGCCGTTGCCACAACCAACAGAAACTTTGTAGGAAGAATGGGTCATACCGGAAGTGAAGTATATCTTGCCAGCCCGGCAGTGGCTGCCGCAAGCGCTGTTGCGGGAAGAGTTGCCGAGCCGAGAGATATAGGCATGACAGATATGGAGAATTTCAGATACTAGGAGGGGATAATAATGAAAGCAAAAGGAACAGTGTTTAAATACGGTGACAATGTTGATACTGACGTTATCATCCCTGCAAGATATCTCAATATCACAGACATGAACGAACTTTCCGCTCACTGCATGGAAGATATCGACAAAGAGTTCAGAGGAAAGGTTCGGCAGGGAGATATCATGGTGGCAGGCAGCAACTTCGGTTGCGGCTCGTCAAGAGAACATGCTCCGGCAACAATAAAAGCGTCAGGAATTTCATGCGTAATCGCGGAGTCCTTCGCAAGAATATTCTACAGAAACTCAATCAACATCGGACTGGCAATCATAGAATGTCCGGAAGCTGCTGCGGCTATTTCCGCAGGAGATACTGTAAGTGTTGACTTTATAAAAGGTGAAATCGTTGATGAAACAACGGGACAGACCTTTAAAGCAGATCCATTCCCGCCTTTCCTTCAGGATATCATCGATAAAGGCGGCCTGCTGAAGGCAATCAAATAGGAATGGGGAGGTAAATAAATTGAAATATAATATTGCGGTTATAAAGGGAGACGGTATCGGCCCTGAAATCGTAACCGAGGCTGTGAAGGTTCTCGATGCGATAGGAGAAAAATACGGTCATGAGTTCGTATATACAGAAGCTCTCGCAGGAGGCTGCGCAATAGACGCATGCGGCATACCTCTTCCGCAGGAAACAATTGACATATGCAAAGCAAGCGACAGCGTTCTTCTGGGGGCTGTAGGGGGACCTAAATGGGACAATCAGCCGGGTCATTTAAGAGCAGAAAAAGCTATACTGGGGCTGAGATCTGAGCTGGGACTCTTTGCAAACCTCAGACCTGCTCTCATGTTCGATTCTCTTTCGGATGCCTGCCCGCTGAGACCGGAACTGGTTGAAGGCGGTCTTGATGTGCTCATAGTCAGAGAGCTCACCGGAGGCGTATACTTCGGCGAAAGAGGAAGAAAACAGACAGAAGACATGGGAGAGATGGCCTATGACATTATGCCGTACAGCGAAAAAGAAATCGAAAGAATAGGCCGGGTGGCATTTGATATGGCAATGAAGAGAAATAAAAAGCTCACCAGTGTCGACAAATCAAATGTACTGGAAACTTCAAGACTCTGGAGAAGTGTAATGCACAAGCTCAAAGAAGAATATCCTGAAGTGGAATATTCGGACCTGTTTGTGGACAATGCGGCAATGCAGCTGGTTATAAATCCTAAGCAGTTCGATGTTATCGTAACAGAGAATATGTTCGGTGACATCCTTTCCGACGAGGCTTCCATGATTACAGGTTCCATCGGAATGCTTCCGTCCGCAAGTCTCGGCGAAGGAACAAGAGGCCTCTACGAGCCTATTCACGGCTCCGCGCCTGACATTGCCGGAAAGAATATAGCAAATCCTCTGGCTACAATCCTGTCGCTGGGGATGATGCTCAGATACTCCTTCGGACTTCAGGAGGAAGCTCTGGCTGTTGAAAATGCGGTAAAAGCTGTTCTCGATGAAGGATATCGCACTGCGGATATTGCAAAAAATGGTGAAAAAGCCTTGAATACTCAGGAAATGGGTGCTAAAGTTATAAGCAAAATAAAGTAGCTCGCATCAATTGAAGGGAATAATACTGCCTTTTGATTGTGAAATATAAAAATATGGAGGAATAAGAAATGGCAAAAATTTATTATCAGGAAGATTGCAATCTTGCTTTATTAGAAGGAAAAACAATAGCAATCATCGGATACGGCAGCCAGGGACATGCTCACGCATTGAACGCTAAAGAATCCGGAGCAAACGTAATCGTTGGTCTTTACGAAGGCAGCAGATCCTGGGAAAAAGCTAAGGCACAGGGTCTGGAAGTATACACAGCAGCAGAAGCTGCAAAAAAAGCAGACATCATCATGATTCTGATCAACGACGAAAAACAGGCTAAACTGTACAAGGAAGACATCGAACCGAACCTCGAAGCAGGCAACATGCTCATGTTCGCACACGGATTCTCAATCCATTTCGGACAGATCATTCCGCCTAAAGATGTAGACGTGGTAATGATTGCACCTAAAGGTCCGGGACATACAGTAAGAAGCCAGTATCAGGAAGGAAAAGGCGTTCCGTGTCTTATCGCTGTATATCAGGATGCAACAGGCAGAGCACATGATCTGGGTCTCGCTTATGCCCTCGCTATCGGCGGAGCAAGAGCAGGCGTTCTCCAGACAACATTCAGAGAAGAAACAGAAACAGACCTCTTCGGTGAACAGGCAGTATTATGCGGCGGCGTAACCGCCCTCATGAAAGCCGGTTTCGAGACTCTGGTTGAAGCAGGTTATGAACCTGAAAGTGCATACTTCGAATGTATCCACGAAATGAAGCTCATCGTTGACCTTATTTTCCAGAGCGGATTCGCAGGAATGAGATATTCAATCTCAAACACAGCAGAATACGGCGATTACATTACAGGACCGAAGATTATCACAGACGAAACAAAGAAGGCTATGAAGCAGGTTCTGAAAGACATCCAGGACGGAACATTTGCAAGAAACTGGCTGCTTGAAAACCAGACAGGCTGCCCAAGCTTCAATGCAATGAGAAAAAGAGAAGCTGCACATCAGCTGGAAGAAGTGGGCGAAGAACTCAGAAAGCTCTACAGCTGGAACAACGAAAACAAGCTCATCGACAACTAGAAATATCTTTATTTCAGATACTCCTGTACGAAGATACGGAGTACATAAGACGGCTGGCAGCCGCGGCAGTATATTCTGCTGCGGCTGTTTTTTATCAAAAATCAAATTATTATTTCAGCCAGGGCCGCAAAGCTGAGATTAGTAAAGTAAAGTCTTTTGAGGATGAAGGCAGCATAAAGAACCGTATTTTTGCCGGCTTCGTATTGTAAGAACAAAATGCCGGTGATATTATGATAAAAAGAGTTAACGGGAGGAATAGAATTGCACAGACTTACATCAAAGCTGATAATTTACAGAAATATAGGAGAAGACAGCATATTATTTAAACTGGCTGACATATGCAGAAGATTTTACGACGGGGAATTCGGAGACTGCGACAGAGAACAGCTGACTACGGATATTTTTGTCCAGATACACCGTCTGCTGGAGGTGTCTACAAAGTACGGATTTGACAGCAACCTGTGGCATAATTATCTGGCATTTCTGCTGGCAGTTACCGAAAATCCTTTTACTCTTGTATCGGAGAAGGTGGGAGCTAACGAAGGAACCGTCAACGAATTTGCAAAAAACGATTTTGCAGTATTCAAGAAACTGTTCGATTACGATTTTTCCCCAATAGAGGAAGCCCTGGGGACAAACTGTTTCGATATTATTCAGAATTACAGGGCTGTTGTGAAAAAGGAAAGGATTTTCAATAAAAGCGTAAGCGAAAAAGTGCAGGAACTGAGCAGGAACATAGAAAATGCCCGGGACGAAGTGGAAATGTACGACGTGGTAACAGAGTTTTACAGAATCTACGGGGTGGGAAATCTGGGCCTTAATAAGGCATTCAGAATATCCGATGCGGGAGAAGGCTCAATCCTTGACCCGATAACAACCACCGGAGAAATGCTGCTGAGCGATCTCGTAGGATACGAAGCCCAGAAAAAGCTTCTGGTTGAAAATACCGAGGCTTTCGTTTCCGGGAAGAAGGCTAACAATGTGCTGCTTTTCGGAGATGCGGGCACGGGAAAATCCACCAGCGTCAAGGCCGTTCTGAACGAGTATTATGACCGGGGACTCAGAATGATAGAGATATATAAGCATGAATTTCAGCATCTTTCAAAGGTAATATCGGAAATAAAGAACAGAAACTACAGATTTATTATTTTTATGGATGACCTGTCTTTTGAGGAGTTCGAAATAGAATACAAGTACCTCAAGGCTGTAATAGAGGGAGGACTTGAGGTCAAGCCGGACAATGTGCTGATATACGCCACTTCAAACAGACAGCATCTTATACGGGAAACCTGGACCGACCGTTCAGATATCTCTAAGGACGAGCTCCATCGTTCAGACACGGTGCAGGAAAAAATGTCTCTTGCGGGAAGATTCGGAGTTACAATAGGATTTCTTAAGCCGACTCCTAAAGAATACTATAATATAGTAATTACCCTGGCAAGGAAGCATCCGGAAATAACCCTGACTGATGATGAGCTCAGGGCTGAGGCAAATGCCTGGGAAATGCGCCACGGAGGACTGTCCGGACGTACCGCCCAGCAGTTTATTAATAATCTTTTGGGAAAATCATGATAAAGGCAGACTTTGTACTGCATACGAAATAAAGCTGTCCCCGGCACTGCCGGGGATTTCTTTCTATTTTACGGATTCGTGCAGGAAATCAATAAAGGCTCCTGCGAGAGGAGAAAGCTGTTTAAAGGATCTGGCGCCTATGCACAGTGTTCTGAAGCAGGGAACATCAAGTTCTTTTATGCAGAGGTTTTTCCCGAAATTCTGAAGTATCAGATCCGGGATAATGGCAATGCCCAGCCCCTGCTCAACCATAGCTATGGTGGCATAATCGTTTTCCGTAGTGTATTTGATTTTAGGGCTGAATCCGGCGTTTTCGAAAAGGATAGGAGTATCATAATCCGCCACATCCGTAAGAACAAAATGCTCATCCCTCAAATCATCTATGGAAACAGTCTTTTTGTTTTTAAAGCGATGATTTTTTTCTGTAATCAGATAGAGCGGGTCTTCAAAAAGCTTCAGTGTATCCATAGGTATCTGGGTCGGGGTGCAGACAAAGCCGCAGTCCACGGTTCCGTCCTTTATCCATTTTTCTATATGATCATAGTTTCCCTGAACCAGTTCAAAATTAATCTGGGGATATTTCTCGCCGAACTCTCTGAGCTTTTGAGGCAGATAGTGAACGGATATGCTGTGCAGAACTCCTATTCTCAGAAAACCCGCTTTGATTCCGTTAATATCCGCAGCGATTTCATGAACCTTCCGGTCCCAGTTTACAGCTTCTCTAAGATAAGGAAGAAGCTTTTCCCCTGCGGATGTAAGGGTAACCCCGCCTTTGTTCCTGTTCAGCAGAGTAAGACCCAGCTCATGTTCAAGACCGGTGAGCATCTGGCTGACCGCAGGCTGAGTATATCCCAGCTGCTCTGCCGCTTTTGTAATATTTCCGGTTTCGGTTACTTTAAGAAAAGTATCATATTTTACACTGCTCATTTCGTCCCTCCTCTGTGAAATAACTATAACAAAATTTTATGTTAATAATAGAATATATTAATTTTACTTATCACGTTTATTTAAGTATACTTAAGCCGAAATAGGAAATCAACCCAAAAAATTTTGAAAGGAAGTGTAAAATATGAAACTCGCAGGAATGAAAATTACAAAAAAATCAGCACAGAAACAGGAAAAAATTTACTTCAGCGGCAAAATGAAAAAAGCAGGAAGATAGTACAGGAAAATAACAAGTAATAAGAGAGGAGCGGATAATTATGAAATTAACAGGAATGAAAACAATCAGAAAAAGAGTTCAGAAAAAGGAGAGAATATATGTGTACATGTCAGGAAGAGCGGCAAAATAGCCACAGAAACTGCGTTGAAAATTTAAAACGTAAATCTATTTAAAAAATATCTGAGAATCAAAAGTTTTCGGATATTTTTTTTGTCGTTTTTTATAAATTACCCGGTCATACAGGCAGATACCATATCCGCCCGGGGTGTGGTATAATCATAGCATCAGCATGAAGAATCAGGAAAATAAGGAGGATATTATGAAAATATATAAAAGCGTGAGCGAACTCATAGGAAGAACACCGATAATAGAAGTCTGCAATATAGAGAAAGAGCTTGATGTAAAAGCGAAAATTTTTGCAAAGCTTGAATATTTCAATCCTGCAGGCAGTGCAAAGGACAGGGTCGGTATGGCTATGATAGAAGATGCGGAAGAACGGGGAATTCTTAAACCGGGAGCAACCATTATAGAGCCCACCAGCGGAAACACGGGAATAGGCCTGGCCTGCGTGGCAGCTTCAAAGGGATATAAGGTAGTGCTTACTATGCCGGAGACCATGAGCGTAGAGAGAAGAAATCTTCTCAAAGCATACGGGGCGGAGATTGTGCTTACAGACGGCAGCCTTGGAATGAGCGGTTCTGTGGCAAAGGCGGAGGAGCTTAAAGCGCAGATTCCGGGAAGCATTATAGCGGGTCAGTTTGAAAATCCTGCAAATCCGGCGATTCACAAAAAAACAACGGGACCGGAAATCTGGGAAGATACCGACGGTAAGGTAGACATTTTCGTGGCAGGTATAGGAACCGGAGGAACTATATCCGGCGTCGGTGAATATTTAAAGGAGAAAAACCCGGAAATCAAAGTAGTTGCTGTAGAGCCTGCGAACTCTCCTCTTCTGTCTGAAGGTAAAGCAGGTCCTCACGGGCTTCAGGGTATCGGCGCAAATTTTGTCCCGAAGGCTCTGAATACTGACATTTACGATGAAATCATCACTGTATCGGAAGCGGATGCGTATAAAATGGGAAAAATGATGGCTCACAAAGAGGGTATTCTGGTAGGAATTTCCTCCGGTGCGGCTCTCCGGGCGGCTGTTGAGCTTTCTGAGAGAAAAGAGAACGAGAACAAAAACATAGTAGTCCTTCTTCCCGATACCGGCGAAAGATACCTGTCAACACCTATGTTTGAATAATCGGGGGAAAAGAAATGAAAAAATATATCGTATCTCTGGATCAGGGAACAACCAGCTCGCGGGCGATAATTTTCGACAGAAATCAGAGAATTGTAGCCGTAAAACAGCAGGAGTTTTCGCAGATTTTTCCGAAGCCGGGTTACGTGGAGCATGATCCTAACGAGATTTTCGGCTCCCAGATGGCGGTGCTTCATGACGCATTGGCGGTGTCCGGCGTGAGACCGGATGAGATTGCCGGAATCGGCATAACCAATCAAAGGGAAACAACAATAGTATGGGATAAAAACACGGGAGCCCCGGTATATAATGCCATTGTATGGCAGTGCCGGAGAACCTCAGAAATATGCGAAGAACTGAAGGCCCGGGGACTGAGCGAAACTGTAAGGCAGAAAACCGGACTTCTTATCGATGCGTATTTCTCCGCGACCAAGATAAAATGGATACTGGACAATGTTGAGGGCGCAAGGGAAAAAGCCGAAAAAGGAGACCTGCTTTTCGGTACGGTTGACACCTGGCTGGTATGGAGGATGACAGAGGGAAAAATCCACGTTACCGACATGACAAATGCGTCGAGAACAATGCTGTTTAATATTAAAGAACTGAAATGGGATGAGGAGCTTCTCGATATTTTCGGAATCCCGGCATCGATGCTGCCGGAGGTAAGAAGCTCCAGTGAAATATACGGAACCTACAATATTCAGGGGACTGAGGTTCCCATAGCCGGAATTGCCGGTGACCAGCAGTCCGCTCTGTTCGGTCAAGCCTGCTTTGAAAAGGGGCAGGCAAAAAATACCTACGGTACAGGCTGTTTTCTGCTCATGAACATGGGAGACGAATGCCGGATTTCCGACGGAGGCCTGCTGACAACCATAGGAATAGGTCTGAAAGACAAGATTCATTATGCCATGGAGGGCAGCGTATTTGTAGGAGGAGCGGTGATTCAGTGGCTCAGAGACGAGCTCAAAATCATAGAAAACTCGGGAGCCTCGGAGGCTGCCGCCGTTTCCGTGGAGGACAACGGAGGAGTATACTTTGTTCCTGCCTTTACCGGTCTGGGAGCACCCTACTGGGATATGTACGCGAGAGGCGCAGTCATGGGTATTACCCGGGGCACCAGGAGAGAGCATATAATAAGGGCTGCGGTTGAGTCTATGGGATTTCAGAGTATGGAGCTCATTGAAGCCGTTGAAAAGGAAAGCGGAATCCGGGTAGTTTCGTTAAAGGTTGACGGAGGAGCCAGCGAAAACGAATTCCTTATGCAGTTTCAGTCAGATATTGCGGGAGTAAAAATAATTCGTCCGGAAATCAGGGAGACGACTGCGCTGGGAGCCGCATATCTTGCCGGCCTTGCAGTGGGAGTATGGAATAGCATAGAAGAAATTGCTCTGGCATGCAAAACCGACAGGGAATTTATCCCTGAAATGGACGAGAACAGACGCGTTGAAATGATAAAAAAATGGAAAAAGGCAGTTTCCAGAACCCTGGACTGGGAGAATTAGAAAATATTAAAAAAATTTCCGCAGAAATTCATTTTATGTGAGACCTTCTGCGGATTTATTTGTCTATATAGTGTAAACAGAATGGCAATTGCCCGGGAAAGGAGAAAGGTATGGATACCGGCATAAGCAGCTACCGCCGTTTTCTTGAGGGAGACGATGAGGGTCTGGAGCGCATAATAGAGCTGTACAGCGACGGACTGATGCTTTTTATTTATGAACTGGTGAGGGATATTCACGCGGCTGAGGATTTGATGGAGGATGCCTTCGCGGAACTGGTTTTCAGAAAGGGACAGTTTCGGGAAGAATCATCGCTTAAAACCTATCTGTACAGAACCGGCAGGAACAAAGCGCTGAATTATCTGAGGAAAAACTCGCTTATATCTTTCTTCGGGGACAGCCCGGTTAAAGAGGAGCGGGATGAAACTCAGGACATAGAAAGCATAGTGCTGGTCAGGGAGCTGCGCAGGGAAATGTTTGATGCGGTGGATAAGCTTAAGCCGGATTACAGGCAGGTGATTTATCTGCTGTATTTCGAAGATATGAGCTATGCTCAGGCGGGAAAGGTTATGAAAAAGAATGAAAAACAGATAAAGAATCTTGCATACAGGGCCCGCAGGTCCCTTAAAGAAATTTTGGAAAAGGAGAATTGCGATTATGAAGAGCTATAAAGACAGGACGGCTTCTGTCATTGAAAAATCCGGACAGATGAGGAAACGGTCGGCTGCAAGGAAAAGAATACTGGCAGGCTCCGCAGCAGGCGTATTATGCCTGACGCTGGTGCTGGCTGTGCCTTTGTTTAATTCAGAGCCTGCTGCCGATGAGGAATCCCCTTCGGGAGTATATTTCGCACAGGATTACGATGATGTGTATGCTGCTCTGCAGACCTGGGACAGCGGGATAATGACCTATATAGACAAGGAATCCGCTTTTTCCGTGGAATACGGAACCTCGAGGACGGACGCAAATATGGCTTTGACGAAGGAAGACAGCGTAACGTCTGAAGCGGAGAATCTGTCGGCAGGGCAGGAAATCCACTATGCGGCAGATGCGGCGGAGAGCGAAAAGGATTATTCCGGAACAAACAACCAGGTAGAGGGAATAGATGAAGGGGATATTGTAAAGACCGACGGTAAATATATATATGCTCTCGGAAACGGCAAAGTGAAAATATTCAGAGCCGACGGAGAGAATACCGAACTTATGTCATCGTTTTCCGCAGGCATAAACCTGGATCAGACGGAGATCAATGCTGCGGAGGATTTCGCAGCTAAGCAGGAGGGAACAGTACGGTCGGCTCCTTATGAATTGTATGTTGACGGGGATATCCTTGCTGTGGTATGCGGCAGATATACTCAGCCGTATTGCCGGGGAGAAAAGGAACTGTATGCGGCGGACTGCATATACATAGAAAAATCGGAAACTGAGGTGGAATTCTACGATATATCCAACAAGGAGAAGCCTGAAAAAATCTCAACCGCAGGTCAGGACGGAAATACTGTGTCAGGAAGAATGACTGACGGAAAGCTGTATCTCACGACGAGTTACTATGTTTACGAAAAGGCTGAAAAAGATGAGCCGGAGACCTATGTGCCCTGCATATACGAAGATGGCAGAAAAAGCACTGTTGAGGCAGGCTCAATAGCTATTATTCCGGAAAGAGAAAGCAATTCATATACGGTGATTACGGTATACGATATGGAAACCGGCAGAGTTATGAGCAGCCGTTCGGTTCTGGGGGCAGGAGACAGCATCTATATGAGCGGAGACAATCTTTATGTATTGCGCGGAAAAACTGAGGAGATAGAATCCGAGCCTTATGAAGAAGACCGATATAAGGCGGTGGATGTAAATGTGGAATCTTCGACTTCCATACTGAAATTCCGTTTAACAGAAGAGAGCGTTGATCTTGTCGGAGAGGCTTCTGTGCCAGGATATGTTGACAGTCAGTTTTCCGTGGATGAAAAGGAAGGATATCTGAGGGTGGTGTCAACGAAAAATGACAGCGATTACAGGATACTTACCGACGAAAAATACGGGTTCGAAAATTATGAATGGAAGGAAGCAACTTCCGAAAACGGCGTATATGTGCTGGACGAAAATATGAAAATAACCGGAAAGCTGGAAGGTCTGGCGGAAGGAGAGCAGGTTTATTCTGCGAGGTTTGACGGAGATACAGGATATTTCGTAACCTTCAGAACCGTAGATCCGCTGTTTTCCGTTGATTTGAGCAATCCGGCAAATCCGGAAATACTCGGAGAGCTTAAGATACCGGGCTTCTCTGAATACCTGCACAAATACGGAGACGGTCTGCTCTTCGGTCTGGGACTCAGTGCCGATGAAAAAAACGGTCAGACCGGGAATATGAAGCTGACGATGTTTGATATATCGAATCCTGCGGATGTGACGGAAAAACACACTCTGGAAACGGACAATAATTGGTCTGAAGCACTGTACAACCACAAAGCGGCTCTGATTTCCGAAAAGAAGAATATTATTGCCTTTCCCGCAGGGGAAAAATATCTGATTTACGGATATGACAGGGAAAAAGGCTTTTATCAGAGAGGTGCAGTGGACACGGGAGATCTGGGATATGATTCAAGGGGTTTATATATAGGAAATTATGCATATATTGTGTCCATGCAGGAGCTGCGGGTTCTGGATATGGAAAAATTTGAAGTGATAAAGACGGTGACCGCCGAATAGACCCGCATGTGAACAGCGGAGAAAAACGCAAAGTCAAAACGGCCCGGGGAATCTCTGTGATGAAAGGAGATTCCCCCGGCCGTTAACTGCATACCCGTTATTCTAAGGGAAAAGCTTTGCTTTGTAATATGAATCGGCTCCGTACAGAGCGGCCGCCGGGTTATGGCACAGTACCCGGTCCTTTGTGACCGCGGTTGTGACCGGAGCATCCGAATACTTGCAGAAAAGACTGTCATGACCTACACACAGCCCCACCACCACGTTCAAATCTGTATGGGCTCTGTTGAGAAGCTCTGCCTGCATGATGGGATTGCATGTGTTGCGGCCGAGAGACTCGCATTCTTCAGGGATGCCGACCTTGTGCTTCGGAATACAGCCCACCTTACAGCCTATGCCTTCAACTTCGAAGCCTCTGTGTCTGAAAACCCTTGCCAGAGTTCTGGCTTCGCTTATCAGACCCACGCAGCAGGCTATACCGAGTTTTCGGGCGCTGATTTTTTCTGCGAATTCCATAATTTCTTCGACTCTGGTCAGCCGGCAATAGCCCTCATACTCCACTTCCGCTGCCGCTTTCAGATATTTTCTGTTCTCTTCTTCAAGACATTTTTTTCGGATTTCATCGATAAGAGCCTCGTTCTCGATCTGCTCACCGGGACAGAAATCGGGGAAATTTCCGTTCATATATCTGCATCCCGTGCTTCCGCAGTCGACGCAGGTTCTTTTAATTGTGCTGCTCATACTGTTCTCCTTGTAAAAATAAAAAACGCTGCGGTACCCCGCAGCGAAATCAATGGCACCCCAGAGATGATTCGAACATCCGACGCACGGTTTAGGAAACCGACGCTCTATCCCCTGAGCTACTGGGGCAAATACATTACTATTCTAACATCTATTTTACTGTTGTACAAGATTAAAATAAGTGTTATAATCTTTGATTAAGGACGGCAGACGATGAATAAAGAATATTTTATGAAACAAGCCCTTATAGAAGCAGAAAAAGCTTACAATATCAATGAAGTTCCAATAGGCGCAGTGATAGTGAAGGACGGGGAGATTGTCGGAAGAGGATATAATACAAGAGAATCCTCCAAAGATCCCACGGCTCATGCTGAGATGAACGCAATCAGAGCCGCATCCGGAATGCTGGGCGGCTGGAGACTTCATCAGTGCGACATGTATGTGACGGTTGAACCCTGCCCTATGTGTGCGGGAGCTGTCATGCTGTCCAGAATAAAGAATCTGTATATCGGAACAAAGGACTCAAAAGGCGGCGCCTGCGGGTCTGTAATTAATATTCCTCAAAATGAAAAGTTTAACCACTTTGTCAATATAGAATATGGAATTCTTGAAGAGGAATGCCGGAAAATCCTGCAGAAATTCTTTGTAAAACTGAGAGAAATGAGGAAAGCAAAATGAAAAAAAGATTCTTGAAAATACTTACGGCAGCTCTGTTAATCTGCATGTTTGCTGTGCAGAGTGTATATGCAGCAGGAAATCTCACTATTGAGAGCATTTATCCGGCTGACGGAGAAACCGGCGTACAGACTACAAATCAGATGGCACGTATTGTTTTCAGCGGCAATATTGACATAGAGGCTAACCAGGATTACTTTAAGATTCTGGATTCCGACGGAAAGGAACAGGAAATTCTGGTGCTTGAGCAGCCGGATATTCCAAATCGTGTAAACCTTGTTCTGGTGGGAGACCTCTCCGACAGCACAGAATATACAATCGTTATTGACGGCGCTGTTACCGATACAGAAGGAAACGCTCTGGGAGCGGACAGCAAAACAGTATTTAAAACAAAGAGCCTTAAGACCGATTCCATAGTTACCACAGTAATGATGGTGGTTATGATGGCGGCAATCATAATTTTCACTTTCCGTGACCAGGCTAAGAAAGCAAGAGAAGCTGAAGAAGCTGCAGTAAAATCCGGAAAGAAAAAGCCCGAAAAGGTAAATCCTTATAAGGATGCAAAGAAAGAAGCCGAAAAAATCCACGCTCAGAAACAGAAAGAGAAGGAAATGAAGGTTCGTGAGCAGATGAGAAAAAATGAGGCTAAAGCTAAGGCAAAGGCTAAGAAAAAGAAATAAATTATAAAGCGCCGGTGCATTTTATGCACCGGCATTTTTACTCCGGCTTCCTTTGAAGCAGGATATTTTTTTTAATAGGCTTTGCCTTACATCTTTTCATTGCAAAAGATGCTGAAATCACTTCAAAAGCAGCAGAGCAGAGCAGTTTCACATATGGTAAAATATTCCATAAATCAAAGGACGTTTGGGCAGAGATAGAGATGCAGACCTATACCGGAGATGACATAGCGAAAAGAAGCCGGTATTATCAGGCGAATATGGATATGGACGCTCTTGAAAAAGGCTGCAGGTACAAGGACCTGCCGGGAAGCTATGTGATTTTTATCTGCACTTATGATTACATGGGAAAGGACGAGCCTTTG
>JAUNCY010000009.1 GCA_030526325.1 Bacillota bacterium
CCGCCCTCCCCTTCAGAGGCGAGCTTTTGTAGACTACCATTTATTCTTTCTTCTGTCAAGGGGGTTATAGAAAATTATTTTTACATATTATATATTAACCGCAGCAGTAAACTTTTCCGTTTCTTTGTTTATTCAATATGAAAATTTCTGAAAAAAAAGTACATTTTTCAAACATTAAAATAAATTGACAACGAACCATTTTTGTTGTATTTAAATATAATTTATGTTATTCTTATTTCGATATTTTACTATTATATTGCTGTTCGCGTCGCTACGGACGCACAGCGCAAAATTCTTAATTTAAGGAGGGAAACGTATGTTTGGTACAGTATGGTCATTGTTACCACCAATCGTTGCCATCGTCCTGGCTCTGATTACCAAGGAAGTTTACAGCTCATTATTCATTGGTATTATAGTGGGAGCACTGTTGGCAACTTCATTCAATCCTCTGGCTGCTTTGGAAACATCGCTTAATGACGGTTTCTTCGCAGCCCTGTCCGACACCTGGAACATCGGTATCTTTATTTTCCTGGTAGTGCTCGGAATAATCGTTGCAATTATTAACAAATCCGGTGCATCTAATGCCTATGGCGAATGGGCTAAAACAAAAATCAAATCCAAGAGAAGTGCTCTTGCTTCTACGTTCGTACTGAGTCTTCTTCTCGGAATTGACGACTACTTCCACTGTCTCACAGTTGGTAGTGTAATGCTTCCGGTTAATGATTCACACAACATTTCAAGAGCAAGATTTGCTTATCAGATCGACGCAACAGCTGCTCCGTTATGTATGATCTTCCCGATTTCATCATGGGCTGCTGCTGTATCCGGAATGGTTGAAGGCTATAACGGAATTGAGCTTTTCGTAAAAGCAATTCCATATAACTTCTATTCATTACTTACATTATTAATGATTGCTTATCTTATCGTTACCGGTCTTGAATACGGTCCTATGAAGAAGCATGAAGACAACGCTCTCAAAGGCGACCTCTTTACAACTCCGGATCGTCCTTACGAAAATGCAGAAGATGAAAATGTTGTTAACCCTAAGGCTACAATTCTCGACCTGGTACTGCCAATCGTTATACTTTTCGTAACTTGCGTAATATGTATGATCTACACAGGCGGATTCTTCAGCGGAGCTTCATTCATCGATGCTTTCGGCGGATGTGATGCTTCTTACGGATTATCAATGGGTTCAATTATTTCTCTGATACTTATCCTTCTTTTCTATCTGCCAAGAAGAATATTAACATTCAAACAGGCTATGGATTGTATCCCTGTAGGATTCAAGGCTATGGTTCCTGCTCTTCTGATTTTAACATTTGCTTTAACACTGAAGAACATGACTTCACTTCTGGGTTCAACAGAATTTGTTACAGCTTTAGTTGAAAACAATATCGGAAGCTTCGGATTCCTCTTACCGTTAATCCTGTTCGGTTTGGCTGTTCTTATCTCATTCTCAACGGGAACATCATGGGGAACATTCGGTATCCTTATTCCTATCGTTGTAGGCTTAGGATCTGTATTATCCGAAACAATGCTTATCATCTCAATTTCTGCATGTCTCGCCGGAGCTGTTTGCGGTGACCACTGCTCACCAATTTCAGATACAACAATTATGGCTTCTGCAGGTGCTAGATGTAACCACATCAACCACGTTTCTACGCAGCTTCCGTATGCACTTACCGTTGCTGCTGTATCCTGTGTATGCTACATAATCGCAGGCTTAACAGAAAGTGTAATTTCTCTTGCAATAGGTATCGTTCTCATGTTCGGCACATTATTCGTTATCGGCAAGATTGTCAAGAATAAAGCAGTTGTAGGAGAACCTCCTGCTGAGGCTTAATTGGTCAATACAGCAAATTGATAAAGCATAATATTCAAATAGAAAATGGCGGTTTACTAACCGCCATTTTTCTTATCCAATCAAAATTGATAATCTTATTCTCCATAGTTATTCTTCATGATTTCCGCCTATAAACTGAAGCTCAGGGTTCTTGACGCTGACCTTAATTCCTGCAGAAACGGAATTGACAATAAAAGCGTTTCCTCCTATAGTCGCGCCCTTTCCTATTACTGTGTCTCCTCCCAGAATTGTTGTTCCTGAGTAGATTGTAACATTGTCTTCGATAGTCGGGTGTCTTTTTACTCCCTTGAGCTGCTGACCCTGTCTGGTAGACAGCGCACCTAATGTAACACCCTGATATATTTTTACATAATCTCCAATTTTGGTTGTTTCGCCGATTACTATACCTGTGCCGTGGTCTATGAAGAAATATTTTCCTATATCAGCGCCCGGATGAATATCTATTCCGGTAATGCTGTGAGCATGTTCGGTCATAATACGAGGAATCATAGGGACTCCCAGCAGATGAAGCTCATGGGCAATACGGTATACTGTAACCGCGAATACTCCGGGATACGAAAAGATGATTTCATCCGTATTGTATGCAGCCGGGTCGCCGTCATATGCCGCCTGAACATCTGTATATAAATATTCACGAATTTTAGGTATGCTTTCTAAAAATTTGTAAGTAATTTCCTCTGCATTTTCCGAAGTACGGGATTTGGAGCATCCTGAACATGAATCATCTCCGCTCCCTAAAGCCTTTGATATCTGTTTGTTAAGATTATACTGAACAAATTCCAGCTGCTCTCCAATAATGTATTTTATATATTCCGAGCGAACCTTGCTGCTGTCAAAAAATCCCGGGAACAGTATTTTTCTGATTTTCTCCAGTATCTCTATTATGATTTCCTTATTCAGCATATTTCCTTCATCGATTCTGCTGGTAAGATCATAGCTTTTATAGCTTTCAAGTATGGTATTAACCAGTTTCTCAGTGGTATGCTCCATCATATTACCGCCTTTCAATAATATTGTTTAATATTCGAACAGCTTTTGATATATTATGGCTGCCCGTATCTCCCCTCCGCAATTATCATATACAGTATCTGTCCGGGAGGTGCATGTTCATACAACAACAGCGGACCCCTGAGAATCCGCTGTTTATATCGCCTATAAGAACTGTCCTTCTAAAAGCTTAACGTACGTTTCGTAACGTTCTCTAGCATTTCTTTCAGCTAAGCTGAACATTTCATTTGCCTTGTCAGGGAACTCTGATTTAAGCGACGAGTATCTGACCTGATTGAGGATAAAATCTCTGAAGCTTTCCGATGGTTCCTTTGAATCCAAAATGAACGGATGCTTGCCCTGTTCCTTGAGGCTTGGATTGAATCTGTATAAATGCCAGTATCCGCATTCAACAGCATCTCTGATATTTTCCTGAGCTTTGTTCATGCCCTTCTTGATGCCGTGGTTGACACATGGAGCATATGCAATAATAATTGACGGTCCGTCGTAGAGTTCCGCTTCCGTAACAGCTTTGATAAACTGGTTGTAATCGGAGCCCATACCAACCTGAGCAACATATACATATCCGTATGTCATAGCTATAAGACCAAGATCCTTTTTCTTAATCTTTTTACCTGATGCCGCGAATTTTGCAACCGCAGCTGCTGGAGTAGCCTTTGACGCCTGGCCGCCGGTATTTGAGTATACTTCAGTATCGAATACCAGAATGTTTACATTTTCACCCGATGCAAGAATATGATCCAGACCGCCGTAACCGATATCGTAAGCCCATCCGTCACCGCCGAGAATCCATACCGACTTTTTAACGAGATAGTCTTTTCTCTTGATGATTTCATCTACAAGAACTTTTGCTTCGGGATCTGTTACCGGATAATTTTCGAGGGCTCTCGCAAGCTTTCTGCTTGGATCTACTGAACCGTCGCCTTCGTCTCTAACGGCAGACCATACTTTAAGTGCAACCTTAAGTTCGTTAGGAATCTGCATTTTAACCAGCTGATCAGCAAGTTCGCAAATCTTTTCTCTGATCTGTCTGCAGGCAATTGCCATACCGAGACCAAATTCCGCGTTGTCCTCAAAGAGGGAGTTTGCCCATGCAGGGCCTCTTCCTTCATGATTTGTTGTATACGGCATAGATGGTGCTGATGCGCCCCAAATGGATGAACATCCTGTCGCATTGGCTATCATCATTCTTTCCCCGTAAAGCTGTGTAATAGCTTTGATGTACGGAGTTTCTCCGCAGCCTGCGCATGCTCCTGAGAATTCAATCAGAGGCTGAGCAAACTGACTTCCTCTTACAGTCTTTTTATTTACCAGATCATCCTTTGGCTTAACTGTCATCGCGAAATCCCATAAGTATTCGCGGCTTTCTTCATTGCTGAGAGGGAACATGCTGAGGGCTTTGTTCTTAGCAGGACAAATGTCTACGCAGTTTCCGCAGCCAGTACAGTCAAGCGGTGAAGTTTCAACTCTGAAGTGGAGTTTGTCAAGGCCTTTTCCGAAAGCCTTGTTTGTTTTGAATGCTTCAGGAGCTTTAGCAAGTTCATCATCGTCCAAAAGGAACGGTCTGATTGCCGCATGCGGACATACAAATGAACACTGATTACACTGAATACATTCTTCCGGATTCCACTTAGGAACAGTTATTGCAATGCCTCTCTTTTCGTATGCAGATGTTCCCGGCGGGAATGTACCGTCTTCTCTTCCAACGAATGAGCTTACAGGGAGCTTGTCACCCTGCTGTCTCAGCATAGGCATCATAATTTTTTCTACAAATTCAGGAACGTCTGCCTTCACTTCTTCCTCATCCGGAGCGTCTTTCCATTCTTCAGGAATATCAACCTTTACAAGTCCGGCAGCGCCTTTGTCTATAGCGGCGAAGTTCATGTTGATGATCTTTTCGCCTTTTTTACCATAGGAAGTAATTACCGCATCCTTAAGGTATGTTATGGCATCTTCAACCGGAATTACATCTGCCACTTTAAAGAAAGCAGACTGCATTATCATGTTGATTCTGTTGCCAAGTCCGATTTCACGGCCTATATCTGTAGCATTAATAATATAGAAGTTTATATTATTGTTTGCGAGGTATCTTTTTACCTTGCCCGGAAGATTTTCGCTCAGCTCCTCAGGTGACCATATGCAGTTGAGAACGAAGGTTCCTCCCGGTTTGAGGCCTTCAAGAACATCGTATTCCTTAATATATGCCTGGTGATGGCATGCTACGAATTCCGCTTCCTCAATGAGATATGTGGATTTAATAGGATCCTTTCCGAATCTCAGGTGAGATACGGTAAGACCTCCGGATTTCTTTGAGTCATATGCAAAGTAGCCCTGTGCATATAAATCTGTATTGTCACCGATAATCTTGATAGCGCTCTTATTTGCACCTACTGTACCGTCTGAACCCAGACCCCAGAACTTACATCTTATTCTGTCTTCCGGTGCAGTTTTGATAGGTGTTGAACAGTCGAGGGATGTGTATGTGACATCATCATTAATACCTATTGTAAATCTGTCTTTAGGTTTATCTGACATGATATTGTTGTAAACAGCCAGAATCTGCTGAGGAGTAGTATCCTTGGAGCCGAGACCGTATCTTCCGCCTACAATCATCGGAGCCTTTTTCTGTCCGTAGAAAACAGATTTAACATCAAGATAAAGAGGTTCTCCCGGTGAACCCGGTTCTTTTGTTCTGTCAAGAACAGCGATTCTCTTTACCGATTTTGGAACAACCTTCAGAAGGTGCTTTGCGGAAAACGGTCTGTAAAGTCTTACTTTTACCAGACCAACTTTTAATCCCTGTTCCAGAAGTGTATCGATAGTCTCTTCAATTGTTTCCGTAACCGAACCCATAGCCACTATTACATATTCAGCTTTAGGATGTCCGTAATAATCGAAAGGTTTGTATTTTCTGCCGGTAAGCTTACCGATTTTTTTCATATATTCTTCTACAATGTTTGGAACTTCATCATAGAATTTGTTTGAAGATTCTCTTGCCTGGAAGTAAATATCCGGGTTCTGAGCCGTACCTCTTGTTACCGGTCTTTCCGGTGAAAGAGCGTTGTCTCTGAATGCCTGTACAGCATCCATATCAACCATTTTGGCCAGATCTTCGTATTCGATTACTTCTATCTTCTGTATTTCATGAGATGTTCTGAATCCGTCAAAGAAATGAAGGAACGGAACTCTCGATTTGATTGCTGCCATATGAGCAACGCCGGCTAAATCCATTACTTCCTGAACTGAGCCTGATGCGAGCATTGCAAAACCTGTCTGTCTGGTTGACATTACGTCGGAATGATCTCCAAAAATATTAAGCGCATGTGTTGAAATAGTTCTTGCACTTACATGCATAACCGCCGGAAGCAGTTCCCCCGCAATCTTATACATGTTTGGTATCATAAGCAGTAAGCCCTGTGAAGCTGTAAAGGTTGTTGTAAGTGCGCCGGCTGCCAGTGAACCGTGGAGTGCTCCTGCAGCTCCTCCTTCAGACTGCATTTCAACAACTGAAACTTCCTGTCCAAAAAGATTCTTTCTTCCGTATGCCGCCCATTCATCTATGTTTTCAGCCATAACGGAAGAGGGTGTTATAGGATAAATAGCAGCAACATCCGTAAACGCATACGCAATATGAGCCGCAGCTGTGTTGCCGTCCATAGTCTTCATTTTTTTTCCCATTATCTAACTCTCTCCTTTTAAATTAAACACTGATGCATTTCCATCATGAGTATGAATTTCATTATAGCCGTTTTATATACGTTTTTCAATCATTATTTTTTCAATTTCAAAAAAACATTCGAAATTATGGCATTTTTTCGAGCAAAAATAACAAAGCTACTCCGGGCACCCCCAAAAATCCCGCAATAATGGCACTAAAAAAATTGAGCGGCAGATGAAAACCCAAAAAATTGCCCAAAAAATTGATTACAACTAAAGCACACCCTCCAAGCATACTGTTCACTGCAAGCTTGCCCGCTGCCTTTATCGGAGTCATCAGCAGATACCCCAAAAGGTACAGCAGAGCAATCCCTAAACCGTATGCCAGAATAAGCCCCGCTTCATATTCTATTCCCATATTGTCCTCCCTTTTTTAACATTTTTTAACATTAATATTATCCGGCTCAATACTTGCCATTATATAATAATGTAGATATATAAAAATTATGATAAAAAATACCCCCTTACTGTTTTCAGTAAAGAGGGTACAAAGAATTTATACCGGTTATTATATTTTCATTTTACAGCTCTTTTCGGTTTTCGAGAGATTTGGATATTGTTACCTCGTCGGCATATTCAAGATCCCCTCCGACCGGCAGGCCGTGGGCTATTCTTGATACTTTTATTCCGGCAGGTTTAAGCAGTCTGGCAATATACATCGCCGTCGCTTCTCCTTCTATCGTAGGATTTGTGGCGAGAATCACCTCTTCCACAGCTTCCTTCTGCAGCCGAAGCAGGAGTGATTTCAGGTTAATGTCTTCCGGACCTATACCGTCAACAGGGGATATGCATCCGTGAAGCACATGATATTTTCCTTTGAATTCTTTTATTCGCTCCATAGCTGCAACATCTCTGGGGCTTTCAACTACGCAGACTGTCGACGAGTCCCTGCTGCTGTCACTGCAGATGCTGCACGGATTTGTATCCGTTAAATTTCCGCATACGCTGCAGTACTTCATCTGCTGCTTTGCATTCAGCATTGCTCCCGCCAGTGCCTTTACATCATCCTCCTCCATGGACAATATATGAAACGCCAGCCTCTGAGCGCTTTTCCCGCCTATTCCCGGGAGAGAATTCAGTTCGTCAATCAGCCTCATCAGAGGTTTCGCATATTTAGCCATTACTTTTCCCTCCTTTTATTCTATCACGGTCAGCTTGTCTGCTCCCAGCAGTTCCTCCAGAAGAGTTTTTGTGTCCTTTTCATCACCGCCGTTATCCGGTCCTACTTTAGAAAGAGCGGCGTGAATCCTTGTTTTCTTTCCTCTCAGATTCTCTAAATGCTTTTCAATAAGAGCGGCATTCTTTTCCATCATATTTTTCTTCAGTTCAGAGCTCACTTCCAGCAAAAGAGTATCTGCCTGCAGACCCTTCACAACAACATCGTCTGTAAAGATTTTCAAAGATGCCCTGTCCTTCACCGACAAAGCAAAGGCTTCCGCCCACAGCTTCTCCGGTGTCTTTTCACTGCCGTGTGCAGCTCCGGCAGGATATTCTTCCTTTTCCGCAGGATCCTCTTCCTTCTCCGGAAGTTCTTCAGTTACTGTCATTTTCACAGATTGGACTGTTTCTTCGGTTTTGTCCCCAATCTTTTCACCCTTTCCGGGCGCATTTCCGGTATACACCTTATCGTGACTGTTTCCGGAAGCCAGAGTTCTTTCTATTTTCTCAATTCTTTGTAAAACAGCCTCTCTTTCATCGCTCACAGCCGGATGAGACAGTTTAAGTATACTCACCTCCAGCAAGGTTCTCGCCTGAGACGAGTATCTGGCTTTATTTAATGTAGATGAAAGCTCAGTTAAAGCTGCCGAAATAAATTCCATGCCCATTTCCGCTCCCTGCGCCTTTACCTTTTCCACATTTTCGCAGGACATATTCATAATATCTTCAAGCTTCTCGGCGAACTTGGACATCATAATGTTTCTGAAATGATACGTCCAGTCCTTTATGAACTGCATCATGTCTTTTCCGTCGCGGGCTATTTCTTCTACTACCATGAAAGCTCCCGCAGTATCTCCCTTAAACACTCTGTCCGTTATCCTCAAAAAGACGTCTTCTCCCGCTGTTCCCAGGATATCTACAACATCTTTTCTCATAAGAGTTTTTTCCCCTGAAGAAATACACTGCTCTAAAATACTCAGAGCATCCCTGACTGAACCGTCCCCGTTGGCAGCAATCAGCGAAACAGCACTGTCTTCATATTCAAGACCCAGTTCTTCACATATTTCCGTAAGTTTTTCTCTGATTTTCTGCTCCGGAACTCTTCTGAAATCCAGTCTGAGACATCTCGAAAGTATAGTTGCCGGCAGTTTATGAGGTTCAGTGGTTGCAAGTATAAAAATCACGTGCTCCGGCGGTTCCTCAAGAGTTTTCAAAAGTGCATTAAAAGCGCCGGTTGACAGCATATGAACTTCATCTATAATGTACACCTTGCATAATCCCGCTGCCGGGGGATACTTGACACTTTCTCTCAGCTCTCTTATATTGTCAACTCTGTTGTTGGAGGCCGCGTCTATCTCAATAACATCAAAAAAAATCCCCTGCTGTATGCTCCTGCAGTTTTCACACTTCCCGCAGGGCTTCTCCTCCTTCGACAGGCAGTTGACACCTTTTGCAAAAATTCTCGCAGCACTTGTTTTTCCGGTTCCTCTCGTCCCGCAAAACAGATACGCATGCGCTGTTTTTCCTGTTATTATCTGGTTTTTCAGTATTTTAACTATATGATCCTGTCCTACTATCTCATTAAAAGTTTTTGGTCTGTATCTTCTATAAAGAGCTGTATACATTAAATCCTTACCCTCTCCATACTCTGAATATGATTTTCTTTAGTATATCATATTCTTTTATACCGGGGCAAGACGGGAGGGTTCACCGGTCAAAATTCCTCCTTCCTCTTTCTTTCCTCCCTGTTATATAGATACAAATCCAATCCAAAAAGTTCCCCTTTATCGAAAAAATCTGTAGAAAAGCGCTGAAAATGAGATGCTCTGCCCGGCAGCAGGCATATAATTTAATTCTGAGCTCTGCTGAACATTTGATTCTGCAAAAAAAATTCCCCTTAAATAGATTTTGGCAATTTACCTTGTCTGCTTAATGGGGATCATATCAAAATATCCGCTGTTTACTTTTCGAATTCGCTCCCGAAAAAGATAATATCCTTTAACCCGTAATCGGAATCTTTTTTCTTTTTTCAGCTTCTTCATATGCTTTTTCAATAAGCTCTTCGATATCGACCCTGATTTCCATACGTTCAATCTCTTCAATATATATTTCTTTTATTATCTGCTCTATTCTCTCGTCAGTTATCATAATACTCCTTTAGTGCGTTCTTATCCGCTCCGCCCTGCTGCTCTTCTCAGTTATCATCTTCAGTCAGGCATTTTTCCAGAATCTTCTTTGCCCTGCTGATTCTGGAACGAACTGTTCCCAGCTTTATTTCCAAAATGTCCGCTATTTCCTCATATGTGAGCCCGTATACGGTTTTCAGGAGCAGCGGCACAGCGTATTCGGGCGCCAGTCCGTTCAGATGCTTCTTTAAATCCATTCTTATTTCTGCTCGTTTTATGTCCACATCCGAAACATCATATTTGTCATTTTCATTTATTCGAGCCTCCTCCGCTTCGTCGGTAAAGTCAATTACGCAAAACCGGTTATCCCGTGAAAGCTTTCTGTAGGTAATATTAACGGCAATCTTCACACACCAGGCAGATGCTTTTGAAAGATTCTTTAATTTGTCGAAGTTTTCAAGGGAGGTTACTATAGTCTGCTGCAGAATATCCTCCAGATCCTGTTCCGGACATCCCGCCCTTCTTATAGCGTATAAAATTTTCCCGGTATCCTCTCTGAACACTTTATCCAAAACTGTATTTCTGTCCATACGCATTATCCTTTTAAATATTTCGTTAATAATGAATAGGCTTGTTTCGTACAGTATACAGTTTTCTTTATTCGGTTTCAACGAACAAAATTAATGCTTCCTACAGGTAAAATAAAAGTATCCCCCGGAAACTCCCGACGAGACAGGCTGACCTGTGGCACATAAACGGTTCTGCTTATTGCTGCTTCCTTCCGGACCTGACACGTTCACAGATGTTTATTG
The DNA here is from genome assembly GCA_030526325.1 of Bacillota bacterium. Lineage (GTDB taxonomy): Bacteria > Bacillota > Clostridia > Peptostreptococcales > Anaerovoracaceae > RGIG1899. Next base: position 10,689 of record JAUNCY010000009.1, read on the forward strand.
CACAGAACCCATATCATCGGAAGATTCCGAGGGACACTGTATTTGCTATATTACCACTATATCAGATTTATTTCAAGACCTATTTTCAAATCAATCTGAATATCAGCATTTTTGAAAATATTATTTTTTGCTGTCCCAGTTATTGTAATCCGTATGCAGCAAATGATGAGCTTTCTCAGATAACGGCTTTTCGAGAAATTCTTCGTAAACCTTCTGAACCGTAGGATTTTCATGTGAAAATCTCAGGTCATTCATCCTGTCAAGACCATAAAGAATTTTGCCTCTCTCCTCAGCCATTTCCTCAAATGCGTGTATCGGCTGACCGCCGCCGCCGGAACAGCCTCCCGGGCATGCCATTACTTCAACAAAATCATACTTCACTTCTCCTCGTTTCAACGCAAGGATAAGCTCTCTGGCATTTCTCAGCCCGCTCACTACCGCAACTTTAAGAGGAATTCCTTCGATTTCAAAGGATGCTTCTTTCCAGCCGGCTATTCCTCTTACATCTTTGAATGCCTCCGGATTCGGATTTTTGCCGGTCACCAGATAATATGCGCTTCTCAATGCGGCCTCCATTACACCTCCGGTTGCTCCGAAAATAACAGCAGCTCCGGTTCCTTCTCCGAAAAATTCATCGAAGGCTTCTTCTTTCAGTTCGTCAGCACGTATATGGTCCGCTCTTATCATTCTTCCTATTTCTCTGGTTGTCAGCACAAGATCCACGTCCTGCCCGTATTCTGTGCTGGCCATGTCGGGCACAGTGCTTTCGTATTTCTTAGCCATACAAGGCATAACTGACACCGAGAAAATTTTGGAAGGATCCACTCCCAGACATTCTGCAATATATGTTTTGCTCAAAGCTCCGAACATCTGCTGAGGTGACTTCGCTGTAGAAAGCTGCGGAACTATTTCCGGATACTGGCTTCTGGCAAATCTTATCCAGCCAGGACAGCAGGAAGTGAACATAGGAAAATCGTGTTTATCTTTATGAGCAAGTCTCTCGAGAAATTCACTTCCCTCTTCCATTATTGTCATATCTGCAGAGAAATTGGTGTCGAAAATGTAGTCGAAGCCAAGTCTTCTCATAGCACTTACAAGTCTCCCCAGGGTGGATTTTTCCTTCGCAAGACCTATTTCCTCTCCCCAGGCAGTTCTTACTGCCGGAGCAATCTGAACCATAGTTATTATATCCGGATCTGCAATAGCATCAAACATGATTTCAATATCGGATCTGCTTCTGAGAGCCCCTACCGGGCAGTGTGTTATACATTGTCCGCAGAGTGTGCAGTTTGCTTCCTCCATTGTTTTATTTCCGGTAACCCCGACCGTGGTTCTGTATCCTGTACCGGATAAATCCCATACTCCAAGACTCTGAATCTTGTCGCATACCTGAATGCATCTCATGCATTTTATACATTTTGAATCATCTCTGATTAGCGGATAGGTTCTGTCCCATTTTTTTTCTTCCGCTACATTTATATATGGATTTTCCAGTATGCCTAAATCCGTCGCCAGACTCTGAAGTGCACAGTTGCCGGATCTTGCACAGGTTGCGCACTTGCAGTCGTGATCGGACAGAATAAGTCTTACATTTACCTTACGTGTTTTTCTAACCTTGGGACTGTTTGTAAAAACTTCCATTCCCTCTGTAACATGGGTATTGCACGCCGCCACAAGCTGCTCTTTCCCCTTAACTTCAACAGCACATACCCTGCAGGCTCCGATTTCGTTGAGCCCTTCAAAATAACAGAGATGGGGAATATGTATATCCAATTTGAGGGCAGCATTTAATATGGTTGTTCCCTCTTCAACCTTTACGGTTCTTCCGTCAATAGTTAATTTTACCATTTGCTGGTTCTACCTCCTCTGAATGCGCTGTATCCGAATCGGTCACATCTGAGACATCTTGAAGCCTCCTGCATTGCTTCCTGAGCAGTCATGCCCTGCTCAACTTCCATAAAATCTCCGCCTCTGTCCTTTGCAAGTCTGACCTTGAGGTCAATTCTTCCGCACGCAGGCTTATCCTCTATTACAGGTTCCGGAATATCTACATCCACCTCTATTTCATGATGATATCCCAGATATGCATCTATATTTGCAGCGGCAACTTTTCCGGCAGCAATAGCTGCTATTACAGTAGACGGTCCTGTTACGCAGTCTCCTCCGGCAAAAATTCCCGGGAATCCGTCAATACCGCTGGAACTCTGGGCTTTGATTGTTCCTCTGTTGATTGGAATTCCCAGTTTTTCAAAGTGTGCTGTATCTGTAGCCTGACCTATCGCGGATATAATTATCTGGCACGGAACCTCTTCTTCAGGAAGATCTGCATCTACCGGCGAAGGTCTTCCCGCGTTGTCATTTGTACCTATTATTTGAGGCTTAACCCACAGTCTCTGAACTACTCCGTCGGCATTTGCTTCTATCCTGGCAGGCTTTTTGAGTGCCAGCAGGTTGCATCCCTCGGCAATGGCACCGTCGACCTCCTCAGGAAGAGCAGTCATGTCATCCTTTCGTCTTCTGTAAACAATGCTTACGTTGCTTGCTCCCAGACGTTTCGCTGTTCTGGCAACGTCCATGGCAACGTTTCCCCCGCCGATTACAACAACCTCTTTTCCTGCAAAATCAGGCATACTTCCGTCCCCTATTCCGCGAAGCATTTCCACTGCAGAAATTACTCCTCTGGAATATTCTCCCGGGATTCCTATTTCCTTATGTATATGAGCTCCGATGCCTATATACATTGCGTCGTATTCTTTTCTTATTGCGTCTGTTGCTGCTTCATTTGCCATATCGCAGTTTGTTTCCACTTCAACACCTGCAGACAAAATAGCATCAATATCCTCCTGAAGTCTTTCTCTTGGGAGTCTGTAGCTCGGGATACCATATCTGAGCATTCCGCCAAGCTGTTCTCTCTTTTCGAATATTTTTACCTGATGTCCCATCAAAGAGAGATAATATGCCGCAGTAAGACCTGTCGGTCCTCCTCCTATTACCGCAACCTTCTTGCCTGTCGGCGGCATTCTTTCCGGCACCGGCACATTTTTAGCATTATCAACCGCATATCTCTTAAGCCCTCTGATATTCACAGAGCTGTCTATCATATTTCTTCTGCATCTTGCTTCGCACGGATGCTCGCAAATCAAAGCACATACAGTCGGGAACGGATTGTCCTTTCTGATAAGCTTAACCGCATCCTCGCATCTTCCTTCACGAACAAGCGAGGTGTATCCGGGAACATCAACTCCTGCAGGGCACAGCTCAACGCAGGCGATAGACTGTCTCTGCTTCTGGATACTTGCGCTGCATCTGCCATGGAGAATATGCTCCTCGTAATCTTCCCGGAAACCTTTGATACCTTTCAATACCATGTTTGCTGCCTCGTAACCGATAGCGCAGTCTGCTGAATCATAAATTGCCTGAGCTGTTTTTTCAATAAGCGGAATGATATCCAGCGTTACGGGTTTCTCTCTGCGGCGGCTGCTTAACACATCCTGCAGAAGATTTTCCAGCTGGCCCAGACCAACTCTGCAAGGCACACATTTACCACAGGTTTGGGCATGACACAGTTTTAAAAAGGCTGATGCCATATCTACCGGGCAGAGTCCCGGAGGACTTGCTATTATTCTTCTCTCCAGATCACGATAAAGACCCTCTACGGTTCGTTCTGCCCGATCCCGTGTTTTGAAATCCAGTCTGCTCATAATAACCTCCATTTCCTGATCAAACGATTTCCCCAATAACGATTAAACATATAAAAAAAGCGAACTGTTATCAAACAGTTCGCTAATTGTGTGGCGGAGAGCATGGGACTCGAACCCACGGGGCTGTTACACCTTACTCGCTTTCCAGGCGAGCTCCTTAGCCACTCGGTCAACTCTCCATATATTGACTGCAAATCGCCACTCAATTATAGCATTGTGCTCAACAGTTGTAAAGAATATTATTTACTATTTTAAACTATTCCACACATAGTCTTTCATGCGGCTGACTTCGATTATGTCCTTGTGCCTTATTTCTTTTTTGTCTAAATCTTTCAGTCCTTCAGGGACAGGAACCTTTGTCTCGTCATACAGGCTTTCAACATAGTGAAAGTCCGAAATCTCGATGTCAAGACCTATACCGTGAGAAACAGCCGCCGCAAATTTGTAAGGACTTGCTGTGGATGCTATTATCGTCTTGGTCTTGTCCCCTGTTTCTCTTACATAATCTTTATATACACTGTATGCAACAGCAGTATGTGTATCCATTAGATATCCGTTATTGTCGTATACTTCTCCGATTGCTGTGAGAGTCTTGTTCTGATCCGCAAATCCTCCAAAGAAGCACTGCAGCTTTTTCATTATCTCACCGGATACCTCGTATTTCTTTTCTCTGTCAAGGCTCTTCATGTAAGCCTTTATTTCATCCCCGTTCATACCCGACAAATGGTATAACAAGCGTTCCAGATTGCTGGAAATAAGAATGTCCATTGACGGGGAATTTGTAATGTGGAATTCTCTCTCTGCGTTGTATATACCTGAGTTAATGAAGTCGGTCAGTACTTTGTTTTCATTTGATGCGCAAATAAATCTGTTAACCGGAATTCCCATTTCCATTGCATAATATGCTGCAAGAATATTTCCGAAATTACCCGTAGGAACTGTAATGTTGATTTTTTCTCCCGCTTTGATTTCACCTACCTCAACCAGTTTTGCATATGAATATACATAATATGCAACCTGAGGAACAAGTCTTCCTATATTAATAGAGTTTGCGGAGGAAAGTTTATATCCTTTTTCCAGTAAATCCTGTGCAAAATCTCCGTCTGCAAAGATGTTTTTCACTCCGGTCTGGGCATCGTCGAAGTTGCCTCTTATTGCAAATACGTGAGTATTTTCTCCCTCCTGGGTAATCATTTGTCTCTTCTGAACCTCGCTTACGCCTTCTTCAGGGAAGAATACAATTATCTGTGTATTGGGAACATCCGCAAAACCTTCCAAAGCAGCCTTGCCGGTATCGCCCGAGGTAGCTGTTAGAATTGCAATCTGCGCAGTTTCGTTTTCCTTTTTCATTGCTGTTGTTAAAAGATAAGGCAGAATTGAAAGAGCCATATCCTTAAATGCAGCGGTCTTTCCGTGATAAAGTTCTAATATGTATGCCGGATCCTCCGCTCCTATTTTTGCAATAGGAGCAATCTCCTCTGCCGCGAATTTTGAGTCATAAGCACTGTATACACAGTGTTTAATCTCTTCTTCGGTAAAATCATCGAAAAACTGACCAATTACTATTTCAGCTATTTCCTGATATGTTTTGCCTGCCAGTTCTTCCACGGGAACTTTCAGTTTTGGTATTTCCGAAGGCACAAACAACCCCTTATCTTCAGCGATTCCTTTAATTATTGCTTTTGCGGCATTGATTTTATCTCCGCCTCCCCTTGTACTTGAATATGTCAGCATCTCTCTTTTCCTTTCACAAATTTATATTTAAAGTGTACTTTATTAATTATTATTCCGATTTTCTTTTTATTTTAACAAATTAAATGAGTTAAGTAAAGATTGACAGGGCATTTCCCGGTAACACTTTTGCCTGAACATCATATTAATGTATAAGATTGCGGCGTCAGAGGCCCGCCTCCGGCACCCGGTCACAATTTTCCCTCAAAATATTATAGAAAAGCAGGTGATTATATGTCATGTAATTTATTAGGCTGCGGTTCAAACGGCGGCGTAAGCATCATATGGGTTATTATCCTTCTCTGGCTGTTGTTCTTCAATAACGGAAACTGCGCATGCGGCAGTTCCTGCACAGGCTCAAACAGCTGTAATATCTGCGGCTGCTGAATTTGCCGCCGGCGGGGAGTACAAAGTGCTCCCCGCAATTTCTTGACTGGTATATGGATTTTTAATATAATTAAGGTTACGAAAAAAACAGATTGGAGCGGTAATCAGATGAACACTTTTTTAATGGGAGAATACGATGTAATAGTAGTAGGTGCCGGACACGCCGGCTGCGAGGCCGCTCTTGCACCCGCAAGAATGGGTCTTAAAACCCTGATGCTGTCCATGACTTTAGAATCTATAGCCATGATGCCCTGCAATCCGTCCATCGGAGGAACCGGAAAAGGTCATCTTGTAAGGGAAATAGACGCCCTGGGAGGCGAAATGGGTATTAATATCGATAAGGCATTTATACAGAGTACCATGCTGAACACCTCCAAGGGGCCGGCCGTGCACTCTCTGAGAGCCCAGGCGGACAAGCAGCAGTACCATTATCAGATGAAGAAAACCATGGAAGCCCAGGAAAACCTGGATATCAAGCAGGCTGAAGTGGTGGATCTTCTGGTAGAAAACGGCAAGGCCTGCGGTGTTGTTGTAAAAACAGGTGCAAAATACATGGCAAAAGCCGTTATTCTGGCAACGGGAACCTATCTGGGAGGTAAAATTTTCATCGGTGAAAGCGTTTCCGAAGGAGGACCAAACGGTCTGGCTGCCGCCAACGAATTATCCTCCGCCCTGGAACGGGAGGGAATCGGACTCAGAAGATTTAAAACGGGCACTCCCGCAAGAGTCGACGGCAAAACCATAAATTATGATAAGACCATTCCCCAGTACGGAGATGAAAAAAACGTTCCCTTCTCTTTCATGAATGATCCCATTGAGAAAGAGCAGATTCAGTGCTATCTTACATACACAAACGAAAAAACTCATGAGGTAATTAAAGAAAATCTTCACCGCTCGGCACTTTACGGCGGAAAAATCGTAGGCATCGGCCCCAGGTACTGCCCTTCCATAGAAGATAAAGTAGTTCGCTTCGCAGACAAGGAACGACATCAGACATTTATTGAGCCGGAAGGACTGTATACCGATGAAATGTATGTTCAGGGTATGTCCACAAGTCTTCCGGAAGACGTTCAGCTGGAATTCTACAGAACCATTGCCGGGCTTGAGGATGTAAAAATTGTTCGCCCTGCCTATGCAATCGAATACGACTGCATAGACTCTACAACATTAAAACTTTCTCTTGAACACAGAAAAGTTGAGAATCTTTTCTGCGCGGGACAGTTCAACGGCAGTTCCGGATATGAAGAAGCCGCTGCCCAGGGTCTCATCGCAGGAATAAATGCCGCATTGAAAATACAGGGCCGGGAACCTCTTATTCTTGACAGGTCAGAAGCATACATAGGCGTGCTCATCGACGATCTTGTTACTAAAGGCACCTCTGAACCTTATAGAATTATGACCTCCCGGGCAGAATACCGCCTGCTGCTCAGACAGGACAATGCCGATCTGCGCCTCACCGAAAAAGGCCGTGAAATCGGACTTGTTTCAGATGAAAGATATAACAGATTTCTTGTCAAAAAACAAATGGTAGAGCAGGAACTGGCAAGACTTGAAAACACCTTTTTAGGACCTAAAGATGCCGATGCATTTCTGGATAAATACGGCAGTACCCCGTTAAAGCAGAAAGCCAGCCTCAAGGATCTTCTTAAAAGGCCTCAGATAAGCTACGAAAATCTTCTGGAAATCGATCCGGACAGACCTCTCGATCCGTACACAGGAAGTCCTCTTGTTTCGGGTCATATAGCTGAACAGGTCGAAGTACAGATAAAATACAGCGGATATATTGAAAAGCAGCTTCAGCAGGTGGAAAGATTCAAAAAACTCGAAAGCCGCAGACTGAGCCCTGATCTGGATTACGATTCCATGGATGGCCTCAGGATTGAGGCCAGACAGAAGCTCAGCAGACTGAAACCCCTTTCCGTGGGACAGGCTTCACGTATTTCGGGAGTCTCCCCGGCGGACATCAACGTTCTGCTGATTCATTTGGAAAGGATGAAAAGAACCGATGCAGACAAATGATTATATTACTATTCTCAGAGAAGGGCTGCTGCAGACCTGCGGAACGAATGATTCCGAAATCTCTGAGAAGCTTCTTGCTTATATGGATGCAGTTCTTGAGAAAAACAAGGTTATGAATCTCACTGCCATAAACGACCCAAAGGATTTCGTTATTAAACACTTCATTGACTCCTTTTCAATATGCAGAGACGACGCCTTTGTAAATGCCCGTACTATTATAGATGTAGGAACCGGTGCGGGATTTCCCGGTTTTCCCTTGGCAGTTGCATTTCCGGATAAACAGTTTCTGCTGATGGATTCACTGAATAAACGAATCCGTTTTCTCAACGAAACCGCAGAACAGCTCGGGCTTAAAAACGTCGAATGTGTCCACGCCAGAGCCGAAGAGCTTGGCAGGTCAAAGAAATACAGAGAAAAATTTGATTTGTGCGTTTCAAGAGCTGTAGCACAGCTTTCTACACTCAGCGAATACTGCATTCCGTTTGTAAAACCCGGAGGATATTTTGCGGCATACAAGACCAAAAATGAAGAAACGGAACCGGGAGAAAACGCAATAAAAAAACTTGGGGGTAAAATTGAAAGAATAGAGAATTTCCCCGAGCTCTCCGGAATCCTGAGTTTCATATCCCTTGACCACAAACTGATTTACATTAAAAAAACAGGGAACACCCCGGGTGAGTACCCGCGAAAAGCCGGCACGCCGTCAAAAAACCCCCTGTAGATAATATATATTTTAGTAATTAAGGAGAATATCATGGCAATAGAAAGAGTCCGAGAATTTTTCAAACAATATGATATGGAAGACCGAATCATTGAATTTGATGTGTCCAGTGCAACAGTGGACCTTGCTGCGGCTGCATTGAACTGTGAAGGCAAAAGAATCGGAAAAACCCTTTCCTTTCACCTGAATGATGATGTTATTGTTATCCTGACCGCGGGAGACGCAAAAATCGACAATTCCAAGTACAAAAAATGCTTCGGCACAAAGGCAAAAATGCTGGCCTTTGAAGAAGCTGAGCCTTTAACCGGTCATGCGGTAGGAGGCGTCTGTCCTTTTGCTGTAAATGAGGGAGTAAAAATTTATCTTGATGTTTCAATAAAAAGATTCGAAACTATTTTCCCTGCCTGCGGCAGCGGCAACAGCGCAATTGAGCTGACAATTCCGGAAATCGAAAAATACACAGGCTATCCGGAGTGGATAGACGTATGCAAAGGATGGGAATAATTATGAGTCTCTCACTTAAAATAATCGAGCCGGAATTTGCCGTGTGCCGTCTTAAGGAAAATTCGGTTCCCGATTCGGTATACGAGTTCATGTTTTTTTCTAAAACCGATGAGGAAATTTCTCTGGTTTGTCCTGTCGAAAACATCCCGTCGTCAATTGAAACGTGCGAAAAAGGCTGGCGGGCAATGAGAGTCACCGGAACTCTCGATTTTTCCCTTATCGGCATAATCGCTAAAATATCGGAAATCCTCGCCGTAAACAACATCGGCATCTTTGTGATTTCCACATACAAAACGGACTATATTTTAGTCAAAAAAGAACAGTTCGATTCTGCAGTAAATGCACTGCGGGAAAACGGTTATATTTTTGTCTGAAAATGTTTCACGTGAAACATTTTTGTATTACAATATAGATGTACATCCTGAATGAAAGGGGGCGTCAATTTGGGAAAAACAATTGCCGTATTCAACCAGAAAGGCGGCGTAGGAAAAACAACTACAGCGGTTAATCTTGCAGCAAGCCTGGCCATAAAAAACAAACGGGTTCTTATTGCCGATATTGATCCTCAGGGCAATGCTACCGGAGGTCTCGGCATCAATAAATCAAAACTTGAAAACTCAATATACACGCTCCTGATGGGAAACGAAGCTTCATCAGAAGAAATCCTGTGCGGTACACAGCTGAAAATGCTGGACGTGCTGCCTTCAAATACAGATCTGGCAGGAGCCGAGGTTGAGCTTGTGAGCATGGCTGACAGAAATCTCTGTCTAAAAAAAGCCCTTGCTCAATTTAAAGACTCCTACGACTACATATTTATAGACTGTCCCCCTACTCTGGGACTTTTGTCGCTTAACGCACTGGCAGCGGCCGATTCGGTACTCATTCCCATACAATGTGAATACTACGCGTTGGAAGGCGTTAACGATCTTGTAAATACAATAAAATTAGTCAGAAACTCTGTAAATAAAAATCTGACAATCCAGGGAATAGTACTGTCCATGTATGACGGGCGAACCAATCTGTCCATACAGGTTGTTGAAGAGGTCAAGAAATTCTTCAAGGACAAAGTGTATACATCCATCATTCCCAGAAACATCCGTCTTGCCGAAGCACCCGGTTACGGTCTGCCGGCAGTTTTATACGACCCGCGTTCCAGAGGCACGGAAGCGTACATGGAGCTTGCAGAAGAATTTTTGGAACTGGAAGGAGAATTGTAATGGCAGGAAACAAAAAAGGCGGTTTGGGAAAAGGTTTAAGTGTTCTGTTTTCGGAAAACACTCAGGATATTATCGAAAATCAGCTGCTTAATCCGGACGCAAACTCTGAAAACGAAGACCGGATAATCTATATAGATATTAATAAAATAACTCCTAACAGAAAGCAGCCCAGAAAAGCCTTTGACGAGGAAAGTCTGAAAGAGCTGTCTGATTCAATAAAAATCCACGGAGTCATCCAGCCTATAATAGTAAAAAGCATATCCAACGGTTATGAAATAATTGCCGGCGAAAGAAGATGGAGAGCTTCCAGGCTTGCCGGCCTTAAAGAAATGCCGTGTATTATCAGAGCTTTTTCTGATAAGGACAACCTTCTTGTGGCACTTATAGAAAATCTCCAGAGAGAAAACCTCAATCCTATGGACGAATCCTCCGCATATTATTACATGCAGGAAAACTTCGGACTTACTCAGGAAGAAATCTCACACAATGTCGGCAAAAGCAGACCTTATATAGCAAATGCCGTCAGACTTCAGAAGCTGAGCGAACCGGTAAAGAAACTTCTTATGGAGAACCGGCTCTCAGCCGGACACGGAAGAGCTCTTCTCAGCATGGAAGATCCCAAAAAGCAGCTTGAGACAGCCCGCAAAATTATTGATAATCAGCTGAGCGTCAGACAGACGGAGGCTTTGATTAAAGAATTAACCTCTCACAAAAGCAAAACATCTCCTCAGGGAAGAAATCCGGCATTCGATACTATTGAATCCGATATTCGCGAAAATATAGGAGCAAAGGTTAAAATAAAAGAAAAGAACAATAAGGGTACGATTCAGCTGTCCTTCTACTCTAAGGAAGAACTCGAAAGACTTATTGAAATTCTTTTGTCATTCAAAGGAGACGTATAATCTCTATAAAAAAACGGTCAGACTGCCCCGGTGAAATCCTGCAGCAGTCTCGCAGACCACATTAGAAATCACCTGAATGTTTCACGTGAAACATAGGTCAATATACCGGAGAGAAAATCACACTTTATCTGATTATGAACATAAACTGTTAATAATCTGTTTAAGGAGTGTGATTTTTTGATTTACCTCGATAACGCCGCAACATCCTTCCCTAAGCCCAGAAGAGTCATAACTGAAATATGCCGCTGCATGACTCATTACTGTGCGAATCCCGGAAGGTCCGGCCATGATATGGCTGCCAAAATGGCATCAAATATATACGAAACAAGAGAAACCATAGCTGAATTTTTTAACATTCAGAATCCGTTGAGAATAGTGTTTACCTCCAATGCAACGGAAGCCTTAAACCTTGCGATAAAAGGTCTTCTGAAACCCGGAGATCATGTGGTTACAACAGCCATGGAGCATAATTCTGTTCTAAGGCCTCTTAAGGAGCTTGGAGGAATCCGTATTTCCGTCGTCCCCGCGTCAAAAGAAGGAAAAGTATCCGCCGAAGGAATCAGAGCGGCAATAAACAGCTCTACCTCAATGGTAATATGCACTCATTCCTCAAATGTAACCGGAACAATTCAGCCGATAAAAGAAATCGGAGCAATATGCAGAAAAAACAACGTTCTGTTCATGGTGGACGCTTCTCAAAGCGCAGGAATAATCCCCATAGACGTCGAAAAAAACAATATTGATATCCTCGCCTGCCCCGGTCACAAAAGCCTCTTCGGCCCCCAGGGCACAGGATTTCTGTATGTAAGACCGGGACTTCATCCGATTCCTCTGAGATCAGGAGGAACCGGCACTGATTCAGCAAATCTGAACCAGCCCCGTTATCTGCCCGAGGGCTGTGAGGCAGGAACTCAAAACGGGCCGGGAATTATCGGTCTGAGAGAAGGCATACGCTTTATTAATGACACTGGTATTTCCGCAATCAGGGAAAGGGAAATCCATATATGCGGGCTGCTTCTGGAAGAGCTGCTGAATATGCCTAAAATACTGGTTTACGGCCCCGCGAATCAGAGCGAAAAAACAGCAGTTGTGTCATTTAATATTAAAGGCACAGACTGCGAAAGCACGGCAGATCAGTTGAACCGGCACTTCGGGATAGCCGCCCGTGCAGGCTACCACTGCGCTCCTCTCGCTCACAAAGCAATAGGAACCTTCGGAGAAGGCGCAGTAAGACTCAGTCCCGGTGCTTTTACCACTGAAGAAGAAATAATTAAAACCGTCAACGCCATCCGAAAAATATCCGGCTGAATTGCAAATTCGGTAATTTTACGCTCAAAATAAGCTGTTGAAAAATATACGCTCCCAGTGTTACTCTATAATAAAGATTCTCGCATCCTGTTGTTCTCAAAACCTTTAGAAAAAAGGAGATTTTATAATGATTTATATTTTGAAAATATTAACAGATAAACAGGATTCGACCGTACAAAACGAAATAAAAGAGCTGGTCAGCAGCTATATGGCGGAAAATAATCTGTCAGGAAGCTGTTCCCTTCAGGGCAATTTATTTCTTTCGCTTCACAGCAGAGAGGAAAACGGTATTGTAAAGCAGATTCGCCAGGAAAGCATCATATATATAGAAAAGCGAGGTCACAAGGTACTGCTTTACACCCATAACGGAAATTTTTCTTACTATTCTTCATTCAAAAAGCTGCTGGAGCAGCTGGATTCCGATATTTTTGTACGCGTACACCAGGGTTTTATCGTTAACATTAACGAAATTAAAATGGTTTTCTCCGACGAGCTTTCACTGATATCTGTCGACAGACTCATTCCCATAAGCCGCAGAAGCAGGGTAAAGCTCAACAAGCTAGTTCTGCCTTCATAAAACACAGGGTGTGCATACCTGCACACCCTGTATCAATGCATCATCTGTTTTCATTCATCCATTTGTTTGCCAGTTCATCAGCGAGATTGTTCATCTCTGTGACATGAATAAAATCCTCTTCAGTAAAACTGCCGCCGTTCCATTCTCTAAAAGCCGCTAACAGCTCGTCTTTTTTTACATTTTTGCTTTTAAGATTCACATGGCCCTTCACCCGGAAAAAACTGATATTGTGTCGGTCCAGATAAGGAATCAGCTGTTCCCAGATATCCCGGTTCTCTACATCTTTTTTTGCACTGTTCTTCCAGCCGTTTTTCATCCATTTTTTGTACCAGCCTTCTCTGAAACAGTTCATCAGATATGAGCTGTCCGAGAAAACCCAGATAACCTGACCGTCGGTTTTTACCGCTTCAAGAGCCCGCAGCAGAGCAGTCATTTCCATACGGTTGTTGGTCGTATTGACTTCTCCCCCGTAGATCTGCTTTTGATGCACACCGTACTCCAGCACAGCTCCCCATCCTCCGATATTCTCTTTGTTCTGATTTCCCGAACACGCTCCATCGGTATATAGCTTTAATATTTTCATTATTACCATCCTGAATATTCAAATTGCAAAATAAATTGTACATAAAAATCAAATTGATTGCAATAATATTCATGCTCCTCCCTTCTGACTATTTATGTAAATATGTTTTAAATCCGCTGTAACGCGCCTGTAATATTGGTGACTTATACTTGACTGTAACTATAAACATAGGAGGAGAATGCAGTGAAGAAAAGAATAATTTCATTTATCCTTGCTTTGGTATTGTGTATATGTTCTTCGTCAGTAATATTTGCCGAAGAAGACAGCGCTTACAGCATAATAAGTCCTTACACCTCCTCCGAAGGCGTAGCATACGGTGACAATCTCCTGGTTTCTGTCAGAGTTTCTGAGAATACTGCTCTCAGATTCACTCTTTACACATATCCCGGCTTCACCGGAGCGGATTCCCTTGCGGATATTCCTGCTATGGCTTTTACTGAAAGCAAACAGCTGTATGCTTCCGAAGATTTTGAAAAAAGAGAAAGCATAAACTATTATACAAAGCAGCTGAACAACATCAAGCCCGGTCTTTATTCACTCAAAATCGACATGGTAGATGACAACGGAGAGCTGTCCAACACCTACAGTAAATATTTTATTGTGCAGCCGAATTCTTCCAGGACAGCCACCGCAATTTACGAATCCAAACCGTCAAGCAAGGTTCTCTTTTTCCAGAGTGTATTTAAAAGCCTGTTCGGCTCAGCAGCGGAGGAATAAGTGAATAAATCATTATATATAGAACGATTAAAAACAATTTTAATAGTAGTACTGTTTCTGTCGACAGTACTACTTTCGTATTTTTACTGGCATACACCGTCTTTTTCCGGCATCAGGCAGTCGGTAAACGAGCATTTTTCCTCATCGGTTTTTACCAGTGAAGAAATCCCCGATCTTACCACCTTTGTTTCTCCCGGAGAATTTCAAGTGAACTTCGGCAATGGAATATATACCGTATATCAGCATGATTCGGCGGCTTTATGGGATACCTTCGTAGATTCATATATTGAATTTACAGGTATGCAAAATCTGATGATAGAGGAAATTACAGAAGAGCAGTGGCGTGAAACCATGGATATGAAATCTATACAGTATATTTTTGATTTCGACCTGCCGGTTTCCTTCTTCGAAAGCCTGGGAGCAGGCAACTTCGGTCAGTCCGAATATTTTGACAGAATATCTGCAGCGGCAATATCCGAAGCCAGTACCACAAGTCTGTTTGTCAGAGACGATACCCAGGGCAAATATTTCAGAATTATCTCAGACTCGGATTTCTATCCTCTGGAAGAGAAAATCTCGGAAATAAGCAGCTCTTCGCCAAACCAGTACTACCCGATATATATGTTTCTGGGTACGGAAAACTACGCTATGGCGCCGTATGTAACAAATATCAGCCTTCCGATTCTGTCATATACAAAAAAATCTCCTGAGAATACCGGAAATTATGAAAAAGATCTGGCAAAAACTTTCTTCGGAGAAAGCCTAGACTTCATACGAAAACTTACAGATGATAACGGAACCATAATATATATGTACGGATACGGCGAGAAAATGCTGACAATCTATAAAAACGGAGAATTCGACTATCAGGATAATCTTCCATCGGATGCCGTCCAGCTCAGCTTCGGAAACGCTCTTTCCAAAGCGGTTTCCTTTATTGCAAACCACGGCAGCTGGTCCTCATATGACGGCGAGAAGCTTTATGCGCAGCTTAAATCCGTATCCGATGACTCCACGTCCAAAATGACTAAATACCGCTTTCGTTTCATGACAAATTACAGCAATTACACATTGTACGGAAGCGAATCCTCAACCATAGAAATCGAGGTTACGGGAGATCAGATAACCTTTTACAGCCGGGATGTCAGCATGCTCAGTCCCGATACCCTCTCGGAGCAGTATCCTGAAGACGGCAAAAACGCTCTCATTACAGACATCCTGTCTGCCGGCTATCAGAGTCTGGCGAAGCAGCTCATAGAGAAAAACGTAATTGCACCGGAAGACAGCAGTCTTGATCTTTTCGATGTAATAGTTAAAAACATTTCTTCCATAGAAGCCGGCTATTTCGGCAGAAGCACAGAAGAAAACAGCGAGTACGTGCCTTCATGGATAATCACATTTTCAAATTACAAAGTGTTCTTCAATTTATATACCGGAGAATACCTGGGATATTTCATTGAAACGGAGCAATAGATATGGAATGGTCAAAAATTAAAAACATATTAATAATTGCCCTGGCTCTTACGAATCTTCTGTTCATATTTCTGATAATTTCCGCCGATTCCAAAGAGCCGGACACGGATTCCCCTGTTCTCCTGAGCGAAACCGAGGCGGTACTAAAAAACAACGGGATAGAAATATCCGCAGAAATCCCCTCAGTTGAAAAGGAAATATCTGTGCTTACTCTCACTTATGACGGCGACAACGGAACCTTCTTCTACACCGGTTCCGTTAAACTCTCACCTCTGACAGAGGAAGCCGCAATTAAAACCGCCGACGATTTTGTAGAAAATCTGGGTCTCCCGTCCCCTGACGGAAATGAAATACGTAGAGGAAGCTGTTATCTTTCGGAAGAAATCCCGGATACATACGTGGTAACCTACGGAAGCTATTACAATAACTGCCGGCTCGAGGACAGTTATCTGCTGTGCTATGTTACCGAAGACGGAGTCGTGAGAATGAAGAAAAATCACGCTTCTGCTGAAACCTCCAGCAAAAGCAGACCCAAAACAGTTCCCGCAGCCACGGCACTGCTGAAATACATGAATCAGATTAAAACTGCGGATTCAAATGCATCCGCCGAAATAACAGACATCACCATTGTATACAAAACAGACGCCCCTTACGGCGGAAACATTACCTCGGATACAGCCTTTCCCACCTGGAAAATCACATCTTCCGACGGAGCTGTATCCTATATACCGGCATACAACTAACTTACAGGAGGTACTCCATTGGCATTAAAATTCTGCTCTTTGTCCAGCGGAAGCAGCGGAAACTGCTATCTTGTTGGCTCGGACAGCACTTACATACTTATTGACGCGGGTATTTCCGCAAAGAAAATTACAGACGGTCTTGCTGAACTTAATCTTCTTCCGGAAGACATATCCGGAATATTGATTACCCACGAACACAGCGACCACATAAAAGGCATAGATGTGCTTTCAAAAAAATACAGTCTGCCTGTTTTTGCGAACGAAAAAACTGCAGCGGAAATGAAATCTCTGTGCAAACAGTGGGACAGTATGAATATTAACATTTTTACGTCCGGACGCCCCTTTCATATCGGAGATTTGAAAATCAAAGCCTTTCCGGTTTCACACGACGCGGCAGACACAGTGGGCTTTTCCGTAATCAACGGAAAATCAAAGCTTTGTACAGCAACGGATACCGGCTGCATCACCGATGAAATACTGGAGGAAATGTATCCTGCAGATCTGATAATATTGGAAGCCAATCATGACGAGGATATTCTGAAAATGGGCCGTTATCCATGGTTTCTGAAGCAAAGAATTCTCAGCGACTGCGGTCACCTGTCAAACTCTGCGGCAGGCGAGGTTATCGCAAAAATTATCAAGACAGGTTCCGGTCCCAAACGATTTCTTCTGGCTCACCTTAGCAGGGAAAACAATTTCCCGGAAATGGCCTGCCAGACCATATTAAATATTTTAGAATCATACGATATTTTCCCCGGGGACAGATTTGAAATGGATCTGCTCAGACGGGACGAAATAAGCGGAGTATATTTACTATGAAAATAACCGTTGCAGCAGTAGGAAAACTTAAAGAAGACTATCTTAAAGAAGCAGCCGCTCACCTTTCCGGATCCCTGTCCGGATGCTGCGATTTTGAAACAGCGGAAATTCCCGACGAAAGAATAGAAGACAACCCGTCGGAGGCAGCAGCCGAGGCGATAAAAAACAGGGAAGGCCGTCTTCTTTTAAAAAGAATCAAACCTTCCCAATATGTTGTTGCTCTTGCGATTGACGGCACTCCCCTGGACACTGCCGGACTTAAGAAAATGCTCATGAAATGCCGCAGCCAAAACCGCAACGATATAGTATTTATTATAGGAGGATCCCTGGGTCTGTCCGGAGAAATTCTGCGGAGAGCTGATTATAAACTGTCCTTTTCTCCTATGACATTTCCTCACCAGCTTATGAGGATAATATTAATGGAGCAGATATATTTTGCACTTAAATAATCTACTTGTGATACGTTTCTCCGTTTATTATTTTATATGCCCTGTATATCTGCTCGAGCACAACCGCAGCCAGCAGGTTTTCGGAAAGGCTCATCCTGCTTACCGACATTCTAAGATGCTCTCCGGATAAGTCTTCCGGCACAGGCGCACCCACCACTACAGCCGCCGAAGATATACCTCCAACCTCAGCCCGGGATATCTTTTCGGCAAGTTTCTCCGATGAAATCTGTTCTCCGGTCTCGTCGACAAAAATCACACATTTTTCTCCCTGAAGCTCCTTAGTCAGCCTGCCCTTATTTTTATATTCCCGTACCGAGATTTTGCAATATCTTTTCAGCCGTTTTTCATACTCTTTTCTTGCTTTTTCATAATATTTCTCGGTTTTATTTGCTCTTATAAACAGTTTTATATTCATGTCGCCCCGCTCCCGCAAACTGCTGCCTGTTTCTGCCACTGGCAACGATTACAATTTTTAAATTTCAACGATTTTTTTCTTGATTCAAACTACTAAATATATTAATATCAAGATATCATATCATCAATATATTATAATTTGCCTTCAAAGAATACCACTAATAGGCAAGATATCAAAATTTTTTACAAAAAAATTCTTTTTTTTGGGAAAGATACCGACATGCGCTATTGACATTGCCGGTTATTTTTGTATGATAGATGATAGGGTATTTCTGAGAGGATTCCTATGCCCTTTTTTGGAATGGTCTTCTCTTCAGATAAAAAAATTACTTGACTAAAAAAGGAGGAGTTCAAATGAATTTTAATCTTACCAAAGAACAAGAAACAGTTAGAAAAATGGTAAGAAAGTTTGCTACTAACGAAGTTGAGCCAATTGCTGCTGAATGCGACAGAGAGCATAGATTCCCGGTTGAAACAGTAGAAAAAATGGCTAAGTATGGAATCATGGGTATCCCTTATCCGGAAGAATACGAAGGTGCAGGCGGAGATCACGTATCATACGCAATCGCTGTAGAAGAATTATCAAGAGTTTGCGGTTCAACAGGCGTTATCTGCTCAGCTCATACTTCACTCTGCACATGGCCTATCTTTGCATGGGGTAATGAAGAACAGAAGAAAAAGTATGTTCCGGACTTAGCTTCAGGAAGAAAAATCGGTGCTTTCGGTTTAACAGAACCAAACGCTGGTACAGATGCAGGCGGACAGCAGACAGTAGCTGTTGACATGGGCGACCACTATGTACTCAACGGTTCAAAAGTGTTCATCACAAACGGTGGATATGCTGATACATTCGTAATCATCGCAATGACAGACAAAACAAAGGGAACACACGGCGGAATCACAGCGTTCATCGTTGAAAAAGGTTTCGAAGGTTTCTCAATCGGTAAAACAGAAGATAAATTAGGTATCTGCGCTTCTTCAACAACAGAACTTATCATGCAGGACTGCATCGTTCCTAAAGAAAACGTTCTTGGTAAAGTTGGCGAAGGTTTCAAAGTTGCTCTTTCAACACTCGACGGCGGACGTATCGGTATTGCTTCACAGGCTCTCGGTATCGCACAGGGTGCTTTCGACGTAACAGTTGAATACATGAAAGCTAGAAAACAGTTCGGAAAAACATTAAGCAAATTCCAGGCTCTCCAGTTTGAAATGGCTGCAATGAAAACACAGATCGAAGCTGCTAGATTACTTATCTACAGAGCTGCTAACTTCAAAGATCTCCACAAAGAATATTCAGAAGCTAGTGCTATGGCTAAGTTATTTGCCGGCGAAACAGCAATGCACGTAACAACAAAGTGCGTACAGTTCCACGGCGGTTATGGTTATACAAAGGATTACCCAGTTGAAAGAATGATGAGAGACGCTAAGATTACTGAAATCTATGAAGGTACATCTGAAGTTCAGAAAATCGTTATCGCTGGTAAAATCTTCGGAAAGAAATAAGAGAAGGAGGAATAGGACATGGCATATAAAATTATCGTATGCGCAAAGCAGGTTCCTGATACAAACGAAATCAAAACAAATCCTGAAACAGGAACACTTATCAGAGACGGCGTTCCAAGTATCTTAAATAACGACGATGCTAACGCTTTAGAAGAAGCTTTAAAACTCAAGGATGCATATCCTGGCACAACAATCACAGTAATCACAATGGGACCTCCACAGGCAACTGAAATGTTACAGGAATGCCTCGCTATGGGTGCTGACGATGCTATCCTCTTATCAGACAGAGCTCTCGGCGGTTCAGATACATGGGCAACATCAAATGCTATCGCTGCAGGTATCGAAAAAGTTGGCGAATATGACATCATCTTCGCAGGCAGACAGGCTATCGACGGCGATACAGCTCAGGTTGGTCCTCAGATCGCTGAAAAATTAGGAATCCCACAGGTTTCTTACGTAAAAGAATTCGAAATCGACGGCAAAGAAGTAACAGTTAAAAGAGCTCTCGAAGACGGTTATGAAGTAATCAAGCTCCAGACACCTTGCTTACTTACAGCTATCAAAGAACTCAACACACCGAGATACATGTACATTAAAGGTATCTACAAAGCAATGAAGCATGACATCAAAGTTTGGAATGCTGCAGACATCGGCGTAGACCTTACAACAGTAGGCTTAAAAGCTTCCCCAACAAACGTATTCAAATCATTCACACCGAAGCCAAAGGGAGCTGGACAGAAAGTTGCTGGCGATACAGATAAAGAATTAGCTATTAACTTACTCGTTGGCTTGAAAGAAAAGAATATAATTTAATAAGGAGGAAGGAACAGATATGGCAATCAACTTTGATGATGTTAAAAATATTTGGGTTTTTGCTGAACAGAGACACGGCAAACTCATGAATGTAGCTCTCGAACTCATCGGCGAAGGCTACAGATTATCCAGAGAAATGCCGGAAGGTACAAAAGTTTGCGGTATTCTCATCGGTGCTGAAGAAGACGTTAAGCCATTAGAAGCAGAATTATTTGCTTATGGCGCAGACGAAGTATACACACTTGCAAGCCCATTACTTAAAAACTACACAACAGACGGATATACAAAAGTATTATTCGACGCTATCGAAGATATCAAACCTGAAATCGTTATCTTCGGTGCTACACATATCGGAAGAGACTTAGCTCCAAGAGTAGCTGCTAGATTAAACACAGGTTTAACAGCTGACTGCACAAGACTCGACATCGATATGGTTAACTACATCAACTTCTTAGAAGCTAAAACAACATGCAACACAAAAGGTCTCACACCAGACGATCCTAAGAAAGCTCTTCTTAAGCAGACTCGTCCTGCATTCGGCGGTAACCTCATGGCTACAATCATCACACCGAGAACAAGACCTACAATGTCAACAGTAAGACCTGGCGTTATGAAGAAGAGAGAAAAAGATCCTTCACATACAGGTACAGCTATCGACGTTAAAGTTAACCTTACAGAAGCTGACATCAGAACACAGGTTGTTGAAGTTGTTAAAGCTGCAAAAGAACTCGTTTCATTAACAGACGCTGAAATCATCTGCTCAGGCGGAAGAGGACTTGGCGGACCTGAAGGCTTCAACCTCATCAGAGAATTTGCTGAAAAAGTTGGCGGCGTAGTTGGTTCATCAAGAGCAGCTGTAGATGCTGGCTGGATCGATCATTCACATCAGGTTGGACAGACAGGTACAACAGTTAAGCCTAAGATTTACTTCGCATGCGGTATCTCCGGCGCTATTCAGCACTTAGCTGGTATGCAGACATCAGATTGCATCGTTGCTATCAACAAGGATCCTGATGCTCCTATCTTCGAAGTTGCTGACTACGGTATCGTTGGTGACCTTTATAAGGTTATCCCACAGATCATCGCTGAATGGGACAATGCTGAAGCTCTCTTAGCTGCTGCAGAAAAATAAACCCTTTATTAGTTAAGTAAAAAGTATTCAGGGACGGAGTAATCCGTCCCTGAGCATTTTTTGAAGTCTCTTTCTGTTTAGAATCTGTCCTGATTATTTCTGCGGCTGCAGTTCTGACTGTTATTGTTTCTGGTACTGTCTTTTGCATCCTGCTTGCTGTTGTTTCTGAATTCCTTATTGTTATTGTTTTTTGACTCCTGATTATTACCTGAGTTGTTCTTCACACTGTTTCTTGCATTGTATTCGTTATTATTGTTTTTCATTTCAATCCCTCCTAACCATAAATATTTTGTGTAAAACCTTTATATTTCATACCAAAAAATATTGACAAGCTTTTGCGATAGTGGTAATATAATGGAGTCACAAAATTACGAGCATCCTTAGCTCAGTTGGTAGAGCACCTGACTCTTAATCAGGGTGTCCGGGGTTCGAGCCCCCGAGGGTGTACCAGTTAACAGTCCGAATTTCGGGCTGTTTTTTTATCTGTCGAAGCAGCTCCGACTCTTTTTATCCTGTAAACCCGCCTTTTCTTTCTCCTAGTTAATTAATTTATAAATTTTATAAAAACAGTACCATTCTCCCTGCAAAATATATATAATCAAAACAGGAAAATTTTACTTAAAATATATTGTACAGAAAGGAAACCGGCATGAAAAAACGGCAAAACTTATCTGCATTAAACGCAGTACTTTTTCTATCCATACTTATTACAGCATTTTTATCTATGTCGCTGCTGTGCTTTGCCTCGGATGTTCAGATTCGCATTGACGGAAAAAATCTTGAATTTAACAGTTCCACAGGCGCACCCTTTATAGATTCCGCAAACAGAACCCAGGTTCCTCTCAGGGTTACAATGGAAACCTGCGGATGCAGCGTTGACTGGAACAGCGGCAGCAGAACAGCTGTTGTTGAAAAAAACGGCATCGTTGTACAGGTTCCTATAGGACAGAATTATATTCTTGTCAACGGTCAAAAGAAGGCTAATGATACTGCTGCAATGATAAAAAATGACCGGACATACCTTCCGATACGGGCGGTACTGGAAGCTTTCGGTGCTGCAGTGAGCTGGGATAATAATTCCCGTACAGTCATAGTATCTTCCGACAATATAGAAACAGCGCACGTAAATTGTGTTTCCCAAAATCTTATAGAATATGTAAAGAAAAACGGAACATACTATCCTGCAGAATCGAAGTATGAATTCAGCTATAAAAACAGTTCGAACCGGCAGTACATATCCTATACACCTGAAGGCGGAAAGCTTGAGCTTAAAACCGTCACAAATTATCCGGCAAGACACCTGACCACAACAGATATCCTTGTTCTGGACAGCAGTAAGTATCCCTGCACCCAGGATGAAACGTATTTTAACTGTTTTTCAACTACTGATGTTGAAGGAGGAAAAACTTATTCTGCGCAGGGTACAATTTCCAAACGAAATTTCATCCCGGATAAAACAAACCACTTTAATTCGATAAATACTCAGGATGAAACCGTAAAAAGAATCTCCTCTGCAGGCACCGGCATTTCACTGCTTTATCTGGAGGAATACTGCTTACTCAACGGAATAGATTTCACAATACTGGATCTCGGATATAAAAATGTATATTAACTTCACAGCCGCAAAACAACAGAAAGGAGAAAATTTATGGAAAACAGAACAAAATTATTCAAATTACGCAAGCTGATTTCACTGTTTATTATTTTTGCTGTTTTTATATCAATGTCACTGATATCTTTCGGTGCAGATATAAAAATCAGCATAGACGGAAAAAATGTTGAATTCACAGCCTCATCAGGTTCACCCTTCATAGACTCCGCAAACAGAACCCAGGTTCCGCTGAGAGTCACAATGGAAAATGCAGGCTGCACCGTCCTTTGGGACAGTGAAACCAGAACAGCTATAGTCAAAAAAGATTCAACAGTTGTAAAGGTACCTATAGGAGAAAGCTACATTCTTGTAAACGGTGTTTTAAAAGCAAACGATACCGTCGCAGTAATAAAAAGTGACCGCACATATCTTCCTATAAGAGCCGTTCTTGAGGCCTTCGGCGCAGATGTATCATGGAATGATGCGGAGCGGACTGTTGTTGTAAAAATGAAAAACCAGTCTCAGCAGGATACGGGTTCACAATATGCATACAAAATAGAAACAGTGAACGGAAAAAACACATATAAAGGGTATACTATCGGAGACTGCCATTATGAAAAACTTGTCTTTACAAATCCGAACGCTGCGCTGAGCAGGATAAACTCTTATATGTCAGGAAAATGCAGCGAATTTATTAATGATTCAGGGGATGCGTTCTATGAATACGGCACATGGGATATTGACAGCGGCAATGTAAACAATTTTCCGTATTACTGCACAAGCGATATAGAAGACGTATATATTTCTGACAAATATATTAGTATACTTGCAAAGACCAGCTGGTACTGCGGAGGAGTGTCCAACACAGATTTTTACGGCTGTACTTTCGACGTTTCTACCGGTAATCCTGTAACGGTTGTTGACCTTTACAACGGTGATGCGGCCAAAGCATCTGCTGATGTTAAGGGAAAATCTCTGCAGCATATATACGCCGATCCGGACAGTTTCTTTGACTCAGCAGAGGAAACCATACAGAGCTATTCTCCTTATAACTACAATTTCTACTATGACTCCTCTCTGTATGTATTCTACAACACATATGAAATATCATTCGGAGCATGCGGACCTCAAATTGTAAAAGTATTCTAGAACTGAAAGAAACATATAAATTACTTTTTCTCATCGACAAAGCAGACCTGACTGTCTCAGGTCTGCTTTTCACACAAATATACTGCAGCTGCCGTACTTGACACGGAATTACTAACAATATATACTTCTAGTTGCTTAATGCTAACTGAAATTGAATTTATATACACGGAGGCTAACTGATGTTTATTAAAGACGGGCAGCTGCCTGAAGATATCGCGGCAAGAAGAAAAGCAGGTCTGCCGGAAACCGATTCTCAGCCGGAGGCTGCGGCAGATGAAGTAATCTATGAAAAACCCCTGTCGGAATACGAACCCGAAGACTGGTACGCAAAGTACCCCAAACCGGATGTGATGGAGAGGTTCGCGGTTCATATGATTGACACAGGGATATTCTATATTATCTTTTCCCTTATTTATTATTTTGTAATACCGGGAACAAGTTTTAATTTGGCAAACTTTGTTTTTATGTACTTTTTTGCTGTGTACACAAACCTGGCAAATTTCCTTACCTGGATTCCGCTGCTTCTGACAAACGGATATACTCCCGGAAAATATCTTTACAAGCACAGAGTTTTCCGGATGGACGGAGAAAAACTTACATTAAGGGATGTAATCGTAAGAACCCTTCTTATAAAAGGCTTCTGCAATACTGCATCCTGCGGGATTATGAATATTGTTTCCATTATAGTCGCCTACATTAGGCCCTACACAAGCGCTCTTCACGACATAGCGGCAAACACCGTTACTGTCAGCATTAAATCCGAAAGCAAAAAAGAAGAAAAACGCGTAGAGTTCAACTGATTCAGGAGGATAATTCCGTTATGAAAGAAAACCGAACACTGGATAAACTTAAAGTAAAAGAATCCGGCATAATAATTTCCGTAGGAGGAGAGGGTGCTCTCCGCAGAAGACTGCTGGACATGGGATTGACTCCCGGGACAAAAGTAATGGTGCGTAAGGTAGCACCTCTGGGAGATCCTATCGAAATTTTTTTAAGAAGCTTTGAGCTTACAATAAGAAAAGAAGACGCCAAGAAAATCACCATTTGTGATTCTCTTGATAATTACCATAATATTATTAATCGAAAAGAGGAAAATAAATGTCACGAACCTTCGCTTTAATCGGAAACCCCAACTGCGGCAAAACCACCTTGTTCAACCAGATAACCGGCAGTAACCAGCATGTGGGAAATTTTCCCGGCGTAACGGTTGAGAAAAAAGAAGGCACCGTAAAAAACCACAAAGACATGACAGTCGTGGATCTTCCGGGAATATATTCTCTTTCCCCTTATTCGGCAGAAGAAGTAGTTACAAGAGATTTTTTAATTAATGAGAAGCCTGACTGTATAATAAATATTCTGGATGCAACCAATATTGAAAGAAATCTGTATCTGACACTGCAGCTTATGGAGCTTAAAGTTCCCATGATTCTGGCGCTCAATCTTATGGACGAGGTCAGAGCCAGCGGGAACTCTATTGACGTGCAAAAGCTTCAGAATGAACTTGGGATACCGGCTGTTCCTATTTCCGCCAGCAAAAATGAAGGTATCGCCGAACTTATAGAAAGAACTGTTCAGACCGCTGAAGATAACATTCATCCCCAAAGGATGGACTTCTGCAAAGGAGCCGTCCACAAAGCAATTCACTCCATAGCCCATATTATTGAAGACCGGGCCGAGAAAAACGGCATATCAGCCAGATTTGCAGCAACTAAGCTGGTTGAGGGAGACAGTCTGATGATAGATTCCCTTTCCCTCAGTGAAAACGAACGGGATATCCTTGATCATATTGTAACTGAAATGGAAGAAACCCTTCATACCGACAGAGAGGCTGCTCTGGCGGATATGAGATATGATTATATAGATACTGTATGTAAAAAAACCGTTTTCAGGCATCAGGAGACAAAAGAGCATCAGCGCTCTGTAAAAATCGATACTGTTCTTACTCACAAATACCTTGGACTGCCGATATTTCTTGGAATCATGATGCTGATTTTCTGGCTGTCCTTCGGACTCATAGGCTCCGGATTAAGCGATCTTCTGGCCTATGCCATAGACGGACTCACCGATCTGGCAGACCGGGCTCTGACAGCTTACGGTATGAACGAGTGGGTGCATGCCCTCATAATAGAAGGAATATTTTCCGGTGTAGGCTCGGTACTTTCATTCCTGCCGCTTATAGTTGTAATGTTCTTCTTCCTGTCAATACTTGAAGACAGCGGGTATATGGCCAGAGTTGCTTTTGTTATGGACAGACTTCTGAGAAAGTTCGGACTTTCCGGAAGATCTTTTGTACCTATGCTCATAGGTTTCGGCTGCTCCGTGCCCGCAATCATGGCAACCAGGACTCTTGCTAGTGAAAAAGACAGAAAAATGACGGTGCTGCTTATACCCTTCATGTCCTGCAGTGCCAAAATACCGATATACGCTTTGTTCACAGATGTATTTTTTGATGAACATAAAACCCTTGTTATGCTGTCACTGTATTTAATCGGCATAATAATGGCCATACTTGTGGGAGTGTTGTTTAAAAATACCCTGTTTAAAGGAGAACCGGTTCCCTTTGTTATGGAACTGCCGTCATACAGGATGCCTTCTCTTAAAAGCGTAATGATACACATGTGGGAAAAAGCCTGGGGCTTCATAGTAAAAGCATTTACCGTTATTCTGGCGGCAACTGTAATACTCTGGGTGCTTCAAAGCCTGGACTTCAGATTGAATATAGTAACCGACAGTGCGGACAGCATACTCGCCACAATAGGCGCCTTTATTGCTCCTGTTTTTGCACCTGTAGGATTCGGAAACTGGCAGGCTGTAACAGCCCTTATCACCGGATTTACTGCGAAGGAAGCCGTTGTAAGTTCGCTGGCAGTGCTTATGGGATCGGAAATCTCTGCGCTTGGACCTGTTCTTTCACAGATATTCTCTCCCGCAGCAGCTTTTTCTTTCCTTGTATTTACATTGCTTTACACCCCGTGCGTTGCGGCTATTACCGCTGTAAAAAGAGAGCTTGGGGGAATGAAGGCAGCTGTCAGTGTAATACTGTTCCAGACTTTTGTGGCCTGGTGCACTGCATTTGCGGTTTATAATATAGGAACATTAATTTTGCATTTGTAACATATTTGAAATTTCTTTGTAATGCTACATATGTTATAATTTACAACATATCATAATATTTGTGGGGATATTAGGATTATTATAGAAAATATTCTGTAATGAAAGGGAAAAAGAGATGAAATCATTTATTAAGACCTGTATCGTAACAATGATACTGTTTGTGTGTATTTTTACACCTGCATTTGCCTGGTGGGAAGGTATTCAGGATATAACCATTTTTACTGCAGAGACAGATTTATCCGAGGATTTGCCTGTGCTTATCGATGAAAACAGTCCTTTCTTCCAAACTTTCACCGAAGCAAACCGCCTTAATGTACTGCTTATGGGGATAAATACAAACCTTGCGGATACCATTATGCTGGTTTCTTATGATATGGATACAGACGAAATATCCATAATTTCAATACCGCGTGATACTTACTATCCGAGAGAAGGATACAATTCGCCTGCTCAAAAGAAGCTGAACAGTTCTTACAGCTCAGAAGGAGCATTAAGCCTTGCAACAGCGGTAAGCGATATTTTACAAGGTATTCCTATTAACTGCTATATGAAAATCGATTATGACGGTGTAAAGAATATTGTAGACTCTATGGGAGGAGTTCCTATGAACGTTCCTTTCCATATGAAATACAGCGACCCTTACGATGATCCTCCTCTGAATATCGATATTCCGGAAGGATATCAGGTTCTTGACGGAGAAAGCTCCGTAAAATTCCTCAGATATCGAAAAGGATATCCCGAAGGAGATATCGGCCGAATAAAGGCTCAGCAGGAATTTATGAAATCTGCTTTCAAACAGGCACTGGGTCTCAATATTATCAGTGTTGCCCGTTCGGTAGTTCAAAATGTTGAATCGGATGTGGACGTAAAGACTGTAGTTTCCCTTGCAAAAAAAGCTACCAATCTGTCTTCTGACAATATTAAAACCTACACTGTTCCGGGAGAAGCACGAAACGGTGAAGGAGGTCTTTCCTTCTGGTTCTCAGATGAAGAACAAATAAAGCAGATGCTCACTGAAATATATTCCGGAAGTTCTTCAGAAAATACCGAAGGTGCGGAAGGTACAGATTCTGCAGATAATTCTGCTGCATAAAACCATATTGAATTAAATCCGAGTTCCTTTTTGCAGGAATTCGGGTTTTTTATTTGAACACAATTATGATAAATTTCAATTTCATTTTAATAATATTACTTTTTCTTTAATCAATAGCGAAGGGATTAAAGGTGTGATAGAATGCTTGCATAATAAGATAATAATGCTCTGAATCGAAAGGAGGACGCAAAATGATAAAGATAAAGAAAGTTATTGCCTTCATTGCTGCAGCTGCAATGATTATGTCAGCGGCGGCATTCACGTCTTTTGCCGGAAACGCCCAGAGCAACGGATGGGGCGTGGCTTCCTGGTACTGCGAAAAGGCTGATTCTGATTTTAATATTGATTACAATGCCATAAGAACCGAAACTATATCTGAATGCAATAAAGAATGGAACCTTTCATCCCAGGAAGAATGGAACAACGATCAATACGAAATATTCATAAACAGGGTTGATGAAGCTGTAGAAAAAGTCCGTGTGGAATATGAATCCGAAAATATCTCTTATAATATAGTTGTCGCTTTTTCAATGCCGGAGGATCCTTCATACCTGTACAACTATGTACCGAACTGCAAACCTTATGTTTATCTGAAAAAAAACGGTGAAACCTATTCCAGAACTCCTCTGACGCTTATGAGCGCAGATTCCGGATATGCCATAGCAACGATTACTGTAAACGGATATGGTGAATATGAAGGTATGATATGTCACAACGGTATAGACGGCACAGCAACGGCTCAAAGTGCCGATTATAACAATTTTTCAACCATATCCATGTCTGTCTACAATGGGGGAATAAAATGCAAATATACAAATAAAATGAATGAGTCTTTTGCAAGAGACATTTTAGATAATTATTTTAATATTGCAGAAATAAAAAATTTCACAGATGTATCAGAAAACGACTGGTACTACAATGATATTGTTCAGGCTGTAAAAATGGATCTTATTGAAGGAAAAAGCGATACAAGATTTTTCCCAAGGGACAATATGACCTATGCGGAAGCAATCACTCTTGCGGCACGAATAAATGTACTTTTCAAGGGAAAAGACCCTTACCTTTATTTTGACAGCAACTGCAGCCCGTGGTATAAGACATATGTAAATTTTGCAAAGGCCAACGAAATTCCATGGAGATATTCAGATTACGACAAAGCAATAACAAGAGCTGAATACATTCATATTTTCCATGCAGCAGTTCCGGAATCCGAACTGGAGGCAATAAACAAAATTCCTGCCGGTTCAATACCGGATGTTCCTTCAGATTCACTTTATGCCGATGAAATCTATGATTTCTACAGAGCGGGCATCATATGCGGAAGTGATGAAGACGGAAACTTCAATCCGGATGACTGTATAAAAAGAAGCGAGGTTGCTGCTATTCTCTGCCGTATAATGGGAGAAAACAGACAAAGCTTTACATTAGAATAATAAATAATAAATCCGCATCAGACCTTATGACTGATGCGGATATTTTTTATTTTCCGAGACAGAATCTTGAGAATACTTCACTTATAATATCTTCCCTTACAGCCTCACCGGTAATTTCGCCCAGACAGGTCCAGGCTTCGTTTACATCAATTTCTATGAGTTCAAAAGGCTGTTTGTCCTTTGCGGAAATTAAAGCCTCCTGAAGGGAAATTAAAGCCTTATTTACCAGATTAAGATGTCGGACATTAGTAATAAGAACATTCTCGGAAGCGCTTACTCTTCCTTTATATACCATACTCTTAATTCTGTCCTCCAGTTCCCTGATTCCTCTTCCGTCCTCCATGGAAGTTTCTATAATATCCGGTTCAGCGAAGTATCCGGCTAAATCAGACTTATCTATAACTCTGTTCTTATCGGCCTTATTTAAAAGGACGATTACCTCTTCCTTATTTTGCAGCTCTTTTATTATTTCCAGATCTTCTGAATCCAGAGGTCTTGAAATATCTGCAATAAACAGCACCAGATCAGCTCTTCTGAGTCTTTCCAGACTCCTTTCAACGCCGATTTTTTCAACAGTGTCGTCCGTTTCGCGTATACCTGCCGTATCAGTAATATTAAGCAGTATTCCTCCCATATTCAGCTGTTCTTCTATGGTATCTCTTGTTGTACCGGGTATTTCGGTTACAATAGAACGTTTCTCTTTTAATAAAACATTCATAAGAGAGGATTTTCCCACGTTAGGCTTTCCCACTATAACTGTATTGAGGCCTTCTCTCAAAATTCTCCCGGTATATCCTGTTTCCGAAAGCTCTTTCAGAGCTGATTCTATATCCTCCAGCTGATTCTTAATTTTTTCATATGTCATTATCTCAATATCCTCATCGGGATAATCAATGTTTACAGCCAGATTAACAAGAACATCAACCAGTCTC
The DNA here is from genome assembly GCA_030526325.1 of Bacillota bacterium. Lineage (GTDB taxonomy): Bacteria > Bacillota > Clostridia > Peptostreptococcales > Anaerovoracaceae > RGIG1899. Next base: position 41,714 of record JAUNCY010000009.1, read on the forward strand.
CCTCTTATATCATTTATTTTATCTGAAAGGCGGCCGGAAAGCTGACCCATTGCAGCTTTATAGCTCACATCTGTCTTTGCCCTTATTACATCTATAACGGCCTCAGCCTGAGAAAGGTCTATTCTGCCGTTTAAAAATGCTCTCTTGGTAAATTCCCCGGGCTCTGCAATTCTCGCACCGTTTTTTAGAACCAGATCGAGAGTTTTTGTCAGAGAAACCATACTTCCGTGACAGTTGATTTCTGCTACATCCTCTGCAGTGTAAGTATAAGGTCCTTTCATCATAACTGCCAGAACCTCATCTATTATTTCGCCTGTTGCAAGATCTACAATATGGCCGTAGGAAAGCTTTCTGTATTCAATTTCATTTTTACTTTTGCCGGATTTATTTGCGGGAATAAAAAGAGAACGGAGAATAGTCTCTGCCAATTCTCCGCTGATTCTAACTATTCCTATTCCCCCTTCTCCGGGAGCGGTGGCTATTGCCGCAATAGTTTCTTCTCTATGCATTATGTCCTCTTCTCGGTTCAATGACAACTCTTCTGTAAGGTTCTTCCCCTTCGCTCTTTGTATTAACTCTTACATCGTCCTGAAGTGTTGTATGAATTACCTTTCTTTCATATGGATTCATAGGCTCAAGTCTTACGGATCTTCTTGTCTTGGAAACCTTGCCCGCAAGTCTTATAGCAAGCTGTTCAAGAGTGCTTTCTCTTTTTTCTCTGTAATTTTCGGCATTTACAACAACTTTCATATATTTGTCCGTATTCTTGTTTACAACAAGATTTACAAGATACTGAAGAGAATCAAGAGTCTGTCCTCTTTTACCGATAATAGTACCGGAATCCTTTCCTTCAATATCTATAAATATGATATTATCACTCTGTCTTGATGTTATCTTTAAATCAAGACCCATTTTCTCCGCTGTTTCTTTTACAAATTCAAGAGCTGTATTTTCAGAAGTTTTCTTTGGTGTTACTCTGACCTTAGCCGATCTTGCTCCTATTCCGAGAAAACCTTTTGAAGGCTCCTCAAGCACTTCAATTTCTACATCATCTATAGTAAGGTTTAAATCTGCTGCCGCAAGCTGAGCAGCTTCTTCTATGGTTCTGCCGTATTTTTCTGAAAAATCCACTTGATGTTCCTCCCTTATTTTTTCTTCTTATTTTTTCCCTTGTTTTTATTCATTCTTGCAAGTTCTTCTTCTGTATAGAAATCGCTGTAATCATCAATGCTTTCGTATTCTTCATATGCATCTGTATCATCTTCCACAACAATTTCTTCTTTTTCTTCTTTTGGTTCTTCTTTTACGAACAGCTCAGGATGCTCTTTTTCGTACTGAGCCTGAGCAGCTCTTTTTTCTCTGTCTTTGTTCAGCTTTGCAATTACTATCTTCTGCTGTATGCACATATAAAGAGTACCTACAAACCAGTAAAGAGTAAGACCTGCCGGGAAAGATCTTCCCCACCATACTATCATGAGAGGGAAAATGTACTGCATTACCTTCATAGATCCTGCAGCCTGCGGATTTGCGGCTGAGGTGATTTTATATGAGAAAAATGTTGTAATACCGGCAAGTATCGGCAAAATCCATTTATCAGGCTGACTCAAATCCTGTATCCAAAGGAAAGACTGATGTATTGCCAGTATTGCTTCCGTGTTTGAAGTATAGTAGCTCAGCGGGCTTCTTAAAGCAGCAAACAGTCCGAACAGAATAGGCATCTGAATAAGCAGAGGAAGACATCCTTTTGCCGGATTCATTCCTGTTTCCTGATAAAACTCCATTACCTTCTGATTGTACTTTTCTTTGTCGTGTCCGTATTGCTTTTGAAGCTGCTGAAGCTTCGGCTGAAGTTCAGTCATCTGAGCAGACTGCTTCATCTGAGAATTATACAGCGGGAACAGAATAGTTCTTACAATTAATGTAAAAATTATAATTGCTATTCCGTAATCTCCTACTATGCCGTAAAGCCAGAAAAGGAGCATAGCCAGCGGCTTTGCGAAAATATAAAATATAGACATTATAGAATCCATTATATTCCTCCAGTATTTCTATTTTAATGGATCATATCCACCCGGATTAAACGGATGACACTTCAGAATCCTTTTTATTCCTAACCATGTTCCTTTTAAAGCACCGTACTTCCTGACCGCCTGTATAAAATATTCCGAACACGTAGGGTAAAATCTGCATGTTTTTGGCAGAAGAGGAGAAATGAAAATCTGATATCCTCTTACTATATAAATCAAAATATACTTCACAGTTAATCTTCCTTTAAAAGTTTTACCCTTGAAAGTGCATTTTTCAGCGACTTTTGTACCTGGAAATATGTTGCTCCGTTTATTGTGTTTCTGGCAATCATAATAATGTCATTGCCCGGTTTTACGGAATCTTTTACTTCCCTGTAAGACTCTTTCATCAGTCTTCTTGCTTTATTTCTTTGAACACTCTTGCCTACTTTTTTGCTTGCAAGAAAAGCAGTTCTGGTGTAATCCAACTGGTTTTTTCTATAAAAAACCACTACGTATTTGTCTCCTGTTGATTTTCCTTTGCTGTATATAGCAGAAAAATCTTTTTTGTTTCTCAAGACCTCAGGTCTTAACATGTTTATCACTCGCTTCTTTTAATAATAAAAAAGCTCAGAGAATTAAACAAAAAGACCACTTTCGCGGTCTTATGCTGTTAATTTTTTTCTTCCTCTGAGTCTTCTTCTCTTTAAAACATTTCTACCGTTTTTTGAACTCATTCTTTTTCTGAAACCATGTTCAACTTTTCTCTGTCTTTTCTTTGGCTGATATGTTCTTTTCAACGTCGATACACCTCCTTGTTGCATAGTATCTATGTTATTTTGTATAAATCAAAAATAAAACAACATCGCTTTATGATTATACATTTATAGAAATTTGATGTCAATCCCTTTTTTTCAACATATTAAGGACTATTTCATATAAAAACATTTTAAAAATAAGTAAAAAAAATTTTTTTTGATTAATATTTACATCATGTTGATATGTTGAAAGTTTTTATCCACAACTTGTTGAAAAAACACCTGAATGCATAAATTCCAATAAAATTTCTGTGGATATTTTTTTGTTGCCTGTGGATAAGTTGTTGTGTTAGTATATCCCTACCATAAATTTTTGAAACATCAAAGCGTTTTTTTTTACGAATGGAGGGCACTAATGAACAGTTTAAAAGAACTCTGGAGCGAGACTCTGGAAATGATTCAAAATGAAGTAGCAGAAGCCCCTTATATCTCATTTATAAAACCTATTAAGCCCGTTTCTATTGATTATACAAACGAGATAATAACTCTTCAAGCAGAAAATGAATATTCAAAGGAAAGGCTTATAGAAAGATATAAAAATCCTATAGAAATGTCTTTAAAAGACGTTTGCGGTATAGAACTTAAAACAGAATTCATCGTTGAGAATAAATCTCTTCAAAAGGATGCCGCGCAGGTAAAACAAAATGAATTCATAAATCCGAAATATACTTTTGACAACTTCGTAATAGGAAAGGCTAACAATTTCGCCCATGCTGCCGCCAACGCCGTTGCAAAGGCTCCGGCTGAAATTTATAATCCTTTGTTTATATACGGAGGAGCAGGACTGGGAAAAACTCATCTGATAAACGCAATAGCAAACGACCTTGCTAAAAACAGACCTGAACTCGATGTTCTCTACGTATCTTCAGAAACATTTGTGAATGAAATGGTAGAATCTATTAAAAACAAAACTAACAATGAATTCAGAAACAAATACCGCAGCGTGGATGTTCTTATTATAGATGATATACAGTTTCTCGAGAAAAAAGAAGGTACTCAGGAAGAATTCTTCCATACCTTCAATACACTTTACAACAACCATAAACAGATAATAATAACCAGCGATAAGCCACCGAAGGAAATGCAGAACCTTGAGGAAAGACTTAAATCCAGATTCGGATGGAGCCTTATAGCTGATATAAATCCGCCTGATATAGAAACCAGAAACGCTATATTAAGGAAGAAGGCGGAGCAGGAAAATATGGAAATTACTCCGGGTCTTCTGGAGGCAATAGATTACATAGCTGAAAAAATACAGTACAATGTCCGGGAACTCGAAGGAGCACTGATCAGAGTGTCAGCCAGATCAAAACTGGAAAACACTCCTATATCAAGAGAATTTGCCAAGAACATTCTCAAAGATGTATATGTTGACAAGGATAAAGCTCTCACTACGTCTGCTATCAAAGAATCCGTTTCCAGATACTTTAATATTAAAGTATCTGAAATAGAATCTTCAAAACGCTCAAGAAACCTGGCATATCCGAGACAGATTGCCATGTATCTCTGCAGAGAGCTGACAAAGCTTTCTCTTCCAAAGATAGGAGAAGAATTCGGAAACAGAGATCATACCACAGTAATTCATGCTCATTCCAAAATAGAAGCTGAGATAAAAGTAAACTCAAATCTGAACGAAATAGTCCAGACACTTATATCGGAACTGAAATCGTGATTTATACACATTTTGTTAATAAAAACAGCAAGTTATCAACAGACCTGTCCACAATGTTAATTGTTTAAATTTCAATAATAATTTATAATATTAACAAATTAACAGTTACTACTACTATTAATACTAAAATATTTAAATAAAAAAGGAGAAGAATATGAAAATCATCTGTCCTCAACAGACTTTAAACAAAGCTCTGAATACAGTTTATAAAGCTGTTACAAACAGAACCACTATTCCTATTCTTAAAGGTATACTTATAGAGACCGTTTCCGACAATTCAATAAAAATGACTGCTACAGATTCCGAGATAAGTATAGAAAAAGAATGCGAATGCATAGTTCAGGAACACGGCAGCATAGTACTTTCATCCA
>JAUNCY010000062.1 GCA_030526325.1 Bacillota bacterium
CGTGTATGAAGATGAGGACCTGGCGGTAATAAACAAGCCTAAAGGTATGGTTGTTCATCCTGCACCCGGCAACGAAAAAGGAACTATGGTGAATGCGCTGCTTTATCACTGCAGGGATTTATCTTCAATAGGCGGAGTGGTAAGACCGGGGATAGTTCACAGAATAGACAAAGATACCTCGGGACTTATAATGATTGCAAAAAATGACAAAGCGCATATTTCACTGGCAGAGCAGCTTAAGGTGCATTCCATAACCAGAGTATATAACGCCCTGGTATTTGACAATATCAAAGAGGACGAGGGAACAGTGGATGCTCCCCTCGGAAGAAATCCCAACAACCGGTTTAAGATGGCTGTGGTTCAGGGGGGTAAAAGGGCAGTTACTCATTACAGGGTGCTGGAAAGATTCGGCACGTATACTTTTATAGAGGCAAGACTGGAAACAGGAAGAACCCATCAGATAAGGGTACATATGGCATATAAAAAACATCCTCTGGTGGGGGATCAGGTGTACGGACCTGAGAAAAAAGTTCCGGGAGCCGCATCCCAGATGCTTCATGCAAAAGTGCTTGGATTTGTTCATCCGTCAACAGGAGAGTATATGGAATTTGTCAGTGAACTTCCTGAAGAGTTCAGCAGGCTTCTGGAAAGGCTGAGAAAAAAGTAATATGATATTTGTAAAAGAGGAAGATGAGAGCATCTTCCTTTTTTTAGTTTGGTTAAAAATTAAAGAAAATTTAATATTTAAAATTCATGTCAAATCCTATTGAAAAATGTCGGCAATGATAGTAGGATTATGAATACATAAGGGTATAAAATAAGGCTGAAAGGAAAATGCTTAGATGGGAAAAAGAGATGCTTCTGATTTGATTAAAAGAGTCAGGTTTAAACCCCGATTTGTTTTTTTCGTGTTATTTATGCTGATATTTATTATGGTTTTCATATCCAGATGCACTGCGGATAACCGGGATACAGCAGATGAAAAACAGCCGGGAGAAATAATTGAAAATACGGACGGTTCGGGAGATGTGCAGGGGAATGCGGACGTTTCCGAAAACGATGGTACAAATGCTCAGGTAGATAACACTGAAAAGGGAGTATACGGTGTGTTCGAAGGGGCATTATTTATCGGGGATTCGAGGACTGAAGGTCTCAAATTGTACTCCGGAATTGACAACGCTGACTTTTTCTGTGCAAAATCCATGACTATTGACAAGGTTGTGGACGGAAAAAAAGTAAACGTTGACGGTCAGAATCTGTCTGTTTATGATATGCTGTCATCAAAACAGTACAGCAAAGTATATATTTGTCTGGGCATAAATGAGCTGGGCTGGGTGAGCATAGACAAGTTTCTTACTGAGTATGAAGAATTAATCAGTAAGATTAAATCCGCTCAGCCGGGAGCAGATATTTATGTGGAACTTCTGTTTCCTGTGGGAGAAAACCGGTCGAATTCCGATAAGACGGTAAACAATGCCCAGATTTACTGGTACAACACAAACCTGGTTGAGCTTGCGGAGAGAAACAACGTAAAATATCTTAATCCGGACAAACCGTTGATTAATGAAAACGGAGCCCTGAAAGAAGAGGCAACCAGTGACGGTGTACATATTAACCGTGAATACTGCAGGATATGGGCAGAATATCTTGCGCAGATTACATATTAAGTATTGCTTGTAACATGTGGAAAAGGATGAAAAATAATATGAAGAAATTAATTGCCGGTTTATTGGTTATTATGATGATGTTTGCCGCAGCAGGATGCTCCGGAGATGACGAAACACAAAGCGCTAACGGCGGGGCATACAAGGCTATTGCCGCAGCGGATTTAGCAAAATATATTGCAGAAAATGTTGAATTCAAAGATTTCATGGATACAGTTGACAGTGAAATTCTGTATAAGGTATACGGACTTGACGGCAGCGGACTTTCAGATGCATGCGCATATTTCAGTACAGGCGCTACTGCGGAGGAAATTACGGTGCTGACATCAGATGACAGGGAAGGCGCCGATAAGGCTGAGGAGGCATGCAGGAGAAGAATAGAAATCCAGAAAGAAGGATTCGAAAACTACGTTCCCGAAGAACTTGTAAAGCTGAATTCTCCGGTGATCAAGAGAGAAGGAAATACGGTAATTATGGTTATCTGTGACAATTCAGCCAGTGCCGAAGAAGCGATAAAAGCGTATATAGATAATTTGTAAAAGGGGTAACGGTACAGATGGTATTCAGCAGTATAACATTTCTGTTTTATTTTTTACCGGCAGTATTAGTATTGTACTTTTTGGCTCCATGCAGGATGAGGAACCTTGTTCTTCTTGCGGGGAGCCTTTTTTTCTACGCCTGGGGCGAGCCTGTCTATGTAATTCTGATGATTGTATCAATAATTCTGAATTATCTGGCGGGAATAATAATTTATAAAAGATCGGGAAAGGCTTTTCTCGCAGCCGGTGTTTGCGTAAATATTCTGATTCTGGGATTTTTTAAATATGCGGATTTTTTGATTGAAACCGTGAATTCGGTATTTTCCGCCGATTTTTCGGCTATGAATCTTCCGCTGCCGATAGGAATATCTTTTTATACTTTCCAGGCAATGTCCTATCTTGTTGATCTGTACAGGGGAGATGTGAGGCTTCAGAGAAACATTATCGATTTCGGAACATACATTGCGCTGTTTCCGCAGCTCATAGCCGGCCCTATTGTGAGGCTTAAATCTATAGAAGACCGGCTTCATAACAGAGAGCACAGCTGGGAAATGTTCGGCAGCGGTGTAAAACGATTCACTGCCGGACTGGCAAAAAAGGTACTTATTGCAAACAATATGGGGATTATCTGGGATTCGGTATCGGCAGGAGATATGTCGTCATCGCCTGTGTTCACTGCATGGATTGGAATAGCGGCATTTACTATGCAGATATATTTCGATTTTTCGGGTTATTCAGATATGGCTATAGGACTGGGAAAGATGTTCGGATTTGAATTCCCGGAGAACTTCAGGCACCCGTATATGTCAGTATCGATAACGGAATTCTGGAGAAGGTGGCATATATCCCTGGGCACATGGTTTAAGGAATATGTATATGTTCCGCTGGGCGGAAACCGGAAAGGAACGGCGCGACAGATTTTTAATATTCTGGCAGTATGGGCTCTTACAGGTCTGTGGCACGGAGCAAGCTGGAATTTTGCATTATGGGGGCTGTATTTTGCGGTCATTCTGATTGCGGAAAAGCTGTTCCTCCTGAATGTTCTGGAGAGAATTCCTTCTGTTTTTTCCCGAATCTATACTATGGTAATTGTAATGATAAGCTGGGTAATATTCAGTATTGAGGATATTGGCGGAATAGTATCATATATCGGCGCAATGTTCGGATTCACTGACGGAGGGCTGTGGGACAGCGCTTCGGTGTACCTTTTGAGCAATAACCTGATAATCTTTGCGGCAGCGGTAATAGGATGCACTTCTCTGCCGGCACATTTATGGGGAAAATTAATGAGAAAAATTGAATATAAATATGTCCTTAAAGGACTGGCGGAAGGAACGGGAACCGGGCTGATTTTATTGCTGAGCACTGCATTCATTATAGCATCAACATATAATCCGTTCCTGTATTTCAGATTTTAGTTATGAGGAATCGCAATGAATAACGATAAGAAGAAAAACGATAATATAAGATACATAATAATATCGGTATTTTTCATAGTCACTGTTTTGACGTTTACTGTATTGTCTTTTATAATCAGTGATTCGGATTTCTCGGAAAACGAAAATCGAAAGCTGAATTTGATGCCTGTACCGGAGGCTTCAGCGGTAATTTACGGAAGCTTTACAAAGGATTTTGAAAAATATGTCCAGGACCAGTTTCCGGGAAGAGACAGATTTATGTCTTTAAAGACTACGGCTGAGCTGGCTGCCGGTAAAAAAGACAATGGTCTGGTATATTTCGGCGCGGACGGATATCTGTTTTCGGTGGATTCCATTGACACTGATCAGTTAAAAGAGAACATAGACAGCATTAATACATTTGCCGGGAGGTGCGGTGCAGATATTACCCTTATGGTTGTGCCCACTGCTGCGGGTGTTCTGAATGAAAAGCTTCCGGTGCAGATTCCGTACAGGGAAGAGGAAGAGGCCTTTGACTGTGTGACTGAGAATGGGAAAATTCCGATTACTGATTTGAGAAAAGTGCTCAGAGAAAAATCAGATGAGTATATTTATTACAGAACCGATCATCACTGGACAACCCTTGGAGCCTTCTACGCATATCAGTATTTATCCGAAAAAAATCCGCAAAAAGAAGATTACAGCATTACGGAGGTGTCAGACCGTTTTCTTGGAACAAATTATTCAAAAGCACTGATGTCTTCTATTCAGCCGGACAGTATCCTGAGATTTGATCCCAAGGACGCAGAAAACAGCTTCAGCGTTGAAATCTTTGACAGTGCGGGAAAATCGATAAAGAGAATGGATTCGTTTTACGATGAGGAATATCTCAAAGTGAAAGATAAGTATTCATACTTCCTGTCGGGCAATAATCCGGTTACGGTAGTAAAAAAGAACGGAGCTGCAGAAGGGGAAGGAAATAATCTTCTCGTTGTAAAAGATTCTTTTGCTCACTGCTTTATTCCTTTTATCGCAGAGGAATACGATACTGTTATCGCTGTTGACATGAGATACTACAGAAACAATCTTGAAGATATCATGGAAAAATACGGCATTGACAGGGTACTGTTCCTGTACAATATAGTTAATCTTTCCAACGATACTAATCTGGTTTTTATTAACCGGTAAAGCGTATTTCATACAGAAAAACTGAAAACCAGTAATAAAAGTTAAAGCTGTCGAATTGTCAAAATCCGGCAGCTTCTTTATCGCTGTAAAGAACCTTTGCGCTTGTTTTTCTTCAGCTTTGAAGCATATCCCGTTACAGATCTTACTGTACTGGATACGAGAAGTATGGCTATAGCTATGCCGCCCGCGTACATAAGCACCTGAACGCCTAAAGTGGCAGCCTCATTGAAATCCTGCCTGATAAGGCTCAGTGTCATATTGTAAAGTTTTGCTCCCGGAACCAGCGGAATAATTCCCGGAATAATAAACAGGGTGGCAGCGTCTTTTAAAGTTCTTGAGAATATTTCGCCCAGAGCGGCAATAACGCAGGCCCCCAGAAAACAGCCTATTATCTCGGACGGAAGCATCAGAAGAAATACGCAGTATCCTGCCATAGCGGTAAAAGCCGTGTGGAAAAGATGCTTTTTGGGGATGTTAATGATTGTGGCATACCCGAATGTTCCGATAAAAATAGCAGCGCATTTTATAAAAAACACAGTATACACCTCCTAAAACATTCCGAAAATCTTAAGTACTATACCCACACCTATGGCAATTGAACCGGATATGACCAATGCTTCGAAAACTCTCACCAGCCCTGCCAGAAGATCTCCGGACAGAGAATCTCTAATGGCATTGGTGATGGCTATTCCCGGCAGGAGAATGTAGATTGCACCGATGAGTATATATTGAGTATCGCTGCATATGCCCAGAACTACTGACATAATAGCCAGAAAAGCTCCTATTGCGCTGGCAATAAGAGTTCTGATAAAATCATTTTTTTCGATTCTGCCGTATATTTCCACAAAAAGAAACATAATCATTCCTATTACAAAAGCGCAGACTGCATCATTCGGTCTTCCTCCGTTTGCCGCAGTAAAAGCAGCCGTTGAAATTCCCGCAAAGGCTGTCTTCAGGGGAACCGCATATGATTTTTTATTATCGATTTCTTTAAGCTTTGCCATAGCGTCATCCAGAGTCATCATTTCAGGATTGAAGCTTCTGGAGAAATCGTTGATTTCAGAAACCTTTGTGAGATTTATTTCCCTGAAGTTTATTTCCTTTTGAAAGGTATAGGTGTAACCGTCCTCCATACCGTCATCTATAGACAGAAACATGCCTGTGGGAGTGACAAAGGAAACAACTTTTTCAATCCCGCACACCTGACATATTCTTGACATAACATCTTCCGCCCTGTAAGTTTCACCACCGTTTTTCAGCATAATTTCCCCGGCATACAAGGCGATATTCAGTATTTTTTTCTTGCTTTCCATAATTCATTCAGGATCTTTTCCTGCCCTTTATATAATTCAGACATTTCATACATATATGTTTATTTCTAAACGCCGCAATGTCTTTCGTGCTGCCGCATATGGAACATGAAAGAAACAGCGGAGCGGCTTCGGCCTCACTTACATGGTCAGCATCTTCAAGCAGTGATATATCTATATATTTTTTCTTTCGTCCTCTGTTTTTTATTTCTTTCTCCATAATACCCTCCCGACACAGTATTTGATAAATACATAATAATCGGTGTAATTACGCAGTCAACAGAGTTTTCAATTTTTGACGTTTTTCTTTCATTATTTGCCTTCGTTATCCGTTTCGGGAGGAAGGCCCGGTGTAACGTACAGAGTTTTGTTGTGGTCGAATATCACCATTCCGGGCTTGGCTCCGGATGGTTTTTTCACATATTTTACATAGGTATAATCCACAGGAACGTTTTCGGACATTTTTCCCTTGCTGTAGTATGCGGCTGTCGAAGCAGCTTCAAAAAGTGCCTGTTCAGAGGGTTCTTTTCCTTCCGTGAACAGTATTACATGCGTACCCGGGATATCTTTTGTATGGAACCAGATATCCTTTGAGCCTGCTGTCTTGAGTGTAAGAATATCGTTCTGTTTGTTGTTTCTGCCGGCAAGTATTCTGAAGCCGTCGGAGGTATGATGCTCATGAGCCGGAAAAGCTGTGCTTTTGGCTTTTGAGGCATTTCCTCTTCTTCTGATATATCCGCCGTTTATTAATTCCTGACGGATTTCCTCCACATCATTGTAATCCGAGGCGTTTTCCAGAAGCTGATAGACAGATTCAATGTATTTTATTTCTCTGTCGTTTTCTTCCAGCTGAATATTCTTCTCTATAAGAGCTGTTTTCTGTTTGGTGTACTTTTTAAAATATTTCTGACCGTTGTCAGAAGGGGACAGTCTGGGATCCAGAGCAACTTCCGTCATACAGTCTTCATAATAATTATAAAGTGAAACCGATGAGGAACCCTGTTTTATGCTGTAAATGTTTGCAAAAATCAGCTCTCCCTTTAACTTGAAAATTTCAGCTCCTTCAGCTTTGAGTATATCTTCGGACAGCCTGGATTTTTTCAGATACAGCTTATCGAGAAGAGTTGTCAGTATTTTGTTCAGATCTGATGACTTCTGACGAATGCGGTTAGTGGATTTTTTCCTTGTATAATAGTATTCCTCGGCTTCGCCTATTGTATTAAAACTGATTTTATTATGGGCTGCCGAATAATCGGGATGATTGAAGCAGTAAAAATCTACGGGAGCATTTTCATCGTCAATCCATACCGAAGGTGAAAATTCACCTTTGCTGATTTTATCGACTGTATCTGCAAATTCTCTGTACAGTCGGGCAATATCTTCTTCGCAGGTAAGAGAACCGGATCTTTCACAGTCAATTCCTGCAGAGCTGCACAGGGATACCGCCATAAAAGGGCTGAAACCCATAATCTTTGACACAACAGCTTTGGAAACAGACTGGTTGGAGCCTCCTATTATTTCCCGGAAAACCTGTTCGGATACCTCTGTAAAAGGAAGTTTGTCCTGGGAAGGAGGATACACATAGGTCATTCCGGGCAGCAGCTGCCTGTAACGGTTGACATCAAAGGAAATTCTTTTGATGCTGTCTATTATCCTGTCGTTTGAACTGTCAGTTAATGTTATGTTGCTGTGTTTGCCCATGATTTCCACAATAAGCTTCTTTGTGGTGGGAAAACCCAGTTCGTTGAATGAATCTATGCAGAATTCCACTATTCTTTCTGTCTGTTTCTGTACAATTTTATTGATTTTCCCGCCCTGTATGTGCTTTCTCAAAAGCATGCAGAAC
>JAUNCY010000063.1:0-3901 GCA_030526325.1 Bacillota bacterium
CTTCCTGCGGATCCGTATCCATCATATCAATTTCCTCCTTCGCAGCCATAGCAAAGCTGAAATTCTGACAATGAGGACATCTCATATTGCAGCCGTTAGCTCCTATTGAAAGAATTTTTGTACCCGGATAAAAATTTCTGAGGGGTTTCTTTTCAATCGGATCAAGTGATGCCACTGCAAGAAAACCGTAGTTTACATTTACTATTTTCCCGTCAATATTTCCTCTGACACCGCAAAATCCTCGCTCTCCTTCAGCCAAAGCACAGTTCCACGGACAGATTCCGCATTTTATTTTTTCACTCATATATGTCTCACCACTTCAAAACGTTTTATCTCAAATCCCGACGACTTAGGTATTCCTGCTTTCTGCAGAGCAATGGCAACCTGCTGCTCAACAGTAGTAATTCCCTCCAGATTAGGAAGAAGAAGGCCTTCAGCGCAGCCCATTCCAACAATAACACCGTATTTTCGGGGATCCAGCATATCAACCGAGTTAACCTTTTCCGGAACGCCTAATACATCCACACTGATTTCGATTTCACTCAGTTCATGTTCTTTTAATGCATCAAATCTTGTATCGCCGAATCCGGCAGCCAAAGCATTATTAATTATTTCATCGGCTATGCATTCCTCTGCCGGTTTTACAGTACCCATACAGCCTCTCAGCCTGCCGTCTTTCTTTATGGACACAAAAACTCCCGCTTTTCTGTCTGTCAGCTCAGGACTGAGCCCTTCCGGACGCTGAAGCCTTGTTTTTTCAAGAAGAAGAGCTTCAATGGATTTTCTAGCAAGCTTTACATACTCGTCTTCCGCCTCTCTTTTTCTATCCAGTTCCTCAGCCTTTTCATCAATGAACTGATCAAGAAAATCACGGTCTTTGTCCGGGCCTGTAATTTCAAATCGGCATACGGCATATCCAACTCCAAAAGGACCTTCATACGAAAGGAATTCCGGTTTCACGGCAGTTCTGTCAAGAATTCCTGCCATAATAACAAATCCTCTCAGGCCGCATTCTCCCGCAGCATCGCAAAATTCCTCACTGAAATACAGAAAATCCTTGAAATTTCCCTGAGACATATCCATGGTAACCCTGGCATCAAAGGACGGCCCTTCCGGTGCGAATTCATAAGGTCCTGAATTCTTAAGCTTATGTGAAAGGTCTCCGCTGGCCACAACAACAGCATTTATTCCGGCTCTTTCTACAGCTTCCTTTATGCACATACCGAAAGCATAATGCTCTTTAAAGGTAAGACCGGAAATACCTATTCTGCAGATTTTATAATCACTGTAATATTTGTTAATGAAATACAAAGGTATCATTGTTGCATGATCCAGCGACTTATCCTTTTCTCCGAGAGTTCCGGCAGAAACATTCATTTTCTGAGCCTCCTCCTCTATCAAAGAAGTAAGTGCACTGTCATATTCGGCCGACAGTGAAATTTCAGGATATCCGTATTTTGAAAAATCTCCCGATGCTCCCTTTCCCGGAGAAATATGTATATAATCCGAATACATTATCGAATGAGGACTGATAATTATAATCGTATCAGGCTTAAGCCCGCCTATTTCCCTGGCAGTCCTTTCATATGCATCCACGGTTCTCCGGATTTTATTTTCTTCCCCTCTGCCGATATCAGGAATAATCAGCGGAGGATGAGGTACGATGAATGAACCTAAAATAGCCATAAGCTTCCTCCCGCAGAATCTACTGCTGTTAATTACGGCGGAGCTCAGCCTGCCGGCTGAATTCTCCGCCCGAATAAAGTATTATTTAAACAAATGTATAATAATTTTAGATAGTTATAACACCGTCATAAATAGTTTCAGCGTTTCCTGTCATATATACTGTATCGTCTGTATATCTGACTATAAGATTTCCGCCTTTAAGTCTTACGGTTACATCTGAATCTTTTTCACAGTATCCGTTTTCTACCGCTGCTACAACAGCTGCGCAGGCTCCGGTTCCGCATGCCCAGGTTTCACCGCTTCCTCTTTCCCAGACTCTCATTTTTATAGTATGTTTATCAATGATTTTTACAAATTCCGTATTGACTCTTTCCGGGAATAACGGATCATTTTCAAACTTAGGCCCAATTTTTTCAAGGTCAAGTCCGTCTATCATATCATTGAATACTACACAGTGAGGATTTCCCATGGATACGCAGGTAATCTTAAATCTTCCGCCGGCAATATCTGCAGAGTAGTTAATTACCTTATCTGCGTGAATATTCACAGGAATAAGTTCTGCTTTAAGTTCAGCTTTACCCATATCAACCTTCGCAAGTCTGATTTCTCCGTTCTGCTTGAAGAGCTCTATTTCCTTAATTCCGCTCAGGGTCTCAATTGTAAGCTTCTCTTTTTTCACAATATTATTGTCATAGACATATTTTCCGACGCATCTTATTGCATTTCCGCACATCTTTCCTTCACTGCCGTCCAGGTTGAACATTCTCATTTTTGCGTCAGCCACATCTGACGGACAGATCAGAACAACGCCGTCTCCTCCGATTCCGAGATGACGGTCCGAAAGACTTACACTGAGTCCTTCAGGATTATTAATTGACTGCTCAAAGCAGTTAAAATATATATAATCGTTCTGACAGCCATGCATTTTTGTAAATCTGAGCTTCTGTCTCTCATTTCTCATCTCATTGATGTTTACAAGTTCTGTGCTCATCTGGGAATATCGGCTTCTCAGGCTGTCTGCCAGAGCATTTGCAGTGTCAAGGGATGTGAGACACGGAATACTGAGCTCCACAGATTTTCTTCTGATTTTTACAGAGTCATTTGTAGGAATTCTTCCCTTGGATGATGTGGATATAATGTAGTCAACTTTTCCGCTCTGAAGAAGTGTCAGGCAGTTGTTGTCGGACTCATATATCTTATCTACAACATTTACTTCAATGCCTTCCGCTCTGAGCACATCCGCTGTTCCCTTTGTCGCATAAATCTTATATCCGAGATTTACAAATTTATGAGCGATATCGCTGATTTCCGGCTTGTCAACGTCTCTGATGGTTATCAGCACGCCTCCGCCTGATTTATTCATTTTATATCCGGCAGCCACAAGACCTTTATATAATGCTTCCTCGAGAGTTCCTGCAATTCCGAGAACCTCTCCCGTGGATTTCATTTCCGGTCCGAGATGAGTATCAACATTTATCAGCTTCTCGAATGAGAATACAGGAACCTTTACAGCGACATAAGGTGAAATCTTATATACTCCGGTTCCGTAGCCCATATCTTTGAGCTTTTCTCCGAACATGGTTCTTGTGGCAAGTTCAGCCATAGGAACTCCCGTAACCTTGCTTATATACGGAATTGTTCTGGAAGATCTGGGGTTAACCTCAATTACATAAAGCTCGTTTTCATAAATTACATACTGTATATTCACAAGACCTTTAGTCTCGAGAGATATTGCAAGTCTTTTTGAATAATCCAGAATCTTCTCGATAAAATCATCTGTAAGGCTCATTGCCGGATAAACTGCTATAGAGTCACCGGAGTGAACGCCGGCTCTCTCAATATGCTCCATTATACCCGGAATAAGAATATCCTCTCCGTCGCAGATTGCATCAACTTCAACCTCCGTACCCATCATATACTTGTCTATGAGAACAGGATTTTCGATATTGTGAGAAAGGATGATATCCATATACTCATCAACATCCTTGTCGTTAAATGCAATAATCATATTCTGTCCGCCCAGTACATATGACGGTCTGAGCAGCACAGGATAACCGATTTTATCCGCCATTTCAAAGGCTTCTTCCTTTGTCATAACTGTATATCCGACCGGTCTCTTTATCTGAAGTTCTTCAAGGAGCTCGTCAAATCTTTCTCTGTCCTCTGCCCTGTCAATATTGTCTGCCGATGTTCCGAGAATTCTTACTCCCTGATC
>JAUNCY010000063.1:3911-7885 GCA_030526325.1 Bacillota bacterium
GAATACGGTGTGGCCTGCCGGTCTCGGAATCTGACATTTTTCCAGAATCGCGTCAAACAGTTCACGGTCTTCTGCTGCATCCACATCTTCTGCTGCGGTGCCCAGAATCGGCACACCCATCTTCATCAGGGCCTCGGTCAGCTTGATTGCAGTCTGTCCTCCGAAAGCAACAACTACACCGTAAGGCTTCTCAACATTAATAATGCTCATTACATCTTCATTTGTAAGAGGCTCGAAATACAGTCTGTCGGCTGTGTCGAAGTCTGTAGATACGGTTTCAGGATTGTTATTAACAATAACAACATCATATCCCAGCTTCTTGAGAGCCCATACGCATTGAACAGACGCATAGTCGAATTCAATACCCTGTCCTATTCTTATAGGTCCGGCACCGAATACAATAATAGTCTGTTTGCCCTGTTTATGTTCCTTTATGAATTCTTCAGCTTCGTTATCTTTATCAAATACCGAATAGAAATACGGTGTCTCCGCAGCAAATTCCGCAGCGCAGGTATCTACCATTTTATATGAAGCATAAACCGGATTATTTATTTCACAGCCGCTGAGCTGTTTAATGAGTTCATCGGTAAAGCCCAGCTTCTTTGCTTCGAGATAAATATCATCTTCAAGTTCGCCGCAGACTTTGAGGCGATTTTCCATATCGATAAGATTTGCCAGCTTGTATGTAAACCATTTGTCGATTTTTGTTATTTCGAATATTTCTTCCGGAGTTATTCCTCTCTTCAGTGCTTCGTATACGACAAACATTCTGTTGTCGTCGCAGTCACTGAGCTTAGCATGAATCTCTTCCTTTGTAAGGCTCTTGAGATTAGGGTCATTTAGACTGTTTCTGCCTATTTCCGCACCTCTTACGGCCTTCATGATGGCCTGCTCGAAGCTGGTTCCTATGGCCATAACCTCTCCGGTTGCCTTCATCTGAGTACCCAGTTCTCTCTTTGCATATACAAATTTGTCGAAAGGCCACTTAGGGAATTTAACTACTATGTAGTCTACTGAAGGTTCGAAGCATGCATAGGTTGTTCCTGTGATTGCATTTTTTATTTCATCCAATGTATATCCTACCGCTATTTTTGCAGCAACCTTGGCAATAGGATAACCCGTTGCTTTGGAAGCTAAAGCGGATGATCTGGATACTCTCGGATTTACTTCGATTACCGCATATTCAAAGCTGTCAGGATTTAAAGCAAACTGACAGTTGCATCCTCCTTCTACTTCAAGCTCATTTACGATGTCCAGAGCAGCGCTTCTAAGCATCTGGTATTCTTTGTCGGACATTGTTACCGCAGGAGCCACTACGATACTGTCGCCTGTGTGAACGCCTACCGGGTCAACATTTTCCATACTGCAGACACTGATAGAGTTTCCTTTTCTGTCTCTGATAACCTCAAATTCTATTTCCTTCCAGCCTGATACACATTTTTCAACCAGACACTGAGTTATAGGAGAAAGCCTGAGACCGTTTGTTGTTATTTCAACCAGTTCCTCTTCATTGTTAACAATACCTCCGCCGGTTCCCCCAAGAGTGAAGCCAGGTCTGATAATGAGAGGATAACCTACCTCATTTGCAAATTCTATTGCGCTCTCAACATCATAAACAACTATTGAAGGAATGACCGGCTGACCGATTTTTTCCATTGTATTTTTAAAGGTCTGTCTGTCCTCTGCCTTGTCAATAGTTTCTCTTTTTGATCCGAGAAGTCTGACATTGTGCTTCTTCAGGAATCCTTCGGCATCCAGCTGCATTGAGAGGTTAAGTCCTGTCTGTCCGCCGAGATTTGACAGAATACTGTCCGGTTTTTCCTTTTCTATTATTCTCTTTACAATCTCAGTTGTAAGAGGTTCTATGTAAATTTTGTCCGCCATTACATGGTCGGTCATGATTGTGGCAGGATTTGAGTTGATGAGGACAACTTCAAGTCCTTCCTCTTTAAGAGCTCTGCAGGCCTGTGTTCCCGCATAGTCGAATTCAGCAGCCTGACCTATTACTATAGGACCTGAGCCGATAACCAGTACTTTCTTTATATCCTTATTTAGAGGCATTCTTCTTTCCCTCCTTCATCAAATCAACAAATGCACCGAATAACAGTCCCATATCATGCGGACCGGCAGATGCTTCCGGATGGAACTGAACCGAAAATGCAAGCTTATCTTTATATTCGATACCTTCACAGGTTTTATCATTTACATTTGTAAATCTTTCCCAAGCGGTATCAGGAAGTGTATCGGAAAGAACATAGTATCCGTGATTCTGACTTGTTATATATATCCTGTCCATTTTTTTGTCAATTACAGGCTGACTTCCTCCCCTGTGACCGTACTTTAATTTGGCTGTTTTAGCACCGTGAGCCAGAGCCATGAGCTGGTGACCAAGACAGATTCCGAATACAGGTATGTTGTATGTGAACAGCTTCTTCAGCTCTTCTATAATTTCAACGTTTTCCGCCGGGTCTCCGGGGCCGTTTGAAAGCATAACCCCGTCAGGTTTATATGATGCTATCTCCTCGGCTGAAGTTCCTGCAGGGACATCTATAACCGTACAGTTCGAATTCAAAAGGCTTCTCCTGATATTTGCTTTTGCGCCGAAATTCCAGAGCACTACTCTGAAATCCTCTTCTGCCGCAGTATTTACCGTAGTTTCGGAAGGAGTAACGGCTTTTACGGCATTTACAATTTTATACTCCTTAAGCTTTTCTGTTTCTTCATCTATATTATCCGTGGAATAAACAATCCTGCCGTTCATTACACCGTATTCGCGTACAATCTTTGTAAGCTTTCTGGTATCTATTCCGTACAGTCCCGGGATTTTATTTTCCTTTAAAAAAGTGTCAATATCTCCCTCGCTTCTGAAGTTTGAAGGATAATGACACCACTCTCTTACAATATAACCGTTTAAATTGATTTTCCCGCTTTCAAAATCGCTTGGGATGACTCCGTAATTTCCTACAAGAGGAAATGTCTGAACTACTATCTGTCCATAAAAGCTTGGATCGGTAAGGGTCTCTAAATAACCCACCATAGAAGTTGTGAAAACTATTTCTCCGGTGGTTTCTTTTTCATAACCAAAGCTTTTACCCTCAAAAATCGTTCCGTTTTCAAGAATCAAATACGCTTTTTTGTCACTCATTGTCTCTTACTCCTATTATTTTACTACTTCAAAATCATTTCACATTAGGATACCAAATTATTTTAAATTTTTCAATGAAAAATTTACTGTTTTTGAATGAAAAATTATTTTTTTTAATTCTCCGCAGTTTTTATGTAAAAGCATCCCCGTGTGAAACACGGGGTTTTTCACTATCGGGCATAGCCCTTATTCCTCGCAGAACGTGTGCAACACGTAATGAGGTCTGCCAGCCGCGTGTCTTCAGCTATACTTATTTTTTCTTATTACGTGTTATTTCAGGTATACTTAATTGTTCACCTAATCTGTCCTCTTCCAACTGATGCTTGATATACTCCGCAATTCGCCCTTCATTCTTTCCCACAGTATCCACATAATATCCTTTGCACCAGAATTCTCTCTGTTTATATTTATATTTTAACTCGGGGAATTGCTCGTATATCATAGTAGTGCTTTTGCCTTTCAAGTATCCCATGAAACTAGACACTGCAATCTTTGGTGGTATTTCAACCAACATGTGCACATGGTCGGGACATAACTCTCCCTCAATCATTTTAACTCCCTTCCACTCGCATAACTGTCTAAGAATCTTTCCTATTGCAACTGCCTTTTGTCCATAGAATACTTTTCGTCTGTATTTGGGTGCAAAAACTATATGATATTTGCAATTCCATTTAGAATGCGCTAAACTATTTATGTCATTTAGACCCATAACTTCCTCCTTTGCTAGGCATATTGCAGTTGGCAGACCGCAATTTTAGTTTAGCAAGTGGAGATTTTATGGTCAAACGCGTAGCGTCTTTTGAACCCCGTGTCAAACACGGGGTTTTCC
>JAUNCY010000064.1 GCA_030526325.1 Bacillota bacterium
TACTTATAATGAGCCGGTCACTATGTATGATTTTATGATGGACACCGCAAAGCTTTCCAAGAAAAAGGGATTAATAAATGTGATGGTAACTAACGGGTACATAAATGAGGAGCCTCTGAGAGCAATTCTTCCTTATATAGATGCAATGAATATTGATTTGAAATATTTTAATGAGGAGGGATACAGGAAAATCGGCGGCGGGCTGGAAACCGTTAAGAGGAGTATCGAAACAGCTCAAAAGGAATGCCATGTTGAGGTTACCTGGCTTGCTGTGCCGGGCGAAAATGATACACCGGAAGAGGTGGAGGAGGCTGCAAAATGGCTGGCATCCGTTAACCGGGATATTCCGCTCCATATCACCAGATTCTTTCCTATGTATAAGGTGCTGGATAAAAAGCCTACGGACAAAGAGGTTATTCTTAAGCTGGCGGAGACAGCTAAAAAGCATCTTACATATGTTTATACGGGAAATATTTAAAATATTAAAGGGATGTGATATCACATCCCTTATTTTTTATACATAAAACAGATTGTTAGACTGGAAGGTCGGATCACAGGTGCAGTCAATACCGAGATCAAGAAGAGACATTTCCACATTCTTGGCCAGCATCATTGTGCTGTGTGCTTTGCAGTCTCTAAGAAGAGAAAGCTTTTCAAGAGCAACCTGAGCTGTAGGGTTTGTTGCAGCACAGATTGTAAGTGCTATGAGTGTTTCTCCGAGATCCATTGCTCCGTTTTCTTTTCTTCTTACATGGCATTTAAGATACTGAATAGGTTCGAGCACTACCGGAGAAATGAGGTGAAGTTCGTCGGCAAGTCCGGCAAGCTCCTTTATTGCATTCAGAATGCAGGCTGATGCCGCATCCATGACACTTGAGTTTTTCCCTGTAACAATTTTTCCGTCAGGCAGTTCCAAAGCCATAACGGCAACAGGGCGGTCCATATCGTTTTCTCCGTTAATCTTAGAAGCTTTTTCTCTTGCAGGGGAAACTACAGCTCTGTCCTCTTCCCTGAGATTGTAATCATCCATAAGAAGTTTTGCCTTTTTTAAAGATTCATCGGATATTTTACCTATTTTATATTCGCATTTTGCTATGAGATATCTTCTGATAATTTCCTGAAGGGAAGCTTCCCTGACAGCTTCATCGTCGGTAATTGCAAAGCCTACACGGTTTACCCCCATATCGGTAGGAGACTGATAGATGGATTCCTCGCCGGTAATCCTTTCTATGATTCTCTTGATAACAGGAAACATTTCGAGATCTCTGTTGTAGTTTACCGCCATTACTCCGTGAGCTTCAAGATGGAAAGAGTCTATCATATTCACGTCGTTAAGGTCTATCGTTGCAGCTTCATATGCGGCATTAAGAGGATGCTTGAGAGGAACATTCCATACAGGGAATGTCTCGAATTTTGAATATGCAACCTTTCTGCCAAGCTTGTTTTCATGATAGAGCTGGCTGAGACATGTGGCAAGTTTTCCGCTTCCCGGTCCCGGACCGGTAACAGCAACTATCGGTTTTGTTGCAACAATGTACGGATTTGCGCCGTAGCCTTCGTCGCTTACGATTTTTTCAACATCTGTCGGGTATCCTGCTGTGGCTTTGTGGGTGTAAACTTTAACGCCTCTTCTCTGAAGCTTTGTCATGAAGGCATCTGTTGCGGGGTGAGGAGTGTATCTGGTGATAACTACGCTGTTAACACTCAGTTCGTATTGTCTGAAGTCGTCAATGAGTTTGAATACTTCGGCATCGTAGGTTATTCCGAAATCCTGTCGGGTTTTGTTCCTTTCAATATCGCCGGAGTAAATGCAGATAATAATTTCGAGATTGTCTTTGAGTTTGGAAAGCAGCTTTATTTTTGCATTTTCGTCAAAGCCGGGGAGAACTCTTTTTGCGTGCTTGTCGTATATTAGCTTTCCGCCGAATTCTATGTACAGCCGCTGTCCGTTGTGTATTCTTTCTAAAATATACCTGGATTGTTCCTCAAGGTATTTGTCGGGGTCAAACCCTATTATGGTTGGCATAGTCATTCCTCCATATATATTGGTAATAAAAATTAAACGAAATAACATTAATAAATCTAATTTTACTTCAGAATAATTAGTTTGTAAAGCAAAAGAAAATCAAAAAAAAACGTAAAAATTCCGGTTTTTCTATTGACAAAATTTTCCATGTAGTGTATGGTTGAAATGTAAAAAAATTACATTTGTGAAAGGGGCGAAGCTGTTGGAGAAGGACTGAAATGGGGAAAAATTCTTGCAGAATACAGCTGTGCGAGAAGAAAAATAAAGGGATACAATGAGATATTAAAATCTGAAGACGGAAAAGCCGAAGGTTACCGGTTTGAAATTTCCAGGGACATGTATTCCGAAATATCCGAAAATATCATATCTGTAAAAAAGAATTATTTTACGGAGCTGAAGAATTTTCTTGAAAGCGAAAACAGCTCTGTCCTGACAGAAAAACAGCATTGTATTATGTATCTGAGAGCATCGGGATGCTCGATGGATGAAATTTCTAAGAGGCTTGACATTTCTAAAACCGCTGTTTTTAAATCCATAAAACTAAGTGAGAAAAAAATCAATAAGATTTTAAACGAATCGGGGTTAACAAATTCCGATGATTTTTCAATGTACGGAGGTGATTATGAAAAAGAAATATAGACCTGTTATCGGAGCAGTTCTGATAGTATTGTCGGTGTCCCTTATGATTTTCTGGGAAGCGGCGGGAAGGAATATGCTGTTCGATATTGAACTGACTGCTGCAGGGAGAGATATAAGTGCGGGAGAAGTGTGTCAGGCGGAGGATCTGATAATACTCAGTATTCCCAGGTCGGCAGCCGTATCCGGAGGAATTGTGCCGGAGGATATCAGCCGGTACATAGGAAAGAAATTTAAATATGATATAAGTAAAAATTCACAGCTTACTGTGAATTCTTTTATTTCCGAAGAAAAAGAGATACCTGACGGAATGAGCCTTTTTCATCTGAAAAAGGATTGGATAAAAAATATCAGCAATTCAATAAGGAAAGGTGATACTGTAAGTATTTATTCTTATGATGAACTGACAGAGCCGGTATATATCGGGAAGTATTATGTGGCTTTTGTCAAGGACGGCAGCGGAAGAGAGGTTACAGAAACCACCGGTTTCGAAGAACCCAGAATTCTTTACAGAACAAACGGAATATCGGTTCCCACGGATGTGGAGATTGCTGCGGAGCTAAAGGACTACACATCAATAGTAAAAGCTGTGGCCTCCGGATGTACATTGATTCTTGTCCAGGAAGGAGTAAGTGTTTATGAGCGATAAAGAAAACAACCTTTTTGTATTTCACGGGTGTGACAGAAAGGTGGGGACTACAATGATTTCTCACTGTGCAGCAAAGATACTGTCAGGAAATCTGAAAGACAGGAAAATTTTATACGCAGCCCTGAACGGAAACGATGACATTCATTACAGTCGCGGAAATACAGCAACTATAGACAGCATCAAAATCAGGATTGACAACAATCTGATTACTTCGGAGGAGATGGAAAACAGCTGCGCCAGAGACGGAGACCTGTATGTCATTGGCGGTATATCCGGAGTTTTCAGCCACAGAAATTATTCGCCGGATTTCTCAATTCAATTTCTAAACAGAGCATTGGAAATCTTCGACGTGGTTGTGGCAGACTGTGGAAATGAGCTGGATTCGGGACTGTGCGTAGGCGCATTGAAATACGGAGGAGTAAATTTTCTGGTGATAAATCAGAACGAAAGTTCACTGGTAAGGTTTGAAAAAGCTAAAAATATATACTCGGCTATTGATACGGGATTTGAACATTTTGTTGTAAACCGTTATACCGAAATGGATCCGCATGATGTTTCATATATCAGGAGAAGAATTGAAAACAACGGCGAAGGAAGGTATTTTACTGTGAGGGAAGAAGCCGAATATTCAAAGCTGGCAGAAATAGACGAACAGCTGATTCTGGACTATAAATGCCCCGGTTTCTCGGAGGATATGAACGATATTGTTTACGAAATGATGAAGATGACAGGAATCAGCGATACTTATCGGGAAACCGGCAGAAAAAGGCTTTTCGGATTTATGTAAGGGAGGTGAGACCGTGAGCAGATTTTATCTGGAGGATTATCTGAAAGAGGACTGCGAAAATGAATATGCAGCAATGAGCGATGAGGATATAGAAAAGGAGTTTATGGGCTTATGTGAAAGAGTTAAAGAGGAGTTCAACAGAGAATGGAATTCTGAAAAAGAGAATCTTTCAGGAATTCTGGACATTCAGAAAAAAGCGATAATAGGCTATGAAAAGGAGACATCGTATTTTAAAGACAAGATAATAAGATATCTCCAGTCGGCTTCTCAGGAAAATGCCAGGTATCCGTCGTACTATAATTCCCTGCCGGAGGCGATTTATCATCAGAACTGGGGGCTTGCCGGAATGGCAGAGTGGTTCAACGATGAATACAGGCAAAGCAGCTCCGCAAAGATAATAGGCGACCGTATATATTTCATGGAACAAGGAAAGATGGTGCTGAAAAAACAGAAGATTCCGGCGGAAAGAAGGGAGCAGTTTGTCAGAGCGCTGATGCTTAGAACGCCCGAGGAGAGAATGGACAAGGACTTCCACGAGCTTTATCTTCTTGACGGCACAAGAATTACTGTGTATAACGATAATCTTACAAAGAAGACACAGGATGCAATAATTTTCAGAAGATATATTGTGCCGGACTATTCTTTTGAAGAACAGGCAAGGCGGCATACTATTCCGGCCGAAGCAATAAATATTTTTAAAAATATGGTCAAGATAGGATATAATACAGCGTTTGTGGGTGCGGTAAGGTCAGCAAAAAGTACTTTTCTTTCAACCTGGCAGAGCTATGAAAATCCGGAGCTGGAAGGGGTGCTTATTGAAACGGACCCGGAAATACCGCTCCATGTAATAATGAAAAATTCACCGATTATTCAGATTGTGGCTGATAATGAGAGATTGATGAACGTATCAAAAAATCTGATGCGTTCTGATGCAGACTATTTTATTCTGGCAGAGGCCAGAGACGGAACGGCCCTTGATATGGCCGTGAGGATAGCAAACAAGGGATCGAGAAGAATGAAGATGACATTCCACTGCTCGGATCCCAGGGATTTCTGCTATGATGCTGCCGTGGAAATAGCCAGACAGTATAATGTGGACGTGGAATCCACTATGAAGAAGGTTGCTAAAAGTTTTCATTATATATTTCATTTTGTACAGCTTCAGGATAAGAGTCAGAAGCGACTTAAGGGAATCTATGAGATATGTCCTGATGACGGGAAAGGAGGTATTTCTGTGATAAGGATATGCCGATACAATTATGAAACAGATGACTGGACTTTTTTCTATCATATGGGAGAAGACAAGAAGACTGTCGGCTATGAAGAGGATATATCAGCGTTCAACAGATTTGATTCTCTGTTAAAGAGCCTGTCGGACTGCGAGGCTGAGGATGATGTCTAATCTGTTCACTCCTTTCGTATATGTAGTGTTTCTTCTAGGAATTTTTATGATCTATTATGAGCCCTTTGAAATGATTTTCAGGAAATTAAAGAGAAAAAGTCTGCTGAAACAAGGCGGAACAGGCAGGCTGTCGGAAACGGGAATATATCTTTATACTGAAGAAATGACCGGAACTGTTTTTCCTTCCGGCAAAATAAGTGCCGCAAATGTTTTCGTATTTTCGGTATCTCTGTTCATTATATCTTTTGTTTTTCTGTTTATGACTCTTTCCTTTAAAGCTTTTATTCCGTCATCATTCCTGGCGGCAATGCCTTTCATAATACTCAGGTTCAAACTTGAAAAGCTCAGAAACAAAGGAAGCAAGGAGGCTGAAAAGCTGGTTTCCGGCCTTTTGAATTATTACAGGGTACACCATAAAAATATTTTCTCTGCTATGGAAGCTTTTATCAAGGAAGAAAACAATGAATGTATTATTACCAGAAATCTTATGTTTCAGCTTCTGTTAGAAATAAGGAACACAAAAAATCCTGTTAATATCAAGGCGGCTGCGGACAGGTTCTCATTTGGCATAAAAACAAACTGGAGCTGTATGCTTGGACAGTGCATTTTCGCTGCTGCATACGAAGGAATTGATGTTTCGGAGTCCATAGAAGACATTCTTGAGCAGCTGAAAACCGCAAAGGTTCTGGATGAGGAGAAAAAGAGGGCCAATTCCGAAAGCACACGACTTGTTAAATTCCTGGTACCGACTGCATATTTTTCATCTATCGCAATAAGTGTTTTTATGATGGACATACCGTTAAAAAAAATACTTTACAACCAGTTTACAGATATTACAGGTGTGGGAATCTTTTTAATAATTACGGCACTGTTTATCGTAAACTCTTTGATTCTTGATATGGTGAAAAACGGTAAATTTGATTATTAAAGGGGAGAGATTATGTATATTAACGTTCTGGCTTTATGTATTTTTATCTGCGGCATAGTACTTATTCTGTTTGAGAACACAGGTATGAGAGCCTCGGCTCTTTCCGGGAGACTGAAAACCGCAGGAAACCGTGTACAACGTCGGCTGAAGCTCGATTCAGGAAAAATTACCGCTAAAAGGCGGAATGCTGCTGTGGAAAATGAGATTTATCAGTCAGCTTCTTTACTCGAAAATATAATAATACTTCAGAAGGACACTCCTAAAGGCGCTGCGTATATAATTGAACAGATAGCATCATACTCTAAAGAACTGAAGAAGCCTTTTGAAAATATGCTCTATTATTTGAGACTGAATCAGAAGGAGGAGGCGGTAAAAGCCTTTGCCGAGGAAGCCGGAACAAAATCCGCAGAAGAATACGGAGATATTCTTATCAAAATGGACAGTATTAATCCGTGTGATTTAAGGGAAAATGTGTCTTTACTGAGACGAAGGCTCAGAGAAGAATCAATAACCAGGGAGAAAAATAAGAATGAGATTATGAGCGATCTGATTTATATTCCTGTACTGGCAAATGTAATGTTAATTTTTATCAATTTTATTTATATTTCTTATTATGCTGAGCAGAAAGATATTTTTCAGCAATTATTGTTTTAGGAGGTCAATATGAAAGAAGTAATAGTAATTTTTGCAACAGTTATTCTGGGGGTAGCAATTGCTGCATTTGTAATAGGTCTTGATGATACTGCGCAGCAGCTCACAGACGGAATCGATACACGTATTACCGAACTTGCTTCCGATACACCAAATTCATAATATGAAACAGCTTATTGTGTTATTTGCGATGATTATTCTGGGAGTTTCTATTTACGGCATGATAATGACCGACAACGGAACCAGTGTATACAGCAGTGTTAAAGAGGTATGGAATAAACAGATTGAAATACAGAGTACATACCCGTAGGAGGAATCCATGAAGCAGTTTATAGTTCTTTTGGCGATACTGCCGTTTATGATGATATTTCTGATGCAGTATACCGTGGAACAGGAAAACCATTATAATATTTCTCTTCTTCAGCAGATGGTATACGAATCCAAGGAACAGGCAAAGCAGGACGGATATTTCACTGCCCAGAACATCTCTCATTTAAAATCCGGAATATCCGAAACTTTCGATATTGCCGAGGATGAGATTATCATTACAACAGACAGT
>JAUNCY010000065.1 GCA_030526325.1 Bacillota bacterium
TCTGCCATCCGGGAACCCCTGTCGGCCTCTCGCCCGGTGCTGTTCCCTCCTGACAATGCTTATTATACGCAGGTTATTCCATAATGTGAAATACATGGATTTTATGTTATCCATAGGTTATAAACTATAGTGAAATTTGCCTCTGGCAACCCTTCGGCAGGCAGAGCCTGCGTCCCCCGGCTGCTGGTCAGCGGGATATGATGATTCGTACGGTTTCCGGGTGCTCGGGTGCGCCGCGGCGGATGGTGGTTATGGGATCTGCAGTTCTGAGCCGGTGAAGGTTGGATATGAGAATGAAACCCGGCATTCAGAAAGGTATGCTATAATGAAATTGTTGGATACTCCGTGAAAACGGTTATTACCTTCGGCATGGATTTTTTCGTTATTGCTTTGGGAATGAATTGTGCTTCGATTGGCAGATGGAGGAGTTATGAAACCGGCTTATATTATAAAAAGGGTTGGACCTGGTTCTGAACGTACGGAAAACGGCCGTACGGAATTTGTTATCGGAGAGGGCGATGTGCTTCTTGACGGGCCTTATCAGTTTAAGGTACTGCCTGCTGCAATGGATTTTGCAAAGCCCGTCACCCGAAAGAAGGTTTCCAGAACGCCCCTGAAGCCATCGGAGAGGCTTTTGCGGATAAAGGAACTGGGCGAAGACTCTGCGGTGGTCGCCATCCTGCATCAGGAAACAGACTATGAAGGTGAGGACACGCTGGTGACAAGGGAGACGGAACAGCTCGTGATGGTAAAATACGGCGAGGAATTCTCCGTTTACGCAAAAGAACAGGTCTTTGATTCGCCTTTCCCGGTTTCCTTCCGCTTTGTCATCACAGAGAAATCCCAGTCGCCGAAGAGAAACGTGCCCAACTTCTGCACGGAATGCGGAAGGAAGCTGACAGAGGGCGCCCGCTTCTGCAATGAATGCGGCACGCCGGTGAATCGGTAGTGCAGGTTTGTCCCCCCGGCGTCCTTCGGTCCCGCGGGCTCCGCGCCGCCCCTGAAATAAAAAAATAACCGCCCCAGACCAAAGGATGCGGTTATTTTTTTAACCAAATCTTAAGGCGAACCGTCACCGGTGCTGCCTTTTGTTATCTTCATTATATGCTGATTTTGTAGGAAAGGCAAACTGTTTTTCAGCGAAGCAGAAGAATTTATCTGTCATCTGATTGCGGAAAAAATCGAATAATCCGTCTGAAAAAACAGAAAAATAGACGAAAAGAAACCCTTATTCTCAGCCGATCAGCACATTCTTCCCTTCAAAGGCAAAGCCGTAGCTGCGGATCCGGTCTGCCGGGATGCCTTTTTCTTCTAATGCTGCAGCGTAGTTCCGGTCTTTGATCTGCTGCAGCGCAGCAGCTACTGTGGTTTCGAGGTCGGCTTCTTTCTTTGGATCGTGTACCTTGAATTCCAGAATGAACGCCGGGTCTTCCGGTTTTAGAGGTTCCAGCATGACATCATAACGCCCAAGGCCGCTTTCCCGGTTGGAGTTGACTGCATAGCGGCCCCGAAGCTCCACCAGAAGGCCCAGGACAAAACCGTGATAGAAACGCTCCGCCTGGGACTTTTCGGAGGGATGATTGCCCACGCCAACAACTCTTCCCGTATTCCTCCCACCGTTCCATTCAGGGCTGCAGCATCCCGGCACCCATACCACAAAGGCAGCTCTATCTGACTGTATTTTACCACAGAATCCCGCAGCTTATCTATCCTGTACTGTCCATACGCAAGATCAGCGGTTCCCTGCCTCCGCGGGCTCCGCGCCGCCCCTGAAATCCATAGTCCCGGAGTATGATAATATCAAATATTAATCACAAACCGGATTGGAATTCATCTTCCATACTCTTTAAAATATCTAATACGATAGTCTGCCTTATGCCGGCAGTTTCCGTAATGTCCGCATCGCCTCTTGAAAAAATACTGATTTTCACTTTATAATTTTTTCTAAGGATTTTTTCCAATTTCCCCGCTTTGATCATTCTCACTGTATAGCGATGTGAACAGCAGTGATTTGGTGTGGAATGATCCGCAGATATCTCCTTTTGATGCAGAAAAAACCTGTCGCTTATCACAACAGGTCAAAGATTACTCCATTTTGTCAATACATTCTGTTTTCATGATGTGTGCCCAATTTCGTTTGCGAAAAAGGAAACGGACAATATAGACAGTACGTTCTGATTCATTAATGGTGTAGAAAGCAAGGTAGTTGTTTACCATAACAAATCGGATTCTCCATACACGCAATACAGGGTCATCAACAACCGGATGTATCTTTGGGTTTGTGGAAAGCGGGGCCAATTTTTCTTCTATCTGGTCAAACAGACGATCTGCGGCAGCTGGATTCATCAAAGAAAACTCAATATATTCTGCTGCGGCATCCATATCCCGTTCAGCCGTTCTGGTGATATGAATCCGGTAACTCATCTCTTCCGGCGGCCTCTCAAATCAGACAGGGCTTCCGATAACGGTCGTGTATCTCCGTCCTGTATGTCTTTCAGACCATGTTCAAGGCCTGCATAGAGTTCAAATTTCGCATTCATATCCTCATAGGCTTCAATGCTCATAACAGCGAGATCCCCTTTGCCGTTCTTCGTAATAAACACCGGCTCCCCATAAATGTGGCAAAGAGTTGAAATTCCATTGTAATCATTACGCAAATCTGCACTTGATTTTATCATCGGCATATCAGTCATCCTCCTTTATATAGCAGAATTATATCCAAATTCGGCTATTGGGTCAACTTTTATAGAAATCTTAATGGACAGGTTCTTCGGCGAATCTATACTCTGAGTACAGATTCGCCAAAAGTTAACAAAGTTTCTTTCACAAAAAACGCCGGGGTTTTCGTCAGTTGCTCTATTTCTACATCCCATAAGATATGAAGGGGGTGCGGACATAATCCTGGACCTGGAATAAGACAGGAGGACGAAAATGTATTCCCTTGAAGAACGTACAAAAGCCGTAAAACTTTTTATTGAGTCTGACTGTAGTGAGAGTACTGTCATTCGCACATTGGGATACCCTTCTCCCAACGCGCTCAGGAGCTGGTATAAGGAGTATCTCTCTACCGGACAACTTCATTCCACCTGCGCTCAGAAGCCCCATTATACGGATCAGCAGAAGGCTGCTGCAGTTGCGTATTTTGCTACACATCACACCTCTCTAACGCAGACATGTCGTGCTATGGGGTATCCATGCCGTAACAAATTACGACAATGGATTCTTGAAGCTCGACCTGAACTGCTGGAAGAATCTAAGAAGTCTTGTTCTAAGAAGAAGGCTTTGGTAAGATGTAGCCAAGAGCAAAAGCAAACTGCTGTTGAAGCCATGTTAATTGGTGGACTCCCAGCTTATAAGGTCGCAGCTCAATATGGAGTCAGTAAGGCCACGGTGTTCAACTGGAAACAACAGGTGCTGGGAAGGGACGGTATGGCATCTATAAAAAAAGAAATGAATACTGTTCAAACAGACAAGACAAAATCCGAGATGGAATCCGAGATAGCAAGCTTAAAGTTGCAAATAAAGCATCTTCAAATGGAGCGAGATGCACTGGAGAAAGCGACTGAATTATTAAAAAAAGCGGGCGGCATCAATCTTACAAATCTAAAAAATACAGAGAAAGCCGAAGTGATTGATGCCCTTCGCCCTACATATCGGCTGAAAGAATTGTTACAGTTATTCAACATTTCCAAAAGCAGTTACTTTTACAGCACTCATGCGGCAACACATGATAAATATGCTGAAATTCGTCCTGAAATTATAGATATCTTTCACCAAAACGAATTGTGCTATGGATACCGGCGTATTCATGCTTGCCTAAAAAGAAGAGGAAAGACATTGTCAGAAAAGGTTGTACGTCGTATTATGCGCCAAGAGCATTTAATAGTGCATATGCCTGTTCGCAAGAAATACAGCTCGTATAAGGGGGAAATCAGTCCTGAAGTTCTGAATGTGTTGCAGAGAAACTTTCACGCTTCTGCCCCAAACCAGAAGTGGCTGACTGATTTGACAGAATTTGCGCTTCCTGCTGGAAAAGTATATTTATCTCCGATAATAGATTGCTTTGACGGTTTCGTATGCAGTTGGACAATTGGAACGAGTCCAAACGCACAACTGGTGAACAGTATGCTGGATAAAGCTCTGGCCACTTTACAGCCAGGTGAGCATCCAATTATTCACTCAGACCGTGGCTGTCATTATCGCTGGCCAGACTGGATCCAACGGGTAAACGCTGGTGGGCTTATCAGATCCATGTCCAAAAAAGGCTGTTCTCCGGACAATTCGGCTTGCGAGGGATTCTTCGGACGCCTGAAAAATGAGATGTTTTATGGACGTTCATGGTCAGGTGTCAGCCTTGAACAATTCATGGAGAAACTCGATCAATATATTCACTGGTATAATGAAAAACGCATCAAGCTATCCCTCGGGGGCATGAGCCCTGTTGAGTATAGACGTAGTCTTGGATTGATTTAAAAAGTTGGTCCAGGATTATGTCCGCACCCCCTTCATACTCCCAGCCATCGGAATCCCTCCTTTCCATAATCTATGCATCAAAAAAGGCATCAGCTAATTTCTTAGTCGATGCCCTTTTTTATTTCATTTATACAGTTCTATTCTATGCCCACTTATACCTAACTTTTTCAGAACTATACCGATTGTACTCTAATAGTTTTTCACGTTGAAGGCGTCCTATTACTATATATGGCCTAATTTGCTGACTCTCTGCAAATGATTTAATAGAACTCAAGCTAAAGTCTGAACGTCTGACAAATTCTTCGTAAGCAGTTGAATCAATCAACCTTGCGCTTGCAAACTCATCAGCTCCTATCTCAATATCTGCGTTCCCATCATAGTCTATGAAATTGATAGAACCGTTAACATCACCGTTAACAATATGACCCAACTCATGAAATAATGAAAACCAGAAGATATCAGCATAGGAACCTCTAATGGTCAAAACCATCTGATAAGTACCATCATTTTTTTTCGATATAAATCCTTGAACAGGTGCCCCTCGGAAGTTCCTAACAACAGAAAAATCTATGCCGTATTCACCAAACAATTCAGTCAGAGACTTTTGAATAGACTCTCCAGCATTGCACATGACCATCTTTGCCTTTGCCACGAGCTCATCGATCTTCTCTATGTCAAACTTTGTGCTAACATTACGTTTTTCTCCAGCAATCTGGCATAGTCTAATCCAAGCACCCATCACATAAGGATCTACCTTGGATTTAGCAGACATTCTTAGAGCACCTTCCGGAACTATTCCCTTCAGATTTGCTATATTGCTCATTTGAAGTGCTTTTCGTAGGGAGAGAATCGAATCATCTACTGCTTCTCTGAGAGGCATTTTCCCGATTTCTCTAAGATATTTCACAATATCCTTTAAACTGTTTCTTGCTACCCGCTCTTCGTCAGTAATTGTTTCTGATTCACTAGATTCTAACAACTCCGCATCATAATTTGCCTGCAGATTGATCCAAAATGACTTTGATACACCCAAAGCATATTCCAATGCAAGAGCGAACTTAGCGGAAATGTCTTTTTTTCCTGCTATAACATTACATACATACGCAGGAGTCACTCCAGTTCTCGCAGCTAATTCTGCCTGTGTTATTCCTCGTTCTACGAGAATATCGCTTATTGTTTCTCCCGGATGAATAATCAGATCACGGGATATACCAGTTATCTTTGTCGCCATGATAATCACTCACCCCTTCCACTTCAATCTCTTCACAAATTTTTACAGTATCTTGATTTGCATTCAATTCTATAATCAGCCGTACATTTGCTGATACATGCAATGAATATGTAATCTGCTTATATCCTGATAGTTGTTCTGGCTTTCCCAACCCCAGAGATAGGAATATTCCAAAATTATCAGCCGCTACCAGATGGTCCATCAGTTTCTTTATTGCACGCACCCACTCAAATGGCAGTTTTTTCTTCATCTTTGAATAATCAGTGAAATACTTTTC
Source organism: Bacillota bacterium (assembly GCA_030526325.1). Taxonomy (GTDB): domain Bacteria; phylum Bacillota; class Clostridia; order Peptostreptococcales; family Anaerovoracaceae; genus RGIG1899. The sequence goes on from JAUNCY010000065.1 coordinate 5,982, forward strand.
AACTTTCTTATTCGCATAGGTTATTTTCAATAATTACCACCACCGTCCTCCAATTATAAATTAACCATTTGGTTAATCGAATTGTATCATCAAAGGACAGAAAAGTCAATACCCCCCGTCTTCCATTTCGCGATTTTGCACGCGTGACCCCCGCGCCGTTCCCTGAGAGCCATACCTATAGAGATTTCACCTGCCCCTACCCGCGATGATTTCCCCAATAGTCCCCTCTCTTCGCGTGTATAGTCGAGTGACACGACTTGCACAGCGCAATCAGATTACTTCGATCGTGTGTACTACCTTCACTCAGAGGCAGCTTGTGGTGGATCTCTTCAGTCGGCACAATAATTCCACGTTCAAAACACAGCTCACAGAACGGATGCTCCGCAGCATACTTGTCACGGATCCTCTTCCATGCACGTCCATATCTCTTCTTCGTAGACTTATCTCTGCCGTACTTCTCATAGTTGCTATTACTCAGCTTCTCATGCTCTTCACAGAACCTTTTGTCTGTCAGCTTCGGGCATCCGGGATAAGAGCATGGATGCTTCGGTTTCCTTGGCATCATTCCACCTTCTTTCGTAAGTGCCAAATGATAGGGCGGCTTGTATGAAATAGAGCCTTTCTCCATAATTTTGATAGTGATATTTTTTTACTACACTATTTGGAGGACAAAATATGCGAGCTAAATCAATCCCTAAAGAAAAGCGCTTTCAGCTTGTTCTTGAATGCCGCAAAAGCGGCCTGACAGATCGCCAGTGGTGTGAACAAAATGGAATTAACCCGGGCACTTTCTACAATTGGGTAAAACGATTTCGACAGGAAGGAACATTTGAAATACCTAAATCTGAGCATCGTAATGCGAACACGCCGGTGCCCCATTTTCAGGATGTTGTACAGGTAAGCATTCTTCCTGACTTTACAAAAGAACCTGAACTTCCTGCTCCAATAGATCGATCTGATTCAGGAAATCTTTATCCGATTGAAATTCAGTGTGCTTCTTGCAGAATACGTCTGAACAATGCAGCTGACCCACACCTTGCGGCGATACTTGTTCAGAACCTGGGAGGCCTGTGATGTTAGGCGATATTACCGTCGCCGATGAGCTTTATGTTGTGTGTGGCTATACAGACATGAGAAAGTCCATCGACGGACTATGCACGATTGTATCCGATCATCTTCGTATGGATCCTCGCAGAAGAGCAATTTATCTGTTCTGTGGAAAACGATGTGATCGAATCAAGGTTCTGCTGCACGAGCCTGACGGATTCGTCATGCTATACAAAAGACTTGAAGCGGATGGTCGATACCGCTGGCCACGAAATCGTGATGAGGTGAAGTCTATCACATGGAAACAGTTTGACTGGCTGATGTCCTGTCTTGAAATCGAACAGCCAAAAGCTATCAAAGTGCCGAATCCATATTCAAAAAATCTTCCGGACGGTTCATGATCAGGGCTTGTCAAGAATGTCTGAATGCGTTGAAATTACTATACTTTCAGCCTCTTTTATGGTAAAATATATGTATCAGAAGAAAGGATGAAAGTCCATGTCAGCCAGTGCAAGATAGTGTCAAGGAATGTTCGCAAAAAACATCCAGACCCATGGTCGAATGATTAT
>JAUNCY010000066.1 GCA_030526325.1 Bacillota bacterium
TGTCCCGCTGTGCAGGTCAAGCTGATTTCGGCGGAATCTGCCGCCAGACTGCGATAGTTTGTATTCAAAATAGCACCGTCTGCAACTGTTATGGTTTCGGCCAATGTTTCACCCATGGCAGTACCGCTGTTTATAACATTGCTATTTACACAGCTGCCTGTTTGGTAGTAGCCGTTAAAGGTGCCGCTGTTTACAGTCAGTGTTTTGCCGTTAAAGGCTTTGCCCACAGAACCGCCGTTGGCAGGGCCGTATGTAGTTCCGCCGCCGATGGCGGTTACAGTTCCGCTTTCCACATAGAGGTTTCCGCCTTTTACAGCAGCAGGGGCATCCCACCAATAATTGTAGTTCCCCATGATGGTAACACTGCCGTCAGTTTCTGTTGAAAAATGAATTTCCGAATTATCCGTCATAGATATTCCGACTCTGCTACCTCTGTCACCATCTTTCTTATTAAAGCCTATGGTATTTTCCCCAATCAGATTAATATTGACCACACCGTTGACACTCATCATCTGATTCAATGCTGTAATAATTGTTGCATTGTCCAATGTCAGCTGCAAAGGTTGGCTTACGGTGATGTTCAAAGAGCCTGTCGAACCCTTAAAGATGTAGCCGTCGGGGTCCAATGGTTCGTCAACAGCTCCCAGAATACTGTGGTTGTATGTTATTTTTGCATCGGTTATGGTTACATCTGCCCCATCGGCATATACTGTGCTTGGTGTGCCATCTTCCTCAGGGGTGAACAAAGCCACAGGCAGGTTACCTTCCAAATTATCAGGCACAGCAACGGGTCTTAAATACAGAATTTCTCCTTGGTTGTTCAGCTTGCCGTCACCGCTAAACGCACCACCGTCTTTCATATAAAACTTGCCTTCGTTGGTAACGGTAATGCCCGCGGGAATTACCACCTCTTCTTCAATCACAATATCATTTGCGTCAAAAATCAGCTCAATTGCTCCGCTGTTTTCAAGGGTGCCGTTTCGCTTAATATTCCCTTTGCAGACGATACTGTTGGTATTGACAACCTTACCGTCATTGGTGATGGTTCCTCTGCTTTCAACGGTTCCGTTGTTTGTGAGCAAACCGCCGTCATTAATATTAATAGTACCGTTATTGACGATATTGCCGCTATTTTCAAGCACGCCGCCGTCATTCACAATAATGGTACCGTTATTTGTAAGAGTTACGCCTGAACCTACAGTCATCGACATACCCGATTCTATGGTTAAGGTTTTGCCGGCGGGAATTTCCGCATCGGTTGCAATGGCGGGATTGCCGTAAACTTTACCGCTGTTGCCGATGAAAATAGCTCCGCTCCAGTCGGCTGAATTACTTGTATCTTTAATGGAATTTGTGAATATAAAGGCACCTCCATTGGTACCGGTGGTCAATGTTCCTCCGATACCGTAGGTGCTACCAGTCCAATTAGCACCACCGGTTGCAGTAATCGTACCGCCGTTAATGGTAATATTACCGTCAATTCCGGCACCACTATAATATATACTGGAACCACTTGAACCACGACCACCACCGTTTGCAGTAATCGTACCGCCGTTAATGGTAATATTACCGGCGTCATAGTTACAATAGGCGCCTATAGCGTCAGCAAGAGTACCGCCGGTTGCGTTAATCTCGCCACTTTCAATTATAAGATTACCGTTGCCGTTTCTGCCGATACCGGGCCAGTTTGAACTGCCCTTGGCAGTGAGCTCGCCTGTGCCGTTGATGGTCAGCAGATAGCCATTGGGTATATATATCCCCGGGGCATAATTACTTGCCCCACTGCCGTCCAGAGTATTGGTGGTGCCCTCCTGCAAAGTAATTGTGGATTCCCCTGCGTCCTTCAGACTAAGGGGACTATTGTCACTATCGTTGGTGTAGACGGCGGTAATGCTCAGGTTGCTGAGAACAAGATTTGCCTCCACTCCGCTTGCCACCACAATCCTATCTTTAGTGGTGGTGCCTGAGATTGTCAGCTCTGTGCTTTTCAAAACAGTCAGCACATTGTCGCTGTATGAGTAATCTGTGCCCAGGCTGCCGCCGCTTACTGTAAAATCGCCTGTTTCGTCTGCAGCATAGACGAAATTTGCCGGCAAAAGCGACAGTACCATACACATCGCCAGCACAACTGATAAAAACTTTCTTTTTTTCATTCTGATAATTCCCTCCTGCCTTACTTCATTTCATACTGTTATGCATCTTTATCATTTCATCCCGTATCTCGTTGTATTTTTTTACCGGAACGGGCAGCTGTTCACCGTTTTTCATAGTAACCGTATATCTTTCCAGCTTTGACATATAGTCAGTGTTTACAGCATAGCTGCGGTGGATCCTCAGGAACTTATTATCCGCCAGTTCCAGAAACTCTGATATATTCATCTTCACATCAATCTGTTCATTGGTCATTACAATTTTTACATCATTGCGCTGAGCTTTTATATACATGATTTCGGATAAATATATAAACCGGACTGCTCCGTTTAAGTCCGTTACGGTCATCTGTTTTCCCAAAAATCTTTTTTTGAAATTTTCTTCAAGGTATCTGTTGGCCATATATCCTACGGTATTGACAAAGCGTTCCCCCTTGGCCACCTTTAATTCTCCCATGGGATTGGATACATGGATATGCATAATTCTGTATGCTTTGTCTTTCTTTTCCCATACAAAAGTACACCTCTGCTGCACCTGCAGAAAATAGTCGTTGGTTTCATCTGTTGCAACAAAATATCTTCCTATTACGGAACAGGTGTCTTTGCCGGATTGGGCCACATAAAATTCCTGGTTAAGCAGATGACAGGAGCGAAGATGCAGAAGAAGATCCGCAAAATTCTTCTGTACATTTTCAAATCCTATGATAAATTCGTCCTGCTCCGCACCTATCCAGGAAACATTTTCATCGCAATGGCTCAGCATAAAATCCAAATCCAGCTGCCAGTAACGCTCCCAGCATTGCTGTGTCAGACTGACCAGTTCCGCTTCCTGTTCTTTTTTCATATAACTCTCCATTCAGGTCATCAGCAGACCTGTGCAAACATAATTAATTTAAATTTTATTTAAATTACATTTCACCATAATCCTTTATAAATTTCAATATTTCAGGACGAATAACCATATAAATATACAAAATGTGTCGTTTTAACTGCACAGATTATCTGTCGTTTCCGTTCTTTTTCAGCTGTAAATAAAATAATGTCCCTTTGCAGAGACTAAATGAGCAATTGTATTTTATTAATTCAAATTCATTAAGCAGACAGTTCCTCATAAATCCTTTCATCACCTTTCATCTTTTTCTTTCAATTTTCAGTCTGATAGATTGATTTTGCAGTGCACGCGGTTTTGCCGGGTGTCTTTTTCTTTTTCTAATTAATTTAAAAATTAAGAGATGCCCCTGTGCGGAAAGGTTTCCGCAGCTTCGGAGCATCTCCTGAATTCATTTCAAGCTATTTCAATTCTTTTTAACTGTATCTATTTGATTGTAATAACCTCAGCTTTTCTGATGGTTTCTTCTGTAACTTCCTGGCCTATTCCCGGGAGTTCCGGAACAGTATAATATCCGTCTTTAGGCTGATAATCGTATTTGCACATCTCGATGTTTTCCTCAAGAAGAGCAAACTGATGATGCTCATGGATAAGGAAGTTCGGAATAACTGTTTCCAGCTGGAGAGCCGCCGCAATGGCAATCGGGCCTCCGCAGAGATGAAGCTGAACGCCTACATCGTATACATATGCCATATCGCAGATTTTCTTGCCTTCTGTGATTCCGCCTGTGTTTCCGAGGTCAGGCTGGATAACTGCCAGAGATCTGTCTTCCATAAACGGTCTGTATCCCCATCTGCTGTAAATTCTTTCACCGCTGGCAAGAGGAATCTTAACCTTGTTGGAGATTTCCTTAAACAGCGACTGATTTAAAGGCTGTGTAGGTTCTTCATAGTAGAAGCATCTGAGATCTTCTATTTCACGTGCAAACTGAATTGCTGTGTTTGTATTAGTCTGGGAATGCATTTCTACGATAATATCCATATCGTCTCCGCCGGCTTCTCTGATAGCGGCAACTCTTTCCACTCCTATTTTAAGCATATCATATTCAAGAAGAGGAGGATAGTTCCAGTTCCAGTTTCCGTTCATATCTACGCCGAGCGGGTCAACCTTAACACAGTTATAACCGTCAGCCATAGCTTTTCTGGTTACTTCAGCATATTCTTCAGGATATACCAGGTTTTTGCTGGTCTTGCCCCAGTCAAACTGCACCTGGCTGGCATATGTTCTGAGCTTTTCGTTGGTCTTTCCGCCCAGGAGCTGATATACCGGCATGTTGTAGGCTTTTCCCTTTATATCCCAGAGTGCAATATCTATAGCGCTCATTCCGGCAAAGATAACCGTACCGCCGCCCTGTCCCCAGAATGTGCTTCTGTGAAGAGTGTCCCAGATTTTTTCGCTGTTGAGAGGGTCCATTCCGATAATTATCTGGCAGAAATCTCTGCATATGCCCACAGCTGCGTAAATAGCATCGGAATACGCAAGTCCTATTTCGCCGTATCCTGTGATACCTTCGTCTGTATTGACTTTAAGAAATATTGGGTTCCAGAGGGTTCCGTCACATGCTCTTCCGCCGGTATTGGCTTTAATAATATCAATGCTTGTAATCTTCATGCTTCTTCTCCTTTTCTCGATAATTTCCGCATCAACATATGGTTAATATATATTATAATTTCCATACGGAGAAAATTCAATTGATAAATGCCGTTTTTGCCCTCTTATGTTCATTTTTCACGGTTCACAAGTCTTGCTATATAGATGTTTCCTGTGCCCACTGCGCTGCCGTTAAACTTCGCTCACAAGCCTTGCGATATATATGTTTCCGGTTCCCACCGCGCTGCCGTTTTCGGCAGCATAGAGCATAGTTGTTACAGTTTTACCCGAATTTCTGAAAGTGTAATAGCCGATTCCTTCATTTCCGGAAATCAGTTCCTCTGTATTACCGTTTTCCAGGTTCACAGTATAAACAGAATTCCCTTCTCCGCAGATTATCAGGCTGTTTCCCAGAAGATTTATTCCCCAGAGTTTAGGCCTCAGTTTGTCCGCAAACTCCTCCGGCACAATATCCCACAGAGAAAAAGTCGCTGTCTTTTCAGCATCATAAATATAAACCTCGGGATATCCTGTTTCTCCCGACTCCTCAGCTGCAGTGCTTCCGAAATCTTCCTTATAAACAGTATACTTTTCGTTTCCGTAAACTGAATAGGTATTCTCTCCCAGCAGGCTTTCCGCTTCATAGTATTGTCCGCTTTCAAAGTTTACGGTCCTCACTGCCGCCTTCCCGCTTTCCGGATTTATATACTGATATGAAATCCATCCATCAAGAACCGCTCCGTAATCCTGATTGCCCGCCGTAAGATATTCTGCCGACGTTTTTCCTGCCGACAGGTCAAAAACCTTCAATACCTGTCCCTCATACCAGCAAAGGTATCCGTCTCCTCCGAAGAGTTTAACCGGATTCTCACTTCCTCCGGCATAAGCCGCCTCGGAAATCCGTCCGGTTTTCGGATCGAAGCATCTGACCGAAACCCTTTCTCCCGAATCTGCCGCGAAATATACGGCATCGTCATCGCTGTACATTGAGCCTGTATAAATCCATCCGGTTTTCGGAACATCGTATTGAGCTTCCGCGTCACCGTCTGAGTTCATAACACAGAAGGTGTACATATTTTCATTCTCCTTATCAATAACAAACACTGCTCCGTCTGAAATCACAGCATAATCTATGACGCTGTACATATCGGCTTCCGGAACCTGAAACTCTTGAAAAGCCGATCTCACTTCTTCAGTTTTTGAAAGGACTGTTTTTTCTGAAAAAGCCGACGCCGGAGCTGCAAAACATCCCATGACAAGAAAGGCTGACACCGCCAGGCAAATTAGAGGAATTCCTGCGGGGTGCTTTCCGCCTGCCATAATATGCTTTATTCTTTCATACACGGGGCTCTCTCCGAAATATGAAGCCGCCGGATTTCCTGAGTAAACCCTGGCACATCTTAATATTATTCCTGCATACTGCTTTCTTCCTTCAGCCCCCAGAACTCTCACGGCTTTTTCATCGCATGCCATTTCTATATCCCGGCACATGAATCTCACTGCAGTCCACATAACCGGGTTGAACCAGTGAACTGCCAGAGCCAGGTGTGCAAAGGCTTTTTTCAGGTTGTCTTTTCTTTTTATGTGGACCAACTCGTGGAGAATAATCATTTCTGCTATGTCCGTGTTTTCTTCTCCGATTGCGGCGACCGGTCTGAACATCCCGTACACGGCTCCTCCCGGGTCGCTGCCTCTTCTCAGTTCGGCTTTTTTTGCTCCGGTTTCTGCTTTCAGTCTCTCAAATATTTGAATCATCTCAGAATCCGGGGCAAAGTGCGGCAGCTTTCTTATCTGCAGAATTTTCTTTATATATGCTGCCGCGAAAAATATTATAAAGAACGCTGCTCCCGCTGCCCAGAGCCCGGGGATAAGATTCATTAAGTCCACGTATGAAGCAGCGGCTTCTCCGGGGGCGGAGGCGGGGCTTCCCCCTGTTTCAGGTTCCGGGGTCTCCTCTGTCCGGAAGTCCCGGGCCCCCGCTCCGGTTTCCGGAGCCGGGGCTGCCGCATGCCCGTCAAAGACCTGACTGTACACTGCGCCGTATATTGACTGCTCGGGCAGGGGGCTCTCCGCCCATCCCAAATCCGTTTCAAACCCGAAAGGAAGGCAGGCCCTGACAAAAACAAACAGCCACAAAAAAACAAAGGCAGCTCTGCTTACACCGTGCTTTTTCTTCAGAACTGCTCTTAATACAAAAACAACGCCTGCCATCATCGAAGCCGAAATGCTCAATCCTAAGACAGAATAAAAGACAGCATTAAAAACATCATTCATAACATCTACTCCCGGTCAAGAAGCTCCTTAAGTTCCTTCATTTCATTTTCTGAAATAACATTATCGTTTAAAAAGGCCGAGAACAGCCCGGCGACAGAGCCGTTATAAAACTTCTCAAGCAGGCTTTTTGCCTCCTCGCGCCCCACTTCCTCTCTCTCCACAAGAGGAAACACCTTAAAACCGGGATCCCGTCTTTCAATAATCCCCTTTTCATTCAGATTTTTCAGTACCGTATAAGTCGTATTCTTCTTCCATCCGTATTTTTCCGCCATATATGCCGCAGTATTTTTGGCGGAAGTCTCCTTCTCTGACCATATAAAATCCATAACCTTTATTTCGGATTCTGGCAGCTTATGCTCGCTCATAATTCACCCCCGTTTTTTTATTTTATTCTAAATTTATAGAATAAAAATGTCAATTCAATTTTCACAGAGCTTATATGTCCGGTATAAAGGATATCTGCGCCTGCTTCTTAATATAAACGCAGATTTCAACCCTTCTAATATTTGAAATCCTGCGCTGTTTAGTCAACAAATCGGAAATTCTCAAGCTTATCTCAAAAGACCGCTTTTTCGCCCAGCGGGATAAGGGGCCTTATCCCGTTTCTCAATTTTTGTTCCTCCGGGATAAAGACCTTATCCCATTTTCCTCATTTTGCT
>JAUNCY010000010.1:0-34988 GCA_030526325.1 Bacillota bacterium
GCGGTTTTGTTCTTTCAAATTTTGCTTTTGCCATCTTTGTTCATCCTTTCATAAACAATATGCTTTATTACACAATTTATTTCTCGAGTTTTTCTCTGATGTTTTCAGGAAGCTTGTCGAAATGATGGAACTGCATGCTGTACACGCCTCTTCCCTGTGTCTTGGATCTGAGGTCTGTAGCATATCCAAACATTTCAGCCAAAGGCACATAGCCTCTTACAACCTGAGCTCCGGAAGCAGCATCGAAACCTTCGATTTTGCCTCGTCTTGAGTTAATATCTCCTATAACATCGCCCATATACTCATCCGGCACTGTAACCTCTATCTTGAATATTGGTTCAAGCATAACCGGTTTAGCCTTCTTGGCAGCTTCACGGAACGCCATGGAGCCGGCAATCTTAAATGCCATTTCCGAAGAGTCTACTTCATGATATGAGCCGTCATATAACTCAACCTTAACATCCATAACCTGGTATCCGCCGAGAGGCCCGTTCATCATGGCTTCTCTGATACCCTCGTCAACCTTAGGAATGTATTCCTTAGGAACAGCCCCCCCCACAATGGAGTTGACAAATTCATAACCCTTGCCCGGTTCGTTCGGAGAGATTCTGATCTTAACATGACCGTACTGACCTCTGCCTCCGGACTGTTTTGCATATTTATAATCAACATCGGCAGGCGCCGTTATTGTCTCTTTATAAGAAACTCTCGGCTTACCGATATTTGCCTCAACTTTAAACTCTCTGAGCAGTCTGTCAACAATGATTTCCAAATGGAGCTCTCCCATGCCGGAAATGATTGTCTGACCGGTTTCCTCATCAGTATGAGTTCTGAAAGTAGGGTCTTCTTCTGCAAGCTTAGCCAGTGCAATACCCATTTTCTCCTGTCCTGCCTTGGTTTTAGGCTCGATAGCTATATCGATAACAGGATCAGGGAATTCCATTGATTCGAGAACGATCTCATGCTTTTCATCGCAGAGAGTATCACCTGTTGTGGTGTCCTTAAGACCTACCGCAGCAGCAATGTCTCCGGAGTAAACCTTTTCAATCTCTTCTCTTCTGTTAGCATGCATCTGAAGTATTCTTCCTATTCTTTCCTTTCTTCCCTTAACGGAATTATATACATATGATCCCGATTCGAGAGTTCCGGAATAAACTCTGAAGAATACCAGTTTTCCTACAAACGGGTCCGCCATTACTTTAAATGCGAGGGCTGCAAAAGGACCGTTGTCATCTGCAGGTCTTGCTTCTTCCGCATCTGAATTAGGCACAAATCCCCTTATAGCCTGTACGTCTAACGGGGAAGGCATAAAATCAACTATCGCATCCAGCAGCAGCTGAACACCTTTGTTTCTGTAGGATGAACCACAGCATACAGGAACCATTTCGCCTGCAATAGTGGTTTTTCGGATAGCAGCCTTGATTTCTGCCTCCGTAAGTTCTTCTCCCTCCAGATATTTCATCATAAGCTCTTCATCGCTTTCAGCTACAGCCTCGATAAGCTCGAACCTGTACTGTTTTGCCATGTCTGTCATATCCTCGGGAATATCAACAACATCGATGTCTTTTCCTAAATCGTCTTTATAAATATAAGCCTTCATTTTGATAAGGTCCACGATTCCTGAGAAATCACTTTCCTTACCTATCGGAAGCTGAATAGGAACTGCATTGGCTTTGAGACGGTCCTTCATCATTTCTACTACATGAAGAAAATCTGCGCCCATGATATCCATCTTGTTGACGAATGCCATTCTCGGCACACCGTACTTCTCAGCCTGTCTCCATACAGTTTCAGATTGAGGTTCAACACCGCCTTTTGCACAGAAAACCGCTACCGCTCCGTCGAGAACTCTTAAAGATCTCTCAACTTCCACGGTAAAGTCAACGTGACCCGGGGTGTCGATGATATTAATTCTTGTATCCCTCCACTGAGCTGTAGTAGCAGCAGAGGTGATAGTTATGCCTCTCTCCTGTTCCTGTTCCATCCAGTCCATTGTGGCAGCGCCTTCATGTACTTCACCTATTCTGTGTGTTCTCCCGGTATAAAAGAGTATTCTCTCGGTTGTAGTAGTCTTACCCGCATCAATATGCGCCATAATACCGATATTTCTGGTTCTTTCCAGCGGAAATTGTCGAGTCATACTAATTCCTCCTTTCTGCGACTTTTTTTACATCAGTGAAATTACCATCTGTAATGAGCAAATGCTTTATTAGCTTCTGCCATTTTATGAGTATCTTCCTTTTTCTTTACAGATGCGCCTGTTTCGTTTGCTGCATCCATAATTTCCTTAGCAAGTCTCTCATACATATATTTCTCACTTCTGGCTCTTGTATACTTTGTGAGCCATCTGAGGCCTAATGTCTGACGTCTGTCAGCTCTTACTTCTACCGGAACCTGATAGTTTGCACCGCCTACACGTCTTGCTCTAACTTCTAATACAGGCATGATATTGTTCATAGCTTTTTCGAATACTTCTACAGGATCGTTTCCTGTCTGCTTTTCAATCATTGCGAAAGCATCGTATACGATACGCTGTGCCACACCTTTTTTTCCGTCAAGCATAATGTTGTTGATGAGTTTAGCTACAACAACATTTCCATATACAGGATCAGGCAGAACCTCTCTCTTTGGAACTCTTCCTTTTCTTGGCACGTCTCTTCCCTCCTTGCCTGACAATACGGATATTCTATCCTATTGTCTGCGCAATTTCTCTTTCTAAATATTAACTGTTTCTGAATTGCACAACTACTTCACCCTTATTCAGGATTACTCTGCATGACCGGCAAATTCAATCTGTCATGCAGTCTCGCTTTCGGTACTCGGGACTCCTCCTTCACAGAGAGCCCGCGCGCGCTGATATATCAAAAATTTATATATATATCAAACCTTTTATCCGAAAATCGGAATAAAGGGCGCTAATTTACACCGTGATTATTTTTTCTTACCTCTTTTAGCACCGTACTTGGAACGAGCCTGTTTTCTGTTGGCTACGCCTGCTGTATCAAGTGTTCCTCTTACGATATGGTATCTGACACCCGGTAAGTCCTTAACTCTGCCGCCTCTGATAAGAACAACACTGTGTTCCTGCAGATTGTGACCAACGCCAGGAATATAAGCAGTAACTTCGATACCATTTGTAAGACGTACTCTGGCAACTTTTCTTAACGCAGAGTTAGGTTTCTTAGGAGTAACTGTTTTTACGGCTGTGCATACTCCTCTCTTCTGTGGAGAATTTGCATCAGTAGGCTTTCTTCTTAATGTGTTGAATCCTTTAAGAAGTGCCGGAGCTGTTGACTTTGTTACAACCTGCTGTCTTCCATGTCTTACTAACTGATTAATTGTAGGCATTCTTTGGTTTCACCTCCTCGATTTATTTCTTCCCCCGTTACGGGAAATCTACCGCAGATGCCGCAGTAAATCAAAATATATTAAAACATAAATGTTTTAAACGTGGTTATAGGAGTGCCCGTAAAGACACTCCCGTAGTATACCATTTAGTCAAACAACTGTCAACAGTTGTTTGTTTTTAATTGAATTTCCGCTAAAATTCAACCGATTCGTAGAGATCATCGTCAGTTTCAGGAATATTTTGTTCATCCGGAGTAAATTCATCGTCAAAATCGTCATCGTCGAAGAAATCGTCCTCCTCAGTTTCGCCGTAGTCAAGAGCTATATTCTTGTACTTCTTCATTCCTGTTCCCGCAGGTATGAGCTTTCCTATGATAACATTTTCCTTGAGACCCTGAAGGTGATCTGTCTTTCCTTTTATTGCGGCATCGGTAAGGACTCTTGTGGTTTCCTGGAAAGATGCGGCTGAAAGGAATGAGTTTGTCGCAAGAGATGCTTTTGTTATACCCAGAAGTGTTCTCTTAGCCTTTGCAGGTTCTCCGCCTTCCGCTATCGCAGCTTCATTTGCCTCTTCGAATTCGAATCTGCTGTAAAGTCCGCCCGGAAGCAGCGATGTGTCTCCGGCATCTTCTACTCTGAATTTCGAAAGCATCTGGCTTGCTATTACCTCAACGTGCTTATCGTTGATATCTACACCCTGCTGTTTGTATACTCTCTGTACTTCTTTTACGAGATACTGGAATACACCTTCGATTCCCTTTATTCTGAGTACATCGTGAGGATTTACGGAACCCTGAGTGATTTCGTCGCCGGCTTCAATATAATCTCCGTCCTTGACTTTTATTCTTGCACTGTACGGTATGCTGTATTTAGCTTCCGTTCCGTCATCGCCTCTTACTATTACTTCGTTGTTTTTCTTTGTTCCGTGGAAGTAAACTGTTCCTGCTATTTCTGATATTACAGCGAGTCCCTTAGGCTTTCTGGCTTCGAAAAGTTCCTCTACTCTCGGGAGACCGTGAGTGATATCACTTCCGGCTACGCCGCCTGTATGGAATGTACGCATTGTCAGCTGTGTACCCGGTTCACCGATAGACTGAGCTGCTGTAATACCTACTGCCTCGCCTATGTTTACTCTTCCGCCGGTTGCCAGGTTTCTTCCGTAGCATTTTGCACAGATACCCTGTTTAGCATCGCAGGTAAGCACCGATCTGATTCTTACCATTTCGATACCGGAATTCTCTATAATTTCCGCCTGTTTTTCATTTATCTCTTCATTTGCGGCAACGATAAGCTCTCCTGTCGAAGGATGGAAAATATCTTCGCAGGCTGTTCTGCCTGTGATTCTGCTCTTGAGCTGTTCGATAATTTCCTTGCCGTCCTTGAAGGCTCTTACTTCGATACCTTCTCTTGTACCGCAGTCCTCTTCTCTTACGATGACATTGTGGCTGACGTCAACCAGTCTTCTTGTAAGATAACCCGAGTCGGCTGTTCTGAGAGCCGTATCCGCAAGACCTTTTCTCGCACCATTGGTGGATACGAAGTATTCCAGTACTGATAAGCCTTCACGGAAGTTTGACTTGATAGGGATTTCGACAGTTTTACCTGAAGCGTTTGCCATCAGTCCTCTCATTCCGCCGATTTGTCTGATCTGGTTCTTGCTTCCTCGGGCTCCGGAGTGAGCCATGATGTACAGGTTGTTTGTTCCTCCGAGGCTGTCCATAAGTGCGTCTGCAACTTCATCTGTTGTCTTCTGCCAAACATTGATAACGCTTTCGTATCTTTCACTTTCAGACATGAGACCTCTTCTGTATGCTTTTTCGAAGTCTTCAATCTTCTTATCTGCTTTTCTGATAATCTCAGCCTTTGCTTCCGGGATTTCCATGTCGGAGATACTTATGGTAATAGCTCCGATTGTTGAATAATGATATCCCATGCTCTTTATTGTATCCAGCATGATTGCTGTTTTTGTATTTCCGTGAACTGAATAGCATTTCCCGATAATCTGTCCCAGCTTTTTCTTGTCGCAGAGGAAATCGATTTCCAGAGAATATTTGTCTTTGTTTCTGTCCACATATCCCAAATCCTGAGGAATATTTTCGTTGAAGATAAATCTTCCGACTGTTGATTCAACAAGTCTTCCCTTTTCATCGTTTTCGTCCAGATAGCATCTTACCTTTACCCTTGCGTGGAGACTTACGGATTTGTTGCTGTAAGCCATAAGCATTTCGTCAAAGTCGGAGAAAATCTTTCCGTCTCCCGGTTCACTCGGGTCTTCTTTAAGAGTTTTGTCCTCTTTCGGGTCATATGTCAGGTAATAACTTCCCAGAATCATATCCTGTGTCGGTGTTGTTATCGGTGAACCGTCCTTTGGAGCAAGGATATTATTTACGGAAAGCATAAGGAATCTTGCCTCTGCCTGCGCCTCTACCGAAAGAGGTACGTGAACAGCCATCTGGTCTCCGTCGAAGTCAGCGTTATATGCCGTACATACGAGCGGATGAAGCTTTATGGCCTTGCCTTCCACCAGTACCGGTTCGAAAGCCTGAATACCCAGTCTGTGGAGTGTCGGTGCACGGTTGAGCAGCACAGGATGTTCTTTGATAACCTCGTCAAGAACGTCCCATACCTCAGGTCTTACTCTCTCCACCATTCTCTTTGCGCTTTTAATATTGTGTGCTGTCTGGTTTTGAACCAGCTTCTTCATAATGAAAGGCTTGAACAGTTCCAGAGCCATTTTCTTAGGCAGTCCGCACTGATAGAACTTAAGCTCCGGCCCTACAACGATTACGGAACGTCCCGAATAGTCAACACGCTTTCCGAGAAGATTCTGTCGGAATCTTCCCTGCTTGCCCTTGAGCATATCGGAAAGAGATTTGAGAGGTCTGCTTCCCGGTCCGGTTACAGGTCTTCCTCTTCTTCCGTTGTCGATCAAAGCGTCTACAGCTTCCTGAAGCATTCTTTTCTCGTTTCTAACGATAATGTCCGGTGCTCCCAGATCCAGCAGTCTCTTAAGTCTGTTGTTTCTGTTTATTACTCTTCTGTATAAATCGTTAAGGTCTGATGTGGCAAATCTTCCGCCGTCCAGCTGCACCATAGGTCTCAGGTCCGGTGGAATAACCGGAATAACATCGAGTATCATCCACTGAGGCTTGTTGTTGGACTGTCTCAGTGCTTCGATTACTTCCAGTCTTCTTACTATTCTTATCTTCTTCTGTCCGGAACTTTCCTTGAGCTTTGTTCTCAGGTCTTTGGAAAGCTCTTCAAGGTCTATCTGGGAAAGGAGTTCTTTGATAGCCTCCGCTCCCATCGATGCCTTAAATCCTTTTCCGAATTTTTCCCTTGCTTCACGGTATTCTGTTTCCGTGAGAAGCTGCTTGTGGACAAGACCTGTAACGTCTTTGTCTCCCGGATCAGTTACAATATATGATGCAAAGTACAATACCTTTTCGAGGTTTCTTGCGGAAATGTCCAGCACGAGACCCATTCTGCTCGGTATTCCCTTAAAGTACCAAATATGAGAAACCGGTGCTGCCAGCTCGATGTGGCCCATTCTCTCTCTTCTTACTTTTGATTTTGTAACTTCAACTCCGCATCGGTCGCAGACTATGCCCTTATATCGGATTCTCTTGTATTTTCCGCAGTGGCATTCCCAGTCCTTCATAGGTCCGAAAATTCTTTCACAGAACAGGCCGTCCTTTTCAGGCTTAAGGGTTCTGTAGTTTATAGTTTCGGGTTTCTTTACTTCACCTTTTGACCAGCTTAAAATCTTTTCACTTGAAGCCAAGCTAATTTGTAATGATTCAAAATTATTAAGTTCCTGCAAGGGGTCACTCTCCCTTCTTTAATTCACTTTACTCAAAATCTACGCTTTCTTCTTCATCGTCAAAGAATTCTTCTTCGTCTATATAATCCAGTTCGTCAAGGCCGCCGCCCTTTTCGAACTCTTCGTCACTGATTTCGTCGTCCTCGTCATCGTCTTCATAGTCATCGTATTCTATCGGATCTCCGTTTTCGTCTGTTTCCAGATATCCGCCTTCTTCTTCGTTATAAACTGCGTTTGCATCTGCCAGTTTTTCGATTTCAGTAACTTTGTTTGTTTCAAGCTCGTCATCGATAGATTCTCTGATTTCAATTTCTTCATTTTTATCTGAAAGAACTTTAATATCCAGTGCCAGGCTCTGCATTTCCTTTATAAGAACCTTGAAAGATTCAGGAATTCCCGGTTCAGGAATATTTTCGCCTTTGACAATAGCTTCGTAGGTCTTTACTCTTCCGACAATATCGTCAGATTTTACGGTCAGTATTTCCTGAAGTGTATATGCGGCTCCGTATGCTTCCAATGCCCATACTTCCATTTCTCCGAAACGCTGTCCGCCGAACTGGGCTTTTCCTCCCAGAGGCTGCTGTGTAACCAGCGAGTACGGGCCTGTGCTTCTTGCGTGAATCTTGTCATCAACCAGATGATGCAGTTTCAGCATATACATGTATCCTACTGTTACCGGATGATCAAACGGTTCTCCTGTTCTTCCATCCCTGAGGGTAAGCTTTCCGGTTTCCGAATATCCGCAGTCTTTAAGAAGCTCTATGATATCGGATTCCCTTGCTCCGTCGAATACCGGAGTAGCGATATACCAGCCTTTCTTCTTGGCAGCAAGACCCAGGTGAACCTCCAGAACCTGACCGATATTCATTCGGGAAGGCACGCCCAGAGGATTGAGCACAACCTGCAGCGGTGTACCGTCATCGATGAACGGCATATCCTCTTCAGGAAGAACTCTGGATATAACACCTTTGTTTCCGTGTCTGCCGGCCATCTTATCGCCGACATTTATCTTTCTCTTTGTTGCGATGTAGCATCTTACCAGTTTGTTTACTCCCGGCGGAAGCTCGTCGTTGTTCTCTCTTGAGAATGTCTTGACATCCACAATTATGCCTGCCTCGCCGTGAGGCACTCTGAGAGACGTATCTCTTACTTCTCTCGCTTTTTCGCCGAAAATAGCTCTGAGGAGTCTTTCCTCCGCAGTAAGCTCGGTTTCACCCTTAGGTGTTACCTTTCCGACAAGTATATCTGATGAACCTACTTCGGCGCCGACTCTGATGATACCTTCTTCATCAAGGTCTTTGAGAGCCTCTTCACCTACGTTAGGTATATCTCTTGTTATTTCTTCAGGACCGAGTTTGGTGTCTCTGGCCTCAGCTTCATACTCTTCAATATGGAGTGAGGTGAGTATATCATCCATAACCAGTCTTTCATTTAACAGGATGGCGTCTTCGTAGTTGTAGCCTTCCCATGTCATGAATCCTACGAGAAGGTTTCTTCCGAGAGCCACTTCGCCATGGTCTGTTGACGGACCGTCGGCTATTGGTTCACGTTCTTCAACGTGTTCTCCCTTGCTTACAATCGGTCTCTGATTTATACAGGTACCCTGATTTGATCTCTTGAATTTCAGAAGCTTATATCTGTCTTTGCCCTCTCCGTCATCTCTTAATATTACGATACTGTCTGCGTCAACATATTCAACTGTTCCTGCATGCTTGGCAAGGATAACAACACCGGAGTCTCTTGCTGCAAGGTATTCCATTCCGGTACCTACAATAGGAGCATCCGTCATCAGAAGAGGAACTGCCTGTCTCTGCATGTTGGATCCCATGAGCGCTCTGTTTGCGTCGTCGTTTTCCAGGAACGGAATCATTGCTGTAGCCACGGATACAACCTGCTTAGGAGATACGTCCATATAATCAGGAACGTCTCTCTTTACCATGTCGATTTCTCCTCCGGCTCCCCGCGCAGCAACTCTTTCGTTGATAAATCTTCCTTCTTCGTCAAGAGGTTCGTTTGCCTGAGCTATAACGAGAGTTTCCTCCTCATCCGCAGTAAGGTAATGTATTGTCTTTGTTACGCATCCTGTTTCCTTGTCAACCAGTCTGTACGGTGTTTCTATGAATCCGTACTCGTTTACTCTTCCGTAGGTTGTAAGAGAACCGATAAGGCCGATATTCGGTCCTTCAGGGGTTTCTATCGGACACATTCTTCCGTAATGGGAATGATGGACATCTCTGACTTCGAAGCCCGCTCTCTCTCTTGAAAGACCGCCCGGTCCCAGTGCGGAAAGTCTTCTCTTGTGAGTGAGTTCTGCCAGAGGATTTGTCTGGTCCATAAACTGTGACAGCTGGCTGCTGCCAAAGAATTCTTTGATTGCAGCAGTTACAGGTCTTATATTAATAAGAGCCTGAGGGGTTGTAACCTCCATATCCTGAATGGTCATTCTCTCTCTAACGACTCTTTCCATTCTTGCAAGGCCGATTCTGAACTGATTCTGGAGCAGTTCACCTACTGTTCTGAGACGTCTGTTTCCGAGATGGTCAATATCATCTGTCGTTCCTATTCCGTACGGCAGACCCAGAAGATAACTCATTGAAGCCACAATATCGTCAATAAGGATATGTTTAGGCACGAGTCTGTTTTTGTTGGATACGATTGCATCTCTGATTTCGTCTTCATCTTCATAAGTATCGAGTATTTCTCTGAGCACAGGGTAATAAACCTTCTGCGCTATCTTTATATCGGAAACATCAAAATCAACGTGTTTAGCTAAAGTAACGAAATTATTTCCTATTACCTTATGTTCTTTCTGATCCTCATCTGCAATGTATACGAACTTTACGCCTGCGTCTTCGATTTCAACAGCCATATCTCTGGAAATCTTTTCTCCTGCGTCAGCCAGAACCTCTCCGGTTTCAGGGTCAATAACAGCTCTCGCAGCGTAATGTCCCGCAATTCTTCCGGATAAACCGAGTTTCTTGTTGTACTTGTATCTGCCGACCTTTGCAAGGTCATATCTCTTAGGGTCAAAGAACAGGGAGTCGATCAATGACTGGGCGCTGTCTACTGTAGGAGGCTCACCCGGTCTGAGTTTTTTATAAATTTCCTTAAGTCCGTCTTCAACTGTGCTTACAGAATCCTTGCTCAATGTCTTGTACAGTCTTTCATCTTCACCTAAAAGCTCGATGATTTCCTGATCCGTTCCGAAGCCCAGTGCTCTGAGAAGCATTGTTGCAGGAAGCTTTCTGGTTCTGTCAACTCTTACAGAGATTATTTCATTGGAGTCTGTTTCATATTCGAGCCATGCCCCTCTGTTAGGGATAATAGTGGTTGCATATAGCTTTTTACCGGATTTATCAATTGTTACATCATAATAAGGTCCCGGTGATCTCACAAGCTGAGTTACTATTACTCTTTCCGCACCGTTGTAAATAAATGTTCCGTTTTCTGTCATAAGAGGGAAGTCTCCCATAAACACTTCCTGCTCTTTTACCTCTCCGGTCTCCTTATTTACAAGGCGTACGCCTACCTTTAACGGTGCCGCATAGGTAGCATCTCTTTCCTTGCATTCCTCAATATCGTATTTTGGAGAATCCTTCAGGGAATAATCGATGAATTCAAGAACCAGATTTCCCGCATAGTCTTTAATAGGGGAAATGTCCTCAAAAACTTCCTTTAACCCTTCCTGGATAAACCAGTCATACGAATCCACCTGGATCTGTATGAGGCTTGGGATAGGAGCCACCTCGTTGATTTTTGAGAAGCTCATTCTTGTCTTTTTTCCGGTTTTAACTGGATGGGGCATTTTCTTCACTCCTTTTTCGCAAAGTAATGTTGTGAAAAGCACTTATCAATAATAAAAATAAGTCGTAATTTTAGCTGTTCCATGTTTTGAATGTTTACATAATTAATTGTTTTTATACATAAATCAATTTGAACATTCTGTAGCAATTTAGTATCGTATCATAACAAGCTCAAGCAGTCAAGCAATAAAATAGTGTTTTTTTGTTAATTTTCCGAAAATTGTCTCAAAAATATAAAATAAACCGCAGGATATATTTCCTGCGGTTCATGAGCGTAAATAATTTAGAATAATTATTTAAGTTCAACTGTTGCGCCAACTTCTTCGAGTTTAGCTTTGATTTCATCAGCTTCAGCCTTTGATGCGCCTTCTTTGAGAGCTTTAGGAGCGTTGTCAACTAATTCCTTAGCTTCTTTAAGACCAAGACCTGTGATTTCTCTTACAACCTTGATGCACTTAATCTTTTCTGAACCAGCAGCAGCTAAGATTACATCAAATTCTGTCTTTTCTTCAGCAGCAGCGCCTGCAGCGTCTCCGCCTGCAACAACAGCAACTGCAGCAGCAGCTGATACACCAAATTCTTCTTCGCAAGCTTTAACGAGTTCGTTAAGCTCTAAAACTGTCATATTTTTTATAGCTTCAATGATCTGTTCTTTATTCATTATTATTTCCTCCTACAAATTTTTCTTTTATTTAAACGCATAGCGTTGGTAAATTATTCAGCAGCAGCTTCTCCGTCTTTGTCCGCAATTGCCTGAATAACTCTGGCAAAGCTTGAGATAGGAGCGTTGAAGCTTCCGAGTAATTTAGCGAGAAGTTCGTCTCTGGATGGGATCTGAGCGATAGCTGCAACTCCGGCTGTATCGTAGTATACTCCGTCGATAACTCCGCCTTTTAATTCCATCTTCTTGAATTCTTTGATAGACTTGTCAAGAATCTTGGCAGGAGCTGTAGCATCTTCATAACCGAAAGCTATTCCGGATGGGCCTTTGAGTGCGTCTTCAAGACCTTCAAACGGTGTGCCGACGATAGCTCTTCTTACCATTGTGTTCTTGTAAATCTTATATTCAACATTAGCCTCTCTCATTCTTTTTCTGAGAATATCCGCTTCTGCAACAGTGATTCCTCTGTAATCAACTACTACAGCAGATGAAGCTCTGTCTAATTTTTCTCTGATTTCATTTACTATCTGTTCTTTTTCTTTAATGAATGCTGACATCAAAACACCTCCTTCTTTAAAGATTTTTTTGTCATTTCATTAAAAGTCTATATGCTGCAAAAACAACATATGCCTTTCCCACCGCAGACAGGAAAAGGCATAATTGATTAAGTATTTATCACAATACCTCGGCAGGTTATTTAAACGCTAGTCCCTGCTGTCTACGGTTTTTATTCATTTTCGGGTCATTCGCCGCAATTAATTTGAAAGCTTGAGAGGATTGATTTTTACTCCCGGGCCCATTGTTGTAGCAATTGTAACGCTTCTCAGATACTGACCTTTTGCAGCAGCCGGTTTAGCTTTGATGATTGCTTCGATAAGAGCCTTGAAGTTTTCTTCCAGCTTTTCTCTTCCGAAGGAAACCTTTCCTAACGGGCAGTGAATGATATTTGTTTTGTCGAGTCTGTACTCAACTTTACCTGCTTTGATTTCCTTGATAGCTTTTTCAAGGTCAAATGTTACTGTACCGGATTTCGGGTTAGGCATAAGGCCTTTAGGACCTAAAATCTTACCGAGTTTACCAACTGTACCCATCATATCAGGTGTTGCAACTACTACGTCAAAATCAAACCAGTTTTCATTTTTGATTTTGTCAGCAAGCTCTTCAGCTCCGACAAATTCCGCACCTGCTGCCTGAGCTTCTTTTTCTTTTTCGCCTTTTGCAAATACGAGAACTTTCTTTGTTTTTCCTGTGCCGTGCGGAAGTACGATAGCGCCTCTAACCTGCTGGTCAGCATGTCTTCCGTCAACGCCCAGCTTGATGTGGATTTCCACTGTTTCATCGAATTTAGCTTTTGATGTCTGGAGAGCAGCATCAATAGCTTCGTCTAATTCGTATAATTTGCTTCTGTCAATTAATTTTGCAGATTCTTTGTAAGCTTTACCTCTTTTAGGCATATTATCCTCCTTTGTGGTACGAACGGTTTCCCTCCCACTTAATTAAACCTACGATTATTCACCTGTTACTACAATACCCATGCTTCTTGCTGTACCTTTAATCATATCAGCTGCAGAGTCAAGGTTTGCTGCATTAAGGTCAACCATCTTAAGCTGTGCGATTTCTCTTACCTGATCCATTGTAACTGTAGCGACCTTATTTTTGTTAGGTTCACCGGAGCCCTTCTGGATTCCTGCTGCTTTCTTTAAAAGTACAGGTGCAGGCGGAGTCTTCGTAATAAATGTAAATGATCTGTCTGCGTACACTGTAATAACTACAGGTATGATCATTCCTTGCTGGTCCTGAGTTTTAGCATTGAACTGTTTACAGAAGTCCATAATGTTTACACCCTTCTGACCAAGAGCAGGTCCAACCGGTGGAGCCGGATTTGCATTACCTGCAGGGATTTGCAGTTTGATGTATCCATCTACTTTCTTTGCCATAATATTTCCTCCTTCCCCAAGAAATAATATATAACATAGCGCCTGAGACCTCGCTGTGCGGGTCAACCTCTGAATGTCTGTCTCCTGCCGCTTGTTTACGAAAGCTTTTCGACCTGAATGAATTCCAGTTCAACAGGCGTTTCCCTTCCGAACATGGAGATTCTGGCCTTGATAGTCTGTTTTTCCTCGTTTACCTCGTCAACAGTTCCGATGAAGCTGTCAAAAGGTCCGCTGATTACCCGAACCATATCGCCCGGTTCAACGTCGATTTCAACTCTGACTGTTTCTATTCCCATCTTTCTTACTTCTTCTTCTGTAAGAGGGATGGGCTTTGATCCGTGACCAACAAATCCCGTAACCCCCTGTGTATTTCTCACAAGATACCAGGATTCGTCTGTCATCACCATTTTAACAATAACATATCCCGGGAAGATTTTTCGTGTTTTTACTTTTCTTTGACCGTTTTTTACCTCAACCGTTTCCTCTGTGGGAACGACTATATCCAGAACCAGGTCCTGCATATTACGGTTTTCAACGATTTTTTCAATATTCGCTTTTACTTTGTTTTCATGTCCCGAGTAGGTATGAACAACATACCAATACGCCGAGTTGTCTCTAAACTCCTCGGTCTGGATATTATCTAATTCACCCATTTCACTGCTCCTTCAGTTTGTTATTCTATGCCCACCGCTGCATATAACATCTATGCGCCGAACAGAACATTCAATCCTGCTGCAAATATCGAATCCAGAAGCCAAAAACCTACTGCGAATAAGGCACAAGCAATTAAGACCATACAAGTATAAGAACCCAATTCTTTTTTTGTTGGCCATACAACCTTTTTAATTTCAGTTTTGACGCCTTTCAAATACTCTTTCAGGCCGCCTTTTTTCTTTTCTGTTGCCATTATAAACCTCTATTCTAAAAAACCTTATCAGGAATACTATTTTGTTTCTCTGTGGAGAGTATGTTTTTTGCAGAATTTGCAGTATTTCTGCATTTCAAGTCTGTCCGGATCGTTTTTCTTGTTTTTCATTGTATTATAGTTTCTCTGTTTGCATTCTGTACATGCAAGTGTTACTTTAACGCGCATTTATTTATCCTCCCGAATTAAGTATTTGCACAAATTTAATAGACTTCATGATTTTTCATCTGAAGCCGCCTTGTAATAATATCACAATTAAATTATCGTGTCAATACAAAATGCGGCCGGATTCGAAGAATCCAGCCGCGTTTTTATAGTTTCGTTTAAGTTTCAGCTATGAACTAAATTATTCTTCGCATTTGAAGATGAATTCCATTTCAACGAGTACGTTCGGGAGCATTCTTGAAACCTGGATGCAAGCTCTTGTTGGGAATGGAGCGTTTGGCATGATTTCTTTGTAAGCTCTGTTTACTTCGCTGTACATATTGTAGTCTAAGATGAAGATTCTGCATGTGAGACAATCTTCGAGTGTTGAACCAACTTCTGCAGCAGCTAATGCAGCGTTTTCAAGACATCTCTTTGTCTGTTCATAGTAATCGTTTGGAGCCATATCATCTGTTTCTGGTTTTGTTCCATCAGGATATGTAGCAATCTGTGTTGTGAAGAATAAGTCACGATATTTTGTTCCCTGTACGTATGGGCCATGTACTGAACCTAAAGTTTTTTCATTAAAAATAGCTGTCTGTTTCATCTTTGTTCTCCTTTTCTCTAAATAATATTTATAGTTATAGGTTATAACTAGCGAGACTTAAAAAAGTTTGTCTGCAACTGCTTTGTTTACGAGATTTTCAGGAACTTTCTTGTCGTGGAGTAATTCTACGAGCTGTCTGAGTGCAATGATTCTTGCATCTTCGAAAGCTTCTACTGATACGAATGCAGCATGCGGAGTAACTACAGCATTTTCTAAGCCGAAGAGTTCAGATTTTTCTGTAGCTTCGTCTTCGATAACGTCGATACCAGCGCCTCTGATCCATCCTTCTTTAAGAGCTTTTACGAGAGCAGGTTCGTCAACAACCTGACCTCTTGCTGTGTTGATGAAGTAAGCTGTGTCTTTCATCATCTTGAACTGTTCTTCGCCCATGAGGTGATATGTTGAAGGTCTGCCCGGTGTTTCTTTCATTACGAGTGGGCAGTGCATTGAAACGAAATCAGATTCTTTTAATAACTGTTCTAATGTTTCAACTTTTTCTACTCCGAATTCAGCAAGGTATTCAGCTGATTTTGTAGGAGCCCAGCATGTAACTTTCATTTCCATAGCTTTGAGGATAGGAATCATGTATCTTGGAATTGATCCGAAGAATACGAGACCTACTGTCTGACCAGCTAATCTTCTTACCATTGGTCCGCCAAGGTGTGGATTCCATTCGCCTTTAGCTGTAGCTCTGTTGAGGAGTGAAATCTTTCTTGCAACGTCAAGCATAAGACCTACTGTATGTACAGCAACTTCAGGTGTGCAGAATCCAGGGCTGTTTGTAACTGCCATGCCTTTTTCTGTAGCAGCATCGATATCAACGTTTGAATATCCGATAGCCTGGAGAGCAACGATCTTACATTTGTCTTCCATCTTTGCAATTACGTCAGCATTTACGTCAAAGAATTCAACAACGATACCGTCTGCATCTTTAACTGCTTCTAAGAAAGCTTCAGGTTTATCTCTGTCTTCGCCATTTTTGAATTCGATTAATTCGATGTCATCTACGCCCCATTCTTTTAAGAGCTGATTTTCAAAATCAAGAGTGTCATCAACGTTGTAGTAAACTACTTTTTTCATCATGTGTCCTCCCTATAAAATTAATTTATAATTACGGCCTCTGCCATAATGCCAAATTTGTGGTTCAGCATATGTTTTATAATATAACCAATTTATATTATTTTTGGTAAAATGTCAACTACTAACGCTAAAAAAGGGTGCGGCACAATAACCGCGGGCAAATCCCTCTTCACATACTGAAAATATGCAAAAAACAGCAGAAAAAGCGGTTATAAAGCCGCTTTTTCCTTTCATTGCTCTATTATAACGGGTTATTTCTGCCTTTGTTCTATTCCTTGCCCATCAGGCCTGAGTTTCACTGATTTTCCCGCAAAACCGCCGAATCCTGTGCATTAGATTAACTGTTTTCTGTTCTATTTTTCTCCGTTTACAGATTCAATAATTGCGTCTGCAAGCTTGTCAAGCTCTCCCGCTTTATCCGGAAGCAGGGATGAAGCCACAGACAGACGTCCGCCGATAAGAGTCATGTCTTTAAGCTGTTCGGTTATGTATTTTTCCATAAGATCTCCGGATTTAGGAGCCCATGAACCGTTCTCAACCACAGCAAAGGTTCTCTTCTGAAGGTTAAGAGCCTTCATATCCGTGAGGAAATTATGCATTACCGGATAAATTCCAAGATTATATGTGACTGAAGCCAGAACAATGTGGCTGTATTTGAATGCATCGGAAATCAGATATGATACCTGAGTGTTTGATACATCGTATACCGCAACATTTGTCAAACCTTTTTCACACAGCTTCGTAGCCAGTGCCTGAGCGGCAGCCTCTGTATTTCCATACATGGATGCATATGCTATCATTACGCCCTTTTCTTCCGGTTCGTATGTGCTCCAGTGCTGGTATTTGTCGAGAAGATATTCGAAATTATTTCTCCATACCGGTCCGTGAAGCGGACAGATGAATTTAATCTTGTCAAGAACTCCGGCAGCCTTTCCGAGAAGAAGCTGTACGTGAGGTCCGTATTTACCTACAATGTTTGTATAATATCTTCTTGCGTCATCGAGCCAGTCTCTGTCGAAGTCCACTTCGTCGTTGAAAAGCTTTCCGTCCAGTGCGCCGAAGGATCCGAAAGCGTCTGCTGCAAACAGAACTCCGTCTGTAAGATCGAGAGTAACCATTGCTTCAGGCCAGTGAACCATAGGTGCAGCGATAAATGTCACTTCGTGCTTTCCGAATTTGAAGGTATCCCCTTCTTTTACTTCTATGCAGTTTTCTTCTTTCACTTTGAACCCGAACTGACTCATTATCAGGAATGCCTTGCGCGTAGATATTACCTTTACGTCAGGCCATCTCAGGAGAACCTCTTCGAGAGAAGCTCCATGGTCCGGTTCCATGTGATTTATCACCAGATAGTCCAGAGGTCTGCCTTCGAGAAGATATTCGATATTTTCTATAAACTGACGGCAGGATGACCAGTCTATTGTGTCAAATACTACAGAGCTCTCATCCTTAAGGAAATATGAGTTGTATGAAACTCCGCGAGGAATCGGATGAATGTTTTCAAACAGCGCCAGTCTGTGGTCGTTTGCTCCGATCCAGTATAAATCTTCCGTTACATTTCTTACGCAGTACATTAATTACACCTCCCTGCATCTTATGCTTTGATAAACTGATCTTTTCCTTCGCCGCATTCCGGACATACCCATTCTTCCGGAACTCTTTCAAACGGTGTTCCCGGATAGATGTCATTTTCAGGATTTCCCTTTGCCGGGTCGTATTCGTAGCCGCAGCCTCCGCAAACATAGCGGTCTCCCACAGGAGCTGCCTTCGGCGGCTCAGGTCTCTTCATCTTAACCATAGGAGGAGCCGGTTTTTTAGCTTCTCCGTTGTCAAGAGCAGCGGTGAGAAGCGGCAGTATCTCCATAACGTCTCCTACGATACCGTAATCACAGTTTTTAAATATAGGTGCGTTTCCGTTTATATTAATTGCCACAATAGTTGAAGCATCTTTTATTCCCTTGAGATGCTGGGCTGCGCCGGAGATGCCGCAGGCAATGTACAGATTGCCGGAGAATTTCTGACCGGACATGCCGACGTATCTGTTCAGAGGAACGTATTTAAGAGTTTCCGCAACAGGTCTTGACGAACCTATAGCTGCTCCTGCCTGAACCGCAAGGTCTTCGATAAGCTTCATATTTTCCTTTGCTCCGATGCCCTTTCCTGCGGACACTACTCTTTCCGCTTCGACAATAGGTGTATCGATAGGAATTCCCACGGTGAAATCATATCCGTCGTTCACAAGTGCTTCTACGAGTGCATTAACCTTTTCCTCCGCAGTTCCGTCCTTGAATATCTTTTTCTTTCTGTATCCTGTAACCGGTACAGCTTTTTTAGGTCCCGGAGCGCCTGCACCGGATTCCTTAGGCAGCTTTCCGATAAGATGGGAAGCTATTACCACTCTCTGAATCTCGTTTGTTCCTTCATATATGGTTGTTATCTTGGCATCTCTGTAAGCTCTTTCCACTTCCATTCCTTTCATGAATCCGGAACCGCCGAAAATCTGAAGGGCGTCGTTTGTTACTTCAAGAGCTATATCAGAAGCATACATCTTTGCCATAGCAGATTCCATACCGTAAGGAACATGCGCCTCCTTCAGTTCCGCTGCGGAGTAAATAAGGAATCTTGCACATCTGAGCTTTGTTGCCATATCCGCAATTTTAAATGAAACCGCCTGCTGGGCTGCGATAGGTTTGCCGAACTGTACACGTTCCTTTGAATATTCAAGAGCATGCTCATAAGCACCCTGGGCAATACCGAGTGCCTGGGCTGCAATTCCTATTCTGCCTCCGTCAAGAGTTGCCATTGCAATTTTAAAGCCGTCTCCTTCTTTTCCGAGCAGGTTTTCTTTCGGCACTTTCACGTCATTGAAGATGAGTTCCGCTGTTGAAGAAGATCTGATGCCCATCTTGTCGTAATGGTCTCCGAAGCCGAAGCCTTCCCATCCCTTTTCAACTATAAATGCGGATATCCCCTTTGTTCCGAGATCCGGATTTGTGGAAGCAAAAACTACGTATGTATCTGCTTTTGGAGCATTGGTAATAAATATTTTGCCTCCGTTGAGAACGTAGTGATCGCCTTCGAGCACCGCGGTTGTCTCTGTTCCGCCGGCATCCGAGCCTGCATTAGGCTCTGTAAGACCGAAAGCGCCTATCTTTTCTCCTTTGCACAATGGAATGAGATACTTCTGTTTCTGCTCTTCTGTACCGAATGCGAAAATCGGCCATGTACCCAGAGAAACATGTGCTGAAAGTATTACGCCTGTTCCGCCGTCTACTCTTGCCAGTTCTTCAACCGCAATAGCATAGCTCATAACATCCAGACCTGCTCCTCCGTACTCCTTTGGATAAGGAATTCCCATAAGGCCCATTTCACCGAATTTTTTCATCTGCTCTCCCGGGAAAAGATTTTCTTTATCCATAAGAAAAGCTATCGGCTTGATCTCAGTTTCAGCAAATTCTCTTACCTGCATTCTGAGAGCCTCATGAGCGTCGCTTGTTTTGAATAACATCATACCGCCTCCTTCTGTTGATTATACCGGCATTCGCCCCTTCTCCGGCTTTTCACCCTGATTGCGGGGAATATTTCTGCCGGCTGTATTTTATTATTCTGCTATTTTAATTCAGTTTGTTATCTATATATTATAATTTTTGAAGCCCGCTGTAAATGTAACTTTGTCACATTTACAGCGGGCTTTCTATTTCATTTTCACATCACTTTCAGCGGGAATTTTAATTTATGCCAGCTTTACCTTTTTTACCCAAAAAAGGAACACCCGAAGGTGTTCCCGAATTCATATCCTGCGATATTATTTTAAGATTAGTATGCAGCGTTGAGGATTTCGATAACGTCTGCTTTTGTAATTTTAACAGGAGTATCAGCAAGCAGTCTGTAGTTCATAACTTCGTCTGCAACTGCTTCGAAGATTTCTTCTGTAACCTTTTCTGAGCAGTGTCTCTTAGCAGGATCAAGTTCTGATAATCTCATTGGAACTCTGAGGTCTTCTGCCATTTCAAATACAGCGTCAACTGCAGCGAAAGCAGCGTCTCTTAAATCCATGCCTTCTACGTTCTTTCCGAGTGCGATAGCGATTTCCTTGAATTTTTCAAGGTTACCAACACATGATCTTTCCATGCAGTATGGGAGAAGCAGTGAGTTAGCAACACCGTGCGGAATATGAACGAATGCACCGAGAGTCTGAGCGATACCGTGAACAACACCGAGACCGCCGTTCATGAATGCAACGCCTGCGATTGTAGCAGCAACTGCCATCTGGCTTCTTGCTTCCATATCAAATGCGCCAGCGCCTGTAGCTCTTCTGATGTTTTTGCCGATCATCTTGATAGCCTGCATACCCATAGCGTCTGAGATCGGGTTAGCTCTGTTTGAAATGTATGATTCGATAGCATGTGTTAAAGCATCCATACCTGTTGTAGCTGTAATGAATGGAGGACATCCCATCTGAACCAGCGGATCGATAAGAGCATATTTAGGAATGAGGTATTCGTGAGTTACTGAAACCTTTGTCTTTTCCTGATTGTTTGTAATAACTGATGCAGCTGTCATTTCTGAACCTGTGCCAGCTGTTGTCGGGATACAGATTAAAGGCATGATCGGGTTTGTAACTGTCTTTGTTCCGCCAAAGAGGTAATCTCTAACTGAACCTTCGTTTGTCTGAAGCATGCAGATAGCTTTAGCTGTGTCGATCGGGCTTCCGCCGCCAACTGCTAATACAACGTCTGCGCCGCTCTTTCTTAAGATGTCAGCAGCTTCGTCAACGATTTCGATTGTTGGATCCGGAATCATTTCATCGTATACAACATAATCAAAGTTGTCAGCCTTAAGGCCTTCTTCGATTATACCGCAGATACCTGCAGCAACGATACCTTTATCTGTAGCAACGAATGCTTTTTTGTAACCCATTCCTCTGAGTACAGCACCGATTTCTTTTACAATACCTTCGCCGAATTTAACCTTAGCAGGCATTTTGAATTCAAAACTTCTCATGGTAATCGTCTCCTTTACAGATTTTTCCCCATTAGTGCATCAGCCTGTACACTGATACGCACAGGCTGAGCTCTAATTAATATTTAATTATTTTAAGAAATTAATGTCAATTCCTTCAACTTACATTTTTTCGCAAGCAATGATTGCGTTTTCGAACTTCTGGAGGCAGAGATCAACTTCTTCTTTCTTAATGTTAAGAGGCATGATGAATCTGAAACCGTTGTGGTTTACGCCGCAGCCAGTTGTAAGCATATGTTCTTCTTCTCTGAGGTATTTGATAAGGTTGCCTGTAAATGTAGCATCCGGTTCAAATGTGCCAGGTTTGCAGAATTCAGCAGCTGTCATGAGGCCGATACCTCTGATGTCAGCGATAACTGCATGTCTCTTCTGCATTTCTTTAAGCTGTTCCTGGAGGTAAGCACCCATTTTTGTTGAGTTTTCAAGAAGGTTTTCTTCTTCCATGATGTCGAGTACAGCAAGACCAGCAGCTGCGCAAACTGGGTTACCACCGAATGTTGTTCCGTGTGTACCAACATTCCATTTAGCCATGATTTCTGGTGTTGACCAGCAGCATGACATTGGGAGACCACCGGCAATAGCTTTACCTGTTGTCATGATATCAGGAACTACATCATAGTGCTGTGAAGCCCACATTTTACCTGTTCTACCGAAACCTGACTGGATTTCGTCGAAGATTAAGAGGATGCCGTGTTTGTCACAGATTTCTCTTACGCCCTTTAAGAACTTAGGATGTGGAGCAACGTATCCGCCTTCACCCTGGATAGGTTCCATGATAATAGCAGCAACTTCTTTAGGTGGAGCTAAGAACTTAAGTAAGTTTTCGAGCATCCATAAGCAGTAATCAGCTCTGCCTTCGAGATCTTCGTTGTCGATTGAGTCCGGGCAAAGGATTCTCTGTGGGAATGGTGTGAAGTATACGCCGCCCATGAGTGGTTCGTAAGCTTCTCTGTAGTGTGAGTTTGAACCTGTGATAGCTGTTGTACCAACTGTTCTGCCGTGGAATGAACCCTGACAAGCAATGATGAGAGGTCTGCCTGTTGCGCATCTAGCAAGCTTGATAGCACTGTCGTTAGCTTCTGCACCACCGTTTGAGAAGAAAAGGCTTGTTAATTTCTTGTCGCCTTCGCCAGGAGCTAATGCAGCAAGTCTCTTAGCGAGTTCAAGAGTTGTAGGATAGTTAACGTGGTTGAATGATGCGTGGATAAGTTTTGCAGCCTGGTCCTGAATAGCTTTTACGATTTTTTCGTGTGTGTGACCAGCAACGTTTACAGCGATACCCTGAATCATGTCGAGATATTCTACGCCGTTAACGTCTTTTATATAAAGACCGTGGCCTTCGCCTGCAACGAGATGTGAACTCTTAACAAATACTGGTGATAAATACTGTTGGTAATCTTCAAATTTCATTGTCATGATTACGTCCTCCTTCAATTTTTTCAATAAAAATTTATAACAAATAATTAATTGTATAATTATTTATTGTCATTTCTGCAGGGCCGGCATAAAGCCGGCTCTGCTTAATTGTTTAGATAAGGATTAACTAACCTGGGCGATTAGTATGTAACCTTTGAACATGTCTTCCAGAGACCCATTCTTTCTGCTTCTCTTACGAGGTCATCCTGGAATGCAGGGTCAGCGATGCTGATGAGTAATTCAGCTCTTTCCCACATAGATCTGCCTTTAAGATTTACAGCACCGTTTTCTGTTACGATGAAGTGAGGGCCTGTTCTTGGAACTGTGCATGTTGCACCTTCCATAAGTCTAGGAACGATAAGAGATTCTTTTGTTCCGTCTTTCTTTGTTAATGTTGATGGTGTGCAAAGGAATGACTGACCGCCGTTTGATTTGTAAGCACCAAGTACGAAGTCAACCTGTCCGCCGTTACCGCCGATATGCTGCCATTTAGCAGATTCGGAGTTAACCTGACCCTGAATGTCAACCTGTAAGATTGAGTTTACAGATACGAAGTTATCCTGTGAACCGATAACGCCGATGTCATTTACGTAATCTACAGGCATATCCTGTACGATTGGGTTGTCATCTAAGAAGTCATAAAGTTCCTGTGAACCCTGACAGAATGTATGTACCATCTGGCCTTTATTTAAGTTCTTCTTCTTACCTGTTACGCAGCCCTGTTCGTACATCTTGAGGTAAGCATCTACGAACATTTCTGAGTGAACACCGAGGTCCTGTACGCCAGCTTCAGCTAACTGTGAACCGATATAGTTTGGAAGTCCGCCTACGCCTAACTGCATTGTTGAGCCGTCTCTGATTCTTTCGATAACGTGCTTAGCAATCTTCTTGTCTGTTTCATTAGCTTCTTTAGCTTTGATTACAGGCATATCTACAGGTTCCTGCTGTTCAACAACCATGTCAACTTCTGAAATGTTAAGAGAAACGCCAACGCCGTGAGCCTTAGGCTGTTTTGGGTTAACTTCTACGATGATTTTCTTTGCTCTGTTCTTTCCGCCGAGGAATCCCCAGTATTCAGCAACCTGTGGTCCAAGGTTGAAGTTGCCCCATTTGTCCATAGGTCCAACCTGTAACATAGCAACGTCCATTCTTTCAACTGATTCAGCCCAGTATTTAGGGTTTTCTCTGAACTGTACCGGGATATACCAGCAGCATCCCTGCTTGTTGTAGTTTCTGTCTCTAGCTGAGAACTGTGTTGATAAATACTTAAAGTGTTCAGCTTTTGGGTCTGCTTCTAAGATTGCAGGTGGGAAAGGCCACGCCCAAATTGTTGTCATGATGATAACGTCTTTAAGTTCTTCTGTTCTCTTTGCAAGAGCTTTGTCTAAATCAACAACCAGACCGTTGAAAAGTCCGTAGTGAACTCTGTCGCCTGATTTAATAACCTTTACAGCTTCATCAGCAGTAACGAGCTTTTTCTTGTACTCTTCCTGTACTGTGCTTAACTTATAAAAATTGGCCATTTTAATCTACCTCATTTAAAAATATTTTTTCACCAGTTATTGAAACGTCTATTAAGCAAACTTAATAACAACAGCAACGCCCATACCTGTACCAGCACAAGCAGAAGCAACACCGTATTTACCTGATAAGTTTCTCTTCTTAGCTTCGTAAAGAAGTGTTGTGATCATTCTTGTTCCTGTAGCTCCAACCGGGTGACCAAGGGAGATACCTGAACCGTTTACGTTAACGATGTCTCTTGAAAGACCTAATTCTTTGATACAAGCATATGCCTGAGCAGCGAATGCTTCGTTTAATTCAACGAGAGCGAGGTCTTTAACTTCGATTCCAGCTCTTTCGCAAGCTTTAGGAATAGCGAAGAGTGGTCCAATGCCCATGTAGTCAGGATCAACACCTGCAACGAAGCAAGCAGCTACTTCGCCCATGATGTTAGCGCCAGTTTCTTTAGCTTTCTTTTCTGACATGAGGATAACACCTGAAGATGCGTCATTCATACCTGAAGCGTTACCAGCTGTTACTGTACCGCCGTCTTTGAATGATGCTCTTAATTTAGCAAGACCTTCCGGAGTTGTGCTAGCTTTTGGATATTCGTCTGTATCGATGCAGATAGGATCGCCTTTTCTCTGTTTTACATAGATAGGAACGATTTCTTCCTTGAATTTGCCTTCATTGATAGCTGCAACAGCTCTCATCTGTGAATTGTAAGCTAAATCGTCCTGCATTTCTCTTGTGATTCCGTATCTTTCTGATACGTTTTCAGCTGTCATACCCATTGAGCATCCAACGCCTGCGCTTGAGAGTGAATCCCACATTGAGTCTCTTAATTCTGAATGTCCGAATTTCTTACCAGCTCTCATGTCGAATGTCATGAATGGAGCGTTTGTCATTGATTCTGTACCACCAGCTAATACGCAGTCAGCTTCGCCGGCTTTGATCATGTAGTAACCGAACTGAACAGATGAAAGTGAAGATGTGCAGTTTCTGTGGATTGTGATACCAGGAGCTGTGTCAACCGGGCAGCCGGCTTTTACAGCACATACTCTAGCGATATTGTTTTCTTTGTATGTTCTCTGATAGTTTTCACCCCAGATAACTTCTTCGATCATACCTTCGATACCTTCAACTCCTGATCTTTCAAATAAAGCTTTCATTACAGGAACTGTTAAATCAACAGGTAATACTGATTTTAACTGACCATTAATTGTACCGATGGCTGTTCTAGCAGCAGCTACTATTACTACTTTTTCCATTATAGAAAATCCTCCTAAAATTTTATTTGCCTACATACTGTGGCTTTCTTTTATCAACGAAGGCTCTCATTCCTTCTTTTTGATCTTGTGTTGCAAACAGGCCTGACCAAATGTCTGCTTCTCTCTGGATAGCATTTGCCTGTTCTCTTCCATTGTTAATGGATTTTTTAGCGGCTTTTAACGCTAATTTAGGTCTTGCAGCCAGCTTTTCAGCTAACTTCATTGCTTCGTCAAAGAGTTCTTCCTTTGGAACAACTTTTGAAACGAGACCGATTCTTAATGCTTCGTCCGCTTTAATCTGACCGCCAAGCATAATCATTTCCTTAGCCTTAGCTTCACCGATTAATCTTGGAAGTCTTACTGTACCGCCTGCACCCGGCATAATGCCTAATGTGATTTCAGGAAGTCCAACCTTTGCATCTTCCGATGCAATTCTGAAATCGCATGTTAACGCGAGTTCCAGACCGCCGCCGAGTGCGTAACCGCAGATAGCAGCTATTGTAGGGATGCCGAGATTTTCGAGCTTGTTGAATGTATCCGAGAAGAGGAATTTGCTTGCTTCTTCAGGACCGAGTTCAACCATGGCAACGATGTCGGCACCTGCAGC
Organism: Bacillota bacterium; assembly: GCA_030526325.1. GTDB lineage: Bacteria > Bacillota > Clostridia > Peptostreptococcales > Anaerovoracaceae > RGIG1899. The sequence goes on from JAUNCY010000010.1 coordinate 26,145, forward strand.
GAAGTTGCCGTCGCTTGTAACGATGAGAGCTCTTACTTCTTCATCAGCTTTGATGATTTCGAGCTTTTCATCAATCAGATCTACTACTTCTCTGCTTAAAGCATTGAAAGCCTTAGGTCTGTTTATTTTAAGAACGCCAATAACGCCGACTTTTTCATACAGAACTAAATTTTCCATATTGTTTAAACCTCACACAGCTTATTTTGCAGGATATTCGTAGAAACCTTTACCTGTCTTTCTTCCGAATTCGCCTTTAGCATAGTGTTCAACGATTGCAGGAGACGGTTTGTCTGCGAGATCGCCTGTTAATCTGTATTTCTGCATTAATACATCGTATTCGAGGTCGATTCCTGTCATGTCAAGGAGTTCGAGTGGTCCCATGCTGTGGCCAAGGCCGTTCTTAACAGCATTGTCGATATCTTCTACAGAAGCAACACCCTGGTCTAAGATGTAGCAAGCTTCTTTTGTGATTGCGCTGTAAATTCTGTTTACGATGAATCCGTAGATTTCCTTGTTTACTACTGAAGGAACCTTCTTGATTGATTTTACGAATTCAACCATTGCATCGATAACTTCAGGATTTACGTGAGGGCCTCTTACTACTTCAACGCACTTCATAACGAGTACAGGATTGAAGAAGTGAAGGTTACATACGTTTTCAGGATGCTTTACAGCGTCTGCAAATAATGATGCAACGATGTATGAGCTGTTTGAAGCGTAAATTGTGTGTTCAGGTGTAATAGCGTCAACCTGAGCTAAAACTTTTTTCTTTGTGTCGATAACGTCAGCAACAGCTTCGATTACGAGGTCAACACCTGTGCAAGCTTTTTCGAGGTCGCTTGTGAATACTAATCTTCCCTGAATTTCATCTGCTTCTTCCTGAGTCATCTTGCCTTTTGATACTCTGCCTGCAAACCATTTGTCTGAGAAAGCCTGAGCTTTGTCAACTGTTGTCTGTCTTCTTGAGTAGCAAGTTACGTCATAGCCACAGATAGCACACTGCATAGCGATCTGGTTACCCATAGTTCCGGCACCGACCATAGCGATTTTTTTGATTTCCATAGTAATCAACGTCCTTTCTGTATTTTTTATTTTTTATTAAACGATTCAAGGGCGAACAAAGCCGCGCCTACTGCTCCCACCGTTTGAGGATCCGGAGCCACTGTTATATCGTACCCGATGTGCTGTGCCATGCAGCGAACGACGCTTTCATTTTTAGCGACGCCCCCTGTCATAACAACCACCGGTGTGATACCGATTCTTCGCGCAAGACCTGCCACACGGGATGTAATGGCATCGTTTGCACCCATTGCAACATCTGCTCTTTCAGTACCCTGAGAAAGCTGGGATATTACCTCAGATTCCGCAAATACTGTACATGTGTTGCTTATTTCAACTTCTTCGGTTGATTCTTTTGCCAAGTCAGAAAGATCATCGAGACTGCAATTCAGTATACGCGCCATAACTTCCAGGAATCTTCCCGTCCCTGCAGCGCATTTTTCGTTCATAACAAAGTTGTCAACGTTACCCTGTTCTGTCAGTCTAATAACTTTAGCATCCTGACCCCCAATATCGATTACGGTGCGGGCACCGGGTATCAGATGTGCAACGCCTTTTCCATGACAGCTTATTTCGGTAATCTGCTTGTCTGCCTGGGTATGGGTAACTCTGCCGTATCCTGTAGCAACAGTGAATTTAATCTGATCTTGTGTAATGCCCGCCTGCTCAAGAGCTTCGGCAGTTACTATAGCCGGACCGTTCGTACCTGTTCCTATATTCCTTGCCACTCTCGCCAATATATTTTTATTTTCATCAATAATAGCGGCTTTTGATGAAGACGAGCCAATATCTACTCCTAAAAAATACATCCGGTTCTCTCTTTCTTTAAAACTTGTTCCTATGCAAGAGTTTCAGCAAATGCCTGAATTCTTGTCTTATACTGTCCTACTGATTCCATCTTCTGTTCGATTTCCATGTAGAGTACAGGGATTCCTGCTGCTTCGAGTTCAGCTTTGAAGATAGGATAATCGTATTCTTCAGGGTCACAGAACTTCATAGCACATACTACTACGCCGTCAGCGCCGTATTCTTTAACCATGTTGATGAGTTCTTTGCCGTGTTCTTTCTTTTCGTCGAGAAGGAGAGGATCTGCATAAGCGTCAACGATTCTGTATGCCATCTTTTCGTATACAGAACCTTCTTTTCTGCCTTCTACTCTGAACATTCTGCTCTGATGTGCAACGTCGTCGCCTACGATGCATACATCGTTTTCAACGAATGCGTCGAGAAGAGCAACCGGTTCAACCAGGATACCTTCAACGATAACTTTTGCACCTTTGAATTCTTCTGCTTCAGCAGCTTCGATAGCAGCATTGAGAGCAGCTAATTTTTCTGTGTATACTTTCTTATCCATAAACCAAGCGGCTTTGATGATAAGATGTCTTGTTGTTGCATTTAATGTCTTAGGAAGTTTTCCTACGAGTTTTACGAACTTTCTGCTTTCTGCTCTGTATGCTTCGTATACTTCCCATGCAGCTTCCAGATCAGCTTCTGTTACTGCTTTGCCTGCAATCTTTTCGAGCTGTGCCTGAACGAGTTTGAATTCGTTTTCCATATAAGGAACAGCAGCAGCAATCTTTCTGTTCTGCGGATAGTACATTGCGATAAGAGGAAGTTCTGAAACTGCTACTTTCCAGTCTTCGCATACGCATTTGAGTGTATCGCAGTATGCAGCCATGATTACTCCGTCGAGGAACTTCTTGTATGTACCGTCCATACCCATTTCAAAGTTTGCTTTGATGAGTGAGCAGCAGAAGCTCTGGAGATATTTGTCAGCTAATTTGATTTCTGTCTGGCCGCCCCACATGCCAACCGGCAGCATTCCTGCAGCGTAAACGATTTCTTCAGGAAGATGATATGGGAACATACCGATTAATTTTTTGCCTGTTTCTTTCTTTAATTCTGCAACTGCTTTGGCAGGGTTTTCGGCAACCTGTGTCAGTTCAGCTATTAATGTTTTAATATCAGCCATTAGCCCTTTCTCCTTTCTTCTTTCTTGATTTCAAGTCTTTCTAAGAAGGCCTGGATTCTTGTGTTGTACTGTTCACTGGAGAAAGCTCTCGGGTCAGTCTGGTCGCCGTCGAAGAGAACTGTAGCAACGCCTGTCTTTTCTTCGATCTGTCTCTGCTGTTCAAACTGTCTGAAGTCGAGGAGCTTGCAGCTTCTGTTGGAGTGGAATACGATACCGTCTAATGAATATTCGTCTACGATACGTGTGATTCTGTCAACACCGTTCTGAAGGTTGCTGTTGCAGTAGATTGCACTGTAAGCTTTAGCCATACCTTCGATATCGCCGTTATCATAAAGAATTGTCCATGAATCAGGATATGTTGATGTAACCATATTGATTCCATTGTTCTTGAGACCTTTGTATGTTGTTCCGAGATAAGGCCAGCATGCAATACCGTCCCACATAACTCTGAACTTTTCTTCTTCGCCCGGTTTCCATGGGCCGAGTCCTGCTGCAGCTTTTTCTTCAAGCTCTTCCTTCCAGCGTTTGAATACTTCGTAACCTGCTTTTGTTCCTCTGTTTGTTACGATAGCTGCCATGTAGTTAAAGAGGTCAAATCCGTTTAATGGAGAAGGTTTTGCTTTTGCAACCATTGTTGCGTCCTTCCACATCTGTGAAGTCTTGTTTGACTGCTCCATAACTTCCTTAAATTTATCGTGATCGAACTTTCTCTTTGTAATCTGTTCTAATTTTTTGATTGCTTCTTCAATCTGTCCCTTCATGTATTTTGCAGCATGATCCTGAACATCATATGTATGATTGAACGGTAAGTCGAAAATAATGAGAGGAATATTTAATTCTTTTGCAAGGTTTTCATACCATTTGAGTACTGTATGACAGATATTGCTGCAGCTGTAAATGAAATCTGGCATAGGAATGTCCTGTGATTCTGATTTCTTTAAGTTTGCATATCCGAAGTTTACTCTTGCATATGAGCATAAGTCCACAGAATAGCCTCTGCCTTCAGAGTCGTCGATGAACTTCTGTGCTTCTTTTCTTGCTCCGATTGCTGCAGCCTGATTTTCAGGATATACAACCTTGATTCCCATTGTTGTTAATAATTCCTGTGGTGCGATTGATGTTGCCCAAGCTACTATTTCGCCGTTTGCTTTTGCGTCTAAAGCACTTTGGTAGTGATCTGCCATGAGATCATTCAGCATCTGTTTTGACGAAAGTTTTTCTTTCTGTTCCAAAGATAATGCCCTCCTTCATTTTTATCGTGTTAAGAGAAATACTCAAAGCATAACTAAATACCGTCAATATGATGCTTTTTTTTTGATAAATTACCAATATATATGCATCTTTTCGCCGGCGTAAGTTATCTTCTAGTATGTTTTCTATAGTTAGGTTTAGTATACTATGGTTCATATTTCTTTTCAAGTGATATTTGTAATGTTTTTGTAATCCTTTACATTAATTTTTACGCTCTTCATTCCTTATTTTCCATTTTACCGCAGAGATTTCTCCGGGGATTTTTTCTAAATTGACAAACGTGCAAAAAAAACAGAGGATTTCAGCCTTTTTTCAACGTCAGTTGACTGCAGCAGAAATCCTCATTAAAGTCATATCTCCGTCTATCTTATCATGGTTCCCACACCTTTGTGAGAGAACAGCTCGATCAGAATCGAATGCGGAACTCTTCCATCCAGAATATGGGTTCTTCTTACTCCTCCTCTTATCGCATTCACGCAGCACTCTATTTTAGGTATCATTCCCCCTGTAATAATACCGCTGTCCAGCAGCCCAGACACGTCCTCAGGATGGATTTCGCTTATCAGAGAAGTATCATCTTTAGGGTCTCTCAGAACTCCCTTGACGTCCGTGAGCAGGATGAGCTTTTCCGCATTCAGGGCTACCGCCAGCTTTGACGCAGCGGTATCCGCATTTATGTTGTAGCTCACATCACTGTCTTCTCCCTGGGCGACGCTAGACACCACCGGGATATAATGATTTTCAATTGCATTTTGTATCAGTGCCGGATCGATGGCTGTAATTTCACCCACCAGTCCATAGTCGTTTCCGTTTGGAGCAACGTATTTTCTGGCTTTAATCGTGCCGCCGTCTATTCCGCACAGGCCGATGGCATTTCCTCCCTTGCGGTTTATTGTTCCCACAAGATTTTTGTTGACCCTGCCGCACAGAACCATCTGAACTATATCCATAGTCTCCTCATCCGTACATCTGAGCCCGTCCGCAAACCTGCTTTCCTTTCCGGTTTTGTCCAGCATCTCATTTATATCCGGCCCTCCGCCGTGAACAAGCACTACCCTGATGCCTACAAGAGACAGCAGAATTATGTCACTCATTACCGCGTCAGCCAGTTCTTCGTTTATCATGGCATTTCCGCCGTACTTTATGACCACTGTTTTCCCGTTGTATTTCTGTATATAAGGCAGTGCTTCTATAAGAATTTGAGCCTGTTCCACATGAGAGTATGTCATTTTTTCTGTTCCTTTCTTCTTCCCGTCTTCTCCTTTTTTATCAGGTGCGGTAATCCCCGTTGATTTTCACGTAATCATAAGTAAGATCACAGCCCCATGCGGTAACTTCCCAGTCACCCTCCTGCATTGTAATATCAATAGTAATTTCTTCCTCTGCCAGAATTTCCGAAGCCTTGTCCTCATCGAATTCCAGACCCTTCCCCCCTGTGCAGACATCTATGCTGCCGGCTTTCGAAGAAAAACCTACAGTTACTTTAAGAGGGTCAAATTCCTCTCCGGAATACCCCATTGCACACAGTACTCTTCCCCAGTTTGCATCCTCGCCGAACATTGCGGTTTTAACCAGTGGGGATTTTATAACCGACATGGAAATGGTTTCAGCCTTTGCTTCACTCGACGCGCCTTTTACCTTGCATGTTATGAGCTTTGTTGCGCCCTCTCCGTCCTTGGCTATTTTTACAGCCAGAGTTTTGCATACGAACCCGACAGCCTCTTTAAAGATTTCGTAGTCGGCTCCCTTTGACGCAATCTTCGGATTTCCCGCAAGCCCGTTTGCCATAATTATACAGGTGTCATTTGTTGATGTGTCTCCGTCCACACTTATACGATTGAAGGTCACTCTTACGCTTTCTTTCAAAATCTCCGACAGGATATCATTATCCACATCAGCATCGGTTGTGATGAAGCACAGCATTGTTCCCATATTCGGATGAATCATTCCGGAGCCTTTAGCCGCTCCTCCCACGGTTACTTTTTTACCGTCCAGCTCAATCTCTACACACACCTGTTTATTAACCAAATCTGTTGTCATCATTGCATAAGACGCATCTTCTCCGCCTTCTTCCGAGAGCTTTGCCGCAGCTTCCGGAATTCCGGATATTATGGCATCAATGTTTATTTCGTGGCCGATAACTCCTGTTGAAGCAACAAGAACATCATTTAACTCCACACCTAGTACATCCGCAGTCTTTCTGCACATGGCCGCCGCATGCTCTTCTCCGTTGGGAGCACAGGCATTCGCATTTCCGCTGTTGCATACTATAGCCCTGGCCTGACCGTCTTTAATGTTGTTCATAGATAAATATACAGGCGCAGCTTTTACCTTATTTGTAGTAAAAGTCGCAGCTGCCGAACACATGCACTCCGATACAATGAGCGCCAGGTCCTTTTTGTCTCCGCTGTCCGCCTTTACACCGCAGTGTATGCCCGCAGCTTTAAAGCCTTTTGCAGAACTCACTCCTCCGTTAATCACCTTCATAAAATCAACTCCTTATCTCTCTTTTCCTTTCCCTACTGAGGGAATGTATTCTATATTAATTGTATTTATATTATACCAAGCATCAGTTCCATATTCTGAACAGCGGCTCCGGACGCGCCCTTGCCCAGGTTGTCAAACATCGCCGCCATAAGGGTCTGCTCCTCGTTTCCGCTTACCACTATATCCAGGTAATTCGTCCCCACATTCCTGTTTGATTCAAGAATGCCTCTGGGATCTATGCAGCCTTCACCGGCAAAAGGAAGCACTCTTACGTACTTCTGTCCTTCATAATGAGATGCCAGAAATTCATGTATCTGCTTTGCACTCATTCCGTCCCGGAGAAACTCGTTGTGCAGCCCTACCGTAGTTGTCATTCCCGAATAATAGTCTCCGAGTATCGGAAAGAACAGGGGCTTTCTTTTCAGCTCCGCCACGGCCATCATTTCCGGGATATGTTTATGGGCCAGAGAAATCGCGTATTCTCTGCAGCTGTTTAGTCTGCTGTCTGTTCTCTCTCCCTCATATTCCGCAATTAGCTTTTTGCCTCCTCCGCTGTAACCCGTAAGGGAATGACAGCTCAAAGGATAATCCTTAGGCAGTATTCCTTCGCGCGTGAGCGGTGCGGTTACGGATATGAATCCCGTGGCATGACAGCCGGGATTGGCTGTTCTTTTGGAAATCCTGATTTTTTCCTCCTGCTCCCGGCTGAGTTCCGGATATCCGTACACCCAGCTGCTGTCGGTTCTGTGCGCCGTAGACGCATCTATAATCTTAACATCGGGGTTTTCGACAAGCCCCACGGACTCTCTGGCAGCGTCATCCGGTAAACAAAGGAAAACCAGATCTGCTCTGTTTATCATTTCTTTTCTGGCTTCGATGTCCTTTCTCAGAGACTCATCCAAAAGCATCAGTTCTATATCTTTTCTGCCCCCCAGTCTTTCAAAAATCTGAAGACCGGTGGTACCTTCCTTTCCGTCAATGAAAATCCTTGGTTTCATTCAACATCACTCTCTTTACAAAATAATTAACGAAACTGAGTATACCACCTTGTGCATATTTATGCAATAACTTTTTATATATATTCATAATTTTTTCAGACATAAAAACGGCACCGATTCGGGACGTGTCCCGTAAATATCGGTGCCGTCAGCACTTTTAATGCAGCCCGTATATATTATCCGGCGTTTTTAAGACCGGGCTGACTTTATAAAAATTTTATATTTTTCAACCGCCGTTCCCGGTCGGGCGGTTCCTTCAGGCGCAGCATTCAAAAGCTCAGTCCTACTGACCGCCGTCGCCGTTTTCAATCTTATTCAAGTATTCAGCAGCCTTTTCACTGTCCGCTTTTGAGCTGTCGAGCTTCAGTTCAAACAGAATATTAGTTCCGTCGCAGTTCTCATCTGAGGAAATCCTTCCTGTATCTTCATCGAAAATATATGGCCGACTGCCGTCTATACGCGTATCACTGACTGCAAGATATACAGTTTTGTCCGCAAAATACTCCACGCTGTCACACTCTATTATGCGATAAAGAACTCCGTCAATAATATCCGCAGTGTAACCTCCGCGCATTGTCATAATATTGTACTTCCAGGGTTCAAGACCTTCAATCAGCGGGCTAATCATCAGTTCGTCATCATAAGTCATGTCTGTACCGTCTGCTTTTTCCACCGCAACGGCAGCATAGGTTCTGTCAGGATACAGATCCCATGCGGAGCTTCCGAAACTGCTGATTTCACTTCCCGAAGCCACACCCAGAACAGCCGCCCTGTATTTGCCGTCAGTCTGCGTATCGGAAATCTCCCCTTCATCGCTGAAATGCTGAGCAAGTCTGCTGTCTCCAAGCATGTCCGCGGCCACCAAAAACAGAGATTTCTCGCATTCCCTGTACTTCTGTTCGAACAGCTCCCGCAAAGCTTCTCCTCCTTTCTTTCCTTTAAAAGCCTTTACATATATTAGACGATTCAAAACGGCAAAAAGTCAGACCGGCAAAAATTTTCTCAGCCCCTGGCTTAATTTTACTTTTTTTATTTCTCTGTGCTGAATATTATTGTATAATGTTTCTATTACTTACG
>JAUNCY010000010.1:35041-40064 GCA_030526325.1 Bacillota bacterium
ATGATGTACTCTTCCGGAATAATAGAAATAGACGTCCACGGCCTTACAAGAGATCAGGCTCGAATTCTTATTGACAGCAGGCTAAAAAAATCCGGCAGCAGCGTATATCGAATCAGAGTAATTCACGGATACAGGGGCGGCACCGAGCTTCGCAAAATGATAAGAAGCGTTTACAAAAATCACCCTAAGGTCAAAAGAATTGAATTCGGCATGAACCAGGGTGCAACAGATCTGGTACTCAGAGATTTGTTTTAGAAATCCCTTCATGTACGCACAGGCAAAACCCCGTGCGCACAATAAAATATTAACTCTAATAACAGCAAAAGGATATGATTGCTCCGGCCTGTACAAATCCGGGGAAACCATATCCTTCTATAGATTTTTTATATTCCTCATACAATATGCAAGCAGGGTTCCCGCAGTGTCATCAGAACTGAGCATAGGTAAACGCCGGTACTGCGGTCATTCCCGCAAAAATATTATACAAATACACACATAGCATTAAAGAATAAAAAACAATCAGATATTTCACAAAGCTGCTGTCAGCAGCTTTCCTGATTTTCGTGATAAAAACTGTAAATCGCCTCATCTATCATTATCCATCCTTTCGCGCCGGGATGCACCGCATCCTCGAAAAAATACGGAGTGTACGCTTCGTCAAAAAAATCAGCGACCTTATATCCGTACTTTTCTGCCATACGGGTTACATTTTCCCTCATAGCTTCTCTTCCCTCTTTAGGAAAACCTGTATAGTCATACCAGTAGCCGTTAACCGGCTGAATAAGAATCAAAGGCTCTATTCCTGTTTCTCTGCAGACCTCCAAAAAAATTTCCAGGTCCTCGTACTCCCGGGATTTCCCGTAACTTCTTCCTATATTGGAATTTTTTGAGCTCCCCAGCACCGGTTTTATCGACTTGTTGAACCTGCTGTCTATCATAAAAAATTCGTTGTTTGTGGTTCTCTTTTCAGCATAGTTTTCAGCTTTATTCATCATTTTTTCCCAGAAGTTTTCATCTATTTCAGAGCCGGGCTCTCCCACCTCCCGGTTCTTTTTAATTTCCGATGAAAAAAGAGCAGTAAGCACAGTCACATTGTTCCGCTCCGAATCAAAGATTCTCTCAATCCGATACATTGCTTCTTCGGTAAATCTTTCAGAGCCTTCTAAATTAATTCGACGGCACAGTTCAGCAGCTTTCCTTTTCTTATCATCTTTCACAAGATACTTCTCCGTCTTTTCCGCAATACGCATCTTAAGTTCATCCGATAAATTCTCATTCTTCATCATGGCATCGTAATTGCTTTGAGAAAACCGCACAGAAAACGCCTCAGGCTTTACGCCCTGTCCTGTAAACCATGACGGGGATAATATCAGCACAACTTTTCTGTTTTTTAACAACGGTTCCATAGCGCCCAAAGCAACTGCGTGACAAAGACTCTGACTGTAAGCAGCCCCCAGACACATTATATCGATATCTCTGTCTCTGAAAACGGCCTTCGGATGAAACATTCCCCTTACTCCGTGATGGAATTCAGAAGACCCCATGACAAGCATCGTTTCATCATTCATATTCTGGGATAAAGCATTATATGACATATCTTTGTATGAATTTATCCATGTTCCGAATTCTCTGTTGTTCAAATCCATATTTCCGTCTGTGAAAAAGTGCACTCCCGCAGCGGTTAAAATCAGCAGTGCAAAAGCTGTAAAAAAAGCAGCTATTCTTTTCATTTTCTACATCCTCGCTTTAACCTGTGAAATTATCCTGTTTGGGGTTTTCATTTCTTCTCTTGTCAGCTCCGAGGGTGCTATTATTACGCCGAGTTTCTCCTCGATTCCCACAAGCAGTTCGGTATAATCCAGCGAGTCCATAAGATCGTTCTCCAAAAGATTTATATCCGCATCCTCCATAACTATTTCATCTCCACAGATATCTGCAAGCATTTTTAATATTATCTCTTCCATTTTGTCCCCTTTCCCGGCATTCCTGTGCCGTTAAATCAAGATTTTATAATTGTTTATAATCACCCTTCATATTCGCCACTTTATTCGGCTCACATCCGGTTCCTGCACGCAATTCGGTTTTTCTCCGTATTCTGTATAAGTCAGTTCAACCCTATAAGCCGGATGAACCTGCCTGAAAATATGAAAAATCCGAACATCACCAGATTGAAGGTTACAAACCAGGATGCTGCAATATACAGCTTTTCTTTTTTATGTTTTTTATAAAACATCGACTTTTTCTGATAGACCTCGGTTAAAGCAAGAATCGTCCCGTGATAAAGTCCGTAAATTATGTAACTGATATCAATCCCGTGCCAGACCCCCATCAGACCCATATTTATGATGAAACCACATGCCGCCGCCGAGAGCCTGCTGTCAAACCATTTATTTCTGATTGCATTCATCATGAATCTTGTAAATACAAAATCTCTAAACCAGTGTGACAGAGAAATATGCCATCTGTCCCAGAACTCCTTAATATCCCTGCTTATAAAAGGCTTGTTAAAATTGTCCGGCACCTCTATTCCGAAAATATACCCGAGTCCCGCAGCCATAAGGCTGTATCCCGCAAAATCAAAGAAAAGATACACTCCGTAAGAATACATGTACAATACGTTCCATATCAGAGCGTCTTCTTTTCCGGTCCAGACAACTGCCTGGTATGCCGCCGCGCCCAAAGTAAACTTATATAATATTCCCAGGCAGATTTTAAAAAGACCTCTTCCCGCCAGATCAAGGTATTCTTTCCGTGGAAGAATCCTGTTGAAATCATCTCCGAATCTCCGGCTTCTGTCTATCGGCCCGGACACAACCGTCGGGAAAAAGATAAGAAAATTAAGAAATTCAAAAAAATCTGTTTTCCCGATAATTCCATCGTATATCTCAATCAGCATCTGCACAGATTTGAAAGACATATATGAAATCCCGATAAACCCCGGTACGCTTATTTCAAATGCCGCAAAAACTTTATTCAGTATCAGCGGCAGCAGAGACAGCAGAATGCAGATTCTGTAAACACCCTTCCGCCTTCCTTTGATTTTGGTAATTCGCAGAAAAGCTCTTATAAGTATGTACTGATATGCACAATACCCCGCCATGAATACCGCGGTTTCCGGTGCGGACTTCATTGCCAGACCCAGAAACATTACCGTCACTGCAAAGGTGTAATATTTTAAAGATTTCTCTTTCGCTCCAAGCACTAACGCAGGGATAACGGCTGCAGCCGCAAGAACGAAAAAATAAAAATCACTTAATATCTGCATTACAGCATATCCTCCAGCTTACGTCTGTCCGTCTTCCCGTTGTCTGTTACCGGAAGCGATTCTCTGAAAACAATTTTCTTCGGCACCATGTAATCCGGCAGTTTTTTCTTCAGGCCTTCTTTTATCTTAGCCGCACGCGCAAAAGCTTCTTTTTTATCTTCCGGAAGTTCGCCTTCACATACAACAAAGCCCGCAAGGTACTTTATCTTTCCGTCAATCCGTTTAGGAACCACCGCCGCCCTGATTACCTCAGGCAGCTGCACAAGATTAGCCTCAATATCTCCCAATTCTATCCTGTATCCATGGAGCTTAACCTGCAGATCTATTCTTCCGCAGTAATAAAGCATGCCGTCTGACAAGTATCCTTCATCACCGGTCCTGTAGCTTTTTTCCCCGGAACACGAGAAAAGACTGTCGGTTTTTTCTTTATCTTTGAAATACCCTGTACTTACAGTGTCTCCGCATATCATAATTTCGCCTTTTTCACCGTCACCAATGGATTTACCTTCAGAATCTATTATCTTTATATATGTTCCGGGCTTAGGTCTTCCAACAGGCAGTGCTTTGTTTTCAGCCAGGATTTCATCTGTGATTTCAACTCCGGTTACTGCAACAGTAGATTCTGTAGGCCCGTACGTATTTATTACCTTTGCATTCGGAAATCTCTCTCTCAGCCGTCCCGCGGTTTCCAGGGATAAGGTCTCTCCGCAAAACAGGAAAGCCTCCATATCAGGTATAATATCACTGCAGAAGCTTTTATCTGCAAGGCAAATATCTGCAAACGACGGAGTTGACACCCAGTAGTTAATATTTCCTTCCGCGAGGCATTCCATCAGTTTCTCCGGATTGCTTTGAACGGATTTCGGGATACTCCACAAAGTTCCTCCGGAGCACAGGCAGGTATAAATGTCCATTACCGATAAGTCAAAGGAAAACGGCGCCTGATTAAGAAACGCCTTTCCTTTTTTCTGTTCCGGATCTGTTCCGAGAGTCATTGACCAGTTAACGAAATTGTTTAGATTTTCATAGGTGATCTGAACCCCTTTCGGAGTTCCCGTACTTCCGGAAGTGAAGATGATATAAAACAAATCCTCCGGCTTTACCCAGCAGTCCTCCCCTATTTCCCCGGTCTCTCCCTTAATCATTTCTCTAAGGTCAGACGGGCTTATTATACTTTGTCCCTTCAGTTCCAGTTCCTCTGCAGCTAAAATATAAGGCGCATTTACCTTTTCTGCTATATCTCTTACTCTTTCAACAGGCATGGACACATCCACAGGGCAGTATGCTCTTCCGGATTTCACGCAAGCAAAAAAACAGGTAAGCATTAGAGGGTCCTTATGTCCGTAGACTATTAAAGGACCTCTGTACGATTCCATCTTCCGTTCAAGACTGTTAGCCAGTTTCCCGGAATCCACCCATAAAGAATCGTAGGTAATGCTTTTCCCGTTTACACAAAATGCAGGCTTCTTTCCATTTAAAGAAGCAGCCTCTTTTAATTTCTCAAGTACCATATTTTTTTACCCCTTTTAATAATCTCTAATCTCTTCGACATTATATCCCACAGTTCGTCGAAAAAAAACGATTATTAAGCCGAATTAATTATTTTTAATTAATTCTTAATCATTGGCATCGGGGCTTTCATATGATGCGGAAACCCTTCCTCATCCTGCCGGATCAGAAAGAAAATATTCGCGCCCGACGTAAAAAAGACCGCAGCTTCCGCTGCGGCCTCATTTTCCGTCTTATCTTTTTTTACTT
>JAUNCY010000067.1 GCA_030526325.1 Bacillota bacterium
ACAGGTTCAGCCGACACATTATTTAAATTTCCGTCAAAGCAGCACATTGAAGCAGGCGAGCAGCATTTCTGTAAAAAATCCGGACTGCTGCAGCCCTGGTTAAAGCATCCCATCTGTTTACCTCCTTTAAAGTGGTGTTTCTGAGGGTTTCTCAATGGCATTATATTCTCAGAGGATATATTATGTTACAAAAAAACAAAGAAGGCAGGACATCCTGCCTCTATAATACGTTATTCGTCGCCGCCTCCGTTATCGGAATCCTTAAGCCTTCTGCATCTGACCTTGTCTATGCATTTTTCGTTGGCTTCGGTAACAGTGAGCTCTATTCCGTTCAATATAACAGACGGACAGTCGTCCTTGCCGGGGATTCTGCCCAGAATTTCCGTAACCACTCCGCCTATCGTATCCGATTCGTACAGCCCTTCCGGAACCTCTGTATCGAATACTCTTTCGAACTCGTCAACAGTAACCCAGCCCGCCATGTCGTACTCATCTTCGTTTATGCAGTAAATCTCCGAGATTTCGTTATCATATTCATCCTGCATATTTCCGACTATCGACTCGAGAAGATCCTCCATCGTTACTATACCGAAAGTTCCTCCGTATTCGTCCACAACTATGGCCATCTGAACCTTCTGCTCTGTAAGATCCGAGAACAGATCTATGCATCTTCTGGAGAAGGGCACAAATACAGGTTTTCTCATAAAATCACCTATAGTGAATTTCTCCCTTGCCGACTCATCCTGTGTAAGAAGTACCAGAAGATCCTTTACATAAAGCACTCCCACAATATCGTCAATATCCTCTTCGTATACGGGTATTCTCGAATATCCGTGTTTAATAGTCAAATCAAGCACATCCTGCAGCGAATCGTTAATGTTCAGAACAATACAGTCTGTTCTGTGGGTCATTATTTCCGATACAGTTCTGTCGTCAAACTCAAAAACATTGTCAATCATGTTCTTTTGAGCCTTGTCCAGAATCCCGTTCTCGTTGCCCTCTTCCATTATATTCTTAATCTCCGCTTCAAGCTTCGATGAATCTCCGGATTTTCCTCCGAACCACTTTCCAAAAAAACTGCTGCTCCTACTGCCTCCGGCATCAGAATCCATACTAATCTCCTTCCGTAAATAAAAGTCCGTTATTGATAATGAAATATTATACAATCCGTCTCCTATGGTTGTCAAATAATCTTTGCAGTTATCCCGTTTACGCCATGTTTTATGCGGTGCTCTGTAACCTTTTTATTAACATATCATATACTGTGAAGGAATCCTGAAAAATATGGAGGTGCCAATAATGGGAGACGAACTCAGACATTTAAATTCAGCCTGCGGCTGTGTATTACCTGAAGAAGATCCTTGTGAAGACAACAATACATGCGGCTGCTTCGGCGGAAACTGGTTATGGATAGCAGTAATTTTCTTTTTCTTCTGCTGCTGCGGAGGTTCCGGAAGCCTGTGCGGTATGAATTCCTGCAGCATAGACTGCGGAGATCTCCTCACTATCATCATCATACTTCTCGTACTCAACTGCATCTGCGGAGACGAAGGCGGTATGTTCGGAGGACTTTTTAGATAATCTTTACACGGGCGGCTTTTGCCGCCCTACCTTTTCTCTGACGTTTGTGGTAGAATACAAATACTTAAAAACAGGGAAAAGGTGGCTAAAATGGGTATTGAGAAAAAACAGAATTCAAACCAGCGCAAATACAGAATGCCGGTTTTATTTTTGCAGGGGTGTATAATCGGAGTCGGAGGTATTCTCCCGGGCATCAGCGGCGGTGTCCTTTGCGTCATATTCGGCCTGTACAGGCCTATAATAGAAACTCTTTCAAATCCCGTGAAAAATCTTAAAAAGTACTGGCATCTGATAATACCGACGGCAGCCGGAATAGGCGCCGGATTTATCGGTCTGGCCGGAATAACCAGTATGTTCATGGAGAAAAACAGCGCTGCGGCAGTATGCATCTTTATCGGACTTATTATCGGCATGATTCCCGATTTATGGAAGGATGCCGGGAAAGAAGGCCGCAGGGTTTCGTCAGTATTGTCTATGGTTGTGAGTTTTGCTGTTTTTACGGCTTTTTTCTGCTATCTGAAATTTACGGAAGCAATAAACGTAGAGTGCAGTATATGGTGGTTTCTTTTCTGCGGAACAGCCTGGGGACTCAGTATTATAGTTCCGGGACTCAGTTCTTCTTCAATACTGATATTTCTGGGTCTTTATCAGCCCATGCTTGAAGGTGTTTCACGTCTTGATCCGTCAGTAATATTTCCCCTGTGTACAGGGATACTAATAGTAATTCTTACCCTGTCTAAAGGAGTTAATATTCTTTACAAGAGGCATTATACATTAATCAGTCATATTATTATCGGAATCGTGGCCGCCACTACCGTACCCATCATCCCAGTATCACTGCCCGGTTCGGATGCGGCAGCAGTAAACCTGATATGCTTTGTCTGCGGACTGGCAGCTGCTCTCATATTCAGCAGAATAATAAAAACAAATTCAAAAAACAGTCAGAGGCGGAAATAATCACATCCGCCTCATTTTTATATTGTCATTCCATCCGGCATACAGAATAGATGCCGTTATCATCCATAAAACAAGCACTAAGTTATTTGTTCCGAAAAGACTTCCGTAAGCCAGCCTGATATAAAGATACCATGCCGATGTGATGCAGGTGCATATGGACAGAACCGGAATCCTCCTCAGCACAGCATATTTATCCGGATTTATATATGCATATATCACTAACAGGCCGCATGTTATTATCGGTATAAAAGATAATTTGAGATATGCTGCCAGATTTACTTCCATATTAATAAAAATAACAAATATTGCCGCCGCGATAAATGCCGGCAGAAGCATACGGTATTTAACCTTCCCTTTCATAATCTTAAGTTCAGTAATGGATATAAAACTGCGTCCGTAATTCGTAATAAATCTTAGAGCTACGGCAGCTCTTAAGAAAATATATGTTCCTAAGAGAGCTATCAGCAGTCCTGCCGGTATACATGCTGCAGGGCTGCCTATTTCTATTAAAGAAAATATACTTCTGTAATGACCTGAACCTGCGGCTGCAAATCCGTTAAGCGCAATATACAGCCCCAGAGAAACCCATAGAAGCTTTCCTGAAATCAGATCCGAATCGATAATATTTTTCTCTTCATATACCTCTTCTGCTCTTTTATTTTTTATAATGCAGCAGCCTCCCCTGAACCTTCCGGCGTACTCCCATCCGTTAGCTGTATATCCGTCAGCCATGCTTAAATTTATAATTCTGTATTTCGTATCAGCCGGTTCTGTGCGTACAAATTTCCCCAGAACTCTTCCTGTATCCTCCAGTTCATATCCGATACCCGACATATAATTAAGCCATAGACTGAGCAGCACATCCTCTTCCGGTCCGAAAGGTATTATTCTTTTTACCTTACTGTTTGCGACCATATAAATCCCCCCTTTGCGTTCAGCCGGATTTTTTTATTCAAATACCCCTTTTGACATATTCTCCCGCCTTTTGCATTACATCTTTAAAGAGAGACTTTATTCTTCAAAAGTTTCACTTCTGAAAAAATATTATATGGAAATTCATATCTTTTTTTATCAAAAAAGAAGTCGGCATTGTTGTCTACCGGCTCCTTTATTATACTGTATCGGTTTTATCAGGTTTACGGAACCCAGTGTCTTGTCACCTGAACTGTTTTACCCTGCTCAACTTTAACAACAGTGTTGGCGCAGATAAAGAAGCTTTCTTCACCTTTGAGTATTTCAAGGAAATCATCGAAAGTGAGAGTTAAGCCTTCCGGTTCGTTGTCCCGGTCGTAATGATCTTCATACACAGGTTTTTTCTGATTTCTATTCGTCCGTTCTGCTGAAGCAGGAAGGAATCAGAACTCCCAGCAGCAGCTGGAATATTATTGAAGCGTTTGCCATTATCTCAGGGAGCGGAAACATATCCTTTGAAGGAAGCAGAATATAAACAGCTTTAAGAAGAGAACCTGCAAGCAAAGGAAGTCCGAATATCAGAAGCTTAGGCACATTTATTTTCAATCTGCCGGAAATTCCCTTTCCTTTCTTAAAAAACATAATTCCTGCCGCAGCTCCGAGCCCGATAACCAGAATCACTTCCAGAATGTATATACCCATAGGATATACATATAACAATTCACCTGTTGCGCGAATTCTGCTTTCCGTAAAAGCTATGAGACAGATAAATAAAACCAGCAAAACCGCATATACAGCATACAATAAATTTTTCTGTTCTTTCATTTTGATACACCCTGTAAATTTAGTACTTCCTTCAGCAGAACATTAATTTAACATACAGTTTCGAGTTGATTACTATTCAAGCCCTCTCCATAAAAATGTCAGTATATGAGCTCTTGTACAGTTCTGATAAGGGCTGAAGGTGTCCGGCGAAGTACCTGCAGTGATTCCTTTTTCTACCGCCCATGCCACTGCGTCCGCATAGTATTCCGAATCATCCACATCTGTAAATTTCTGTACATCCGCAGCTTTTTCCTCTCCTTTTGTTCTCCATATAAAAGTCATTACCTGGGCTCTGGTGCATGTCATTTCAGGAGAAAATTCAGTGTCTGAGGTTCCTGTGGTTATGCCCTTTTCGTATGCCCACACCGCAGCTTTATAAAACTCATCCTCTTCAGAAATATCTGTAAAAGGATTGTATGTTCCCGGCTCAGGAGATCCTGCTTCTTTCCAGATATATGTGACCACTTCGCTTCGCAGAGCATCCTTCTCTCCGCAGAACAGAGTATCCTGATCCGATACCATACCGTTATTTACAGCCCATTTAACAGCTTCATAATAATAGTGATACTTTTTTACATCGGTAAAATTTCCTGCAACCGGAGCCTTGTCATCTATTTTACAGTAAAATCTGCAGCTTTCACGGGTGTTTTCAGCCGTGTTTTCAGCACTGATATCTAAAATATATATCAAATCATCATAGCTTTTATGAAGCTGGCCGCCGGTCATTAAAGGAAGGCTGAAAGAAAACCTGCCCGAAAATTTTGTATCAGGTTTTTCCTGTGCAGTATATGTATAAACAAATTTTCCATTGACAGATAAGACATCTGAATATCCGTAAGACGGATAACAGAATTCTCCGTTCTGCGACTTTTCTATGGCACGAAGAGATACACTGACTTCACAGTTTTTTTCAGGAATGATTTTGAACAGGGTGTTTTCAGGAAGGGAAATATATTCAAAGTGTTCGTCATACACATCTGGTCCCCCTACATCAACTTTCGCCTCTCTTATCTGAAGATAGCTGAAATCAACAGGCGCAGTTTCCACTTTAAACATGGTTATGGGTTCAGCTGTTGTTATATTAGCAACTTCGGCAGCATTGCTAAAACATGGAACTGCGCATATTGTAATAATCATGCATAACGCAATATATATTCTTTTCATTTTTATTCTCCCAATATTATATCTTCTTTATAACCTTCAATATCTCATATTATATCTATACAGAAAAATCTGTATAGATATAATATATTGTTAATTAAATGAAACTTCATTAAGAATAATTAAAAAGAAATATTTACACTTTCTTCATTCCAAGGAGAGTACCAGTTTACAGTTACATCTGTAGCTCCATCTTCATCTGAAAATGCGCCTCTTCGTGTTGAAACCGTGTTTGTTCCATTTGGTGCACTATTATAACCGCTGCTTGCATATAACCAAGATTGCCAGAAAACAGCATTATTCATATGCGTCCCATTAGTAAACTGACCTGATCCATCACACAATGTAATTTGTCTATTTATCTCTCCCGTACTTGAAGGGAATCTGCTTCCCATATAATAATACAAATGTCCATAAACTTGTGAAAAATCCGTGGCATTCATTACAGTAAATTTTGTGTATCCATTCATTTCTCCACTATCTATTTTTTCTATTTTTACATAAACATTCTGTCCCTGAGATATAGGCGTAGATATCGGATATTCTTTAAATTTAGCAACTCCTCCTGCATCATTTGGATTAGTGCTGGTATTGGATGGATCATAATAGAACAAATAGAATCTTGGCGTATCTGAATTACTATTACCTTTTGAGTAAGATATACCAATATCTATAGGAGTCTTGTTTACCGATGAAAGAGTAAACATCATATATCCTGCTGTTCTTTGTTCTCTTACCGAATAATTATAGAAGCTAGTAAATGAAGGGAGAGTCAGATAAGATGTGGATTTAAAATATCCTGCTTTTGATTTTACTTCGTATCCTCCACCGACTTTATCTAAAGGTCTTCCTGATGAAATTGGTCCACTAATGACATTCCTTTCTGCAGCATTTTCTCTACTAAATGCTATAATTGGAGTTGTTGTTACTAATCCTTCAATATACTTTTGAATTTGCTCTTCACTGAACC
>JAUNCY010000068.1 GCA_030526325.1 Bacillota bacterium
TATGATATGCCTCGCATTCTTCGCATTCACAACAATCCTGGGATGGGATATTTACGGTGAAAGATGTCTTGAATATCTCTCAGGCGGAAAAATGGGTCCTGTAAAAGTTTACAGATGGCTCTACATACTGGCTGTATTAATCGGACCGTTCCTCACAGTAAGCGCTGTATGGACTATTGCCGATATCTTCAACGGCCTGATGGCTATCCCGAACCTTATCGCACTTCTGGCATTAAGCGGTGTTGTTGCTAAGGAAACAAAGAACTACTTTGACAGACTCAGCAGCGGTCAGATTAGAGACAGATTATAGTTCAGTGATAATTGTGCCGGTGTACTTGAAAGTGCACCGGTATTTTTTTTATCTGCCCGGAATATATTAAAGAAAAAATATATGGACGGGGATGATGGGATTATGAAAAAGATGGGAGTTCAGGCCCTTTTGTGTGCGATGATATTCTGCTTATTTGCGGCGGCGGGAAATATTTCCGCAGGAGGAATTTCCAGATATTCCGATATTGTGAGAGGATATATAACAAAGGATTATTCTGTTTCGGACATCAGGGACGGGGCGGTTGAAGCGGTCAGCGTTGCTGTCGATAAACCGGGAGAACTTTATGAAACTATTGTGGACGGAGCTGCGGACAGGGTTTCCCGTATATCGGGCGGGAGAGGAGATTCTCCGGATTTTATTGCCCCGGTTGACGAGATTTCGGTTTTGGTTTCCGGAGACAATCAAAACGGTGACGATATAAAATATATGTCGGATGAAAGCATAATTGTTCACTCGGCGGGACGAGGTATGGTGGAATCCGTTGAAAGGGATGAAACGGGCGGATATACCGTTACGGTAAAACATGACGGCGGATTAGCCAGCAGATATCTGGGCTGTACCCGGGTTTATGCGGAGAAAAACCGTACTGTGAACCAGGGGCAGGTAATAGCTGAGGCGGACGGAGAAGGCATTAGAACTCTCACCTTTGAGATATGGAAGAACGGCGTAAAGGAGAACCCCGGGGAATACATAAATGATTAAGCTGAAGGTCAGAAACTTTCCTATATATATCAGCCTTGATATTCTGATTCCGCTTATACTTTTTTCACTTCCCGGAAAGACCGCGGTATTTTTAACAGCACTGTTTTTTTCTTTTCTTCACGAACTGTCACATCTGGCTGCGGCGAAAATTCTAAAGTATTCGCCGGACAGGATTTCGGTAAATATGTTCGGCGAAGTCCTTCATTTAAAAGATGTGAGGATACTGCCGGAGCATGAAATAATAATCCATATAGCGGGACCGGTTTTCAATCTGGCTGCAGGACTGATTATGCTGATTCTTTACAGCGAAGGCTGGATAACATCCTGCGGAGAGATTATGCTTATTAACGCAGTGCTGGGACTGTACAATCTTCTTCCTTTTTATCCGCTGGACGGCGGGAAGATTGTGTTCGTATATCTGAAGTATTTTATGGATGAAGAAACCGCTGCAAAACTGATTTTCGGATTTGCAAAAGTTTTTTTGATTTTCAATTTCTTTTTAGGGGTATACTTGATACAATATAGTTTGTTGAATTGCCTGATCTGTCTTCTGGCGGTGAATATTTTCATTTCTGTATTGAGAGAAGAAAATTCAAAATGGCAGGGAAGAGAGATAAGGGCAAAAATAGAACAGGAAAGCAGAAGATATGTTTGAAATAAAAAGTGAAACAGAGAAAAAAATTGAAAGAAACGTTATGAGAGTTGAAAAGCCGGCAAGGTATATCGGAGGCGAACTGCATTCGGTGAGAAAACCGCCGGAGAACGTAAAAATGAGGGTTGCCTTTGGATTCCCGGATTTGTACGAGATCGGAATGTCCAATCTGGGACTGCAGATACTGTACAAAGTGCTGAACGATATTCCGGATGTTCAGTGCGAGAGACTGTATTCTCCCGACGTGGATTTTGAGAAGATAATGAGAGAAGAAGGAATTCCTCTTTATACTATGGAGACAAAAACTCCGGTAAAGGATGCGGACATTTTTGCCATAACCGTTCAGTACGAAATGCTGCTGACAAATGTTTTGAATCTTATAGATCTTGCCGGAATGGAACTGTATGCCAAAGACAGAAAGGAAACAGATCCTTTCATTATTATGGGGGGACCCTGCACATACAATCCCGAACCGATGGCAGAGATAGCAGACGCTTTTTCTATAGGTGAAGGAGAAGAAGTCTGGGTTGAAATAATGGACAAGCTTCGCGAATGGAAGGAGAGCGGAAAAGAAAAAATCGAGTTTCTGAAGGCCCTTTGCGAAATTGACGGCATGTATGTCCCGTCATTTTATGAGTTTGAGTACAATGAGGATGGAACCGTTAAGGAAATCAAAAAGCTGTATGACAAAGCGCCGGATCTTATTGTCAAGAGAATAGTTCAGGATCTTGATAACGCGCCGTATCCTACTGAGCCGGTGGTGCCTTTCATATCGACTGTCCATGACCGGGCGGTAGTTGAAATTTTCAGAGGCTGCACCCGCGGATGCAGATTCTGCCAGGCCGGCATGATATACAGGCCTGTCCGCGAAAGAAGCAGGGAAAAGATAAAAGAAATAGTGGAGAAACAGTTAAAGGCAACAGGTTATGAGGAACTGTCCATTCTTTCACTGTCCACGGGTGATTATTCCGATGTGGAGGAACTGGTTACAGATCTCATGAAGCTGTGCAGAGAGTCGGATGTGTCCATGTCTCTCCCATCACTCAGGCTGGATTCATTCTCGTTTAAAGTTATGGACGAGATTCAGGGTTACAAGAAATCCGGACTCACCTTCGCGCCGGAGGCAGGAACCCAGAGGCTCAGAAATATTATCAATAAAGATATTACGGATGAGGAAATCTATTCGGCCGCAAGGCAGGCCTTTGAACTGGGCTGGAACGGAATAAAGCTGTATTTTATGGTGGGACTTCCGGGAGAAACGGACGAGGATCTGGCCGGAATAGCTGATATTGCAAGAAATATAGTCAATATTTATAAAGAGCAGCACGGCGGCAAAACAGGCAGGCTGAATGTTACAGTAAGCGTGTCAAATTTTGTCCCCAAGCCTCATACACCTTTCCAGTGGTTCCCGCAGAATACTGATGAGGAGTTTGACAGAAAGCATCAGTTTATCAAGGAACTCATTAAGCCTATGAAATGCGTAAGGCTGAATTATCATGACAGTACAACAAGCTATCTGGAGGGTGTTATCGCAAGAGGAGACCGACGTCTCAACAAGGTTATTGTCGAAGCTCTCAGACTCGGATGTAAATTCGACGGATGGGGAGAGCATTTCAATTTTGAAAAATGGATGGAGGCTTTCAAAAATACAGGAGTCGATCCGGATTTTTACGCAAGAAGGCAGTGGTCTTATGACGAAATTCTGCCCTGGGATTTAATCGGAACATCGGTTGAAAAGGAGTTTTATCTGGAAGAAAACCGCAAAGCCATGAAGGGTGAGATTACAAAAGACTGCAGGGAAGGCTGCAGAGGTTGCGGTGTAAATAAAGTATTCAGGTGTTAATTATGAAATTTTTAGTAAAATGGTCAAAACAGGGAAGCATGAGATACATATCTCATCTTGATATTATGAGGCTTTTTCAGAGAGCCTTAAAGAGAACTGACATCAAACTGAAGTATTCGGAGGGCTATTCACCACACCCGAAAATGAGCATTGCACAGCCTCTGTCTTTGGGATATACCAGCAGGGGCGAGTACATCGAATTTGAAACCCAGGAGGATTACGATGCGGAGAATATCCGTGAAAGGCTGAATTCAGCTATGCCGGAGGGCATAGAAATGCTGTCCTGCAGTGTTCTGGAAAAAACAAAAAAAGCTATGGGAGCACTTATTACAAAAGGAGAGTATCTCATAGGCTGTGACGAAATCAACTCTGGGGACGAGGTGAAGGCTCTGTGCGAGGCGGTTCAGAAGCTGGTTAAAGAAAAGCATATAATCATTAAAAAGATTCAGAAGAAATCCGGTAAAGAAACAGAGATAGACATCAGACCGAGAATAAAGAGCCTGGAGGTAGAGGAGGCTGATTCCGGTCATGTGCTGCTCCGGACAATTGTGGATACAGGAAGCTTTTCCAATCTCAATCCCGAATTAATTATCGCGGAATTAAAGAACTACATGGGAAATCAAATGAAAACCATGGAGTTTCATGTTCAGAGAGAAGAAATGTTTGCCGATTCTGAAGACGGCTCGATGATTCCTCTGTATTTACTCAGATAAATTGAAAACAAATCCCTTATATGGTAAAATATTACAAATAATACCGGGAGGGGATTTGAGATGGAGCTTACGTTAAAACATAAGATTGCGGTTTTTTCCGTAATGGCTGCGATTTTCGTATGCAGTATATTTTTGAAGCAGTGGCTGTATTCCGGAAGTGAAAGTTTTCAGCCTGCGCCGGAAGAAACCGTGGTTTCGTCGGCTGCCGGTCCGGGCGAATCGGGAGAAAATCAGGATGCCGGATCCGTGTCTGCTTATGAGGAAGAGGACTGCATTATTATCGATGTGGAGGGTGCGGTAACTTATCCGGGAATAGTCAGACTAGAGGAAGGCGGAAGGGTTTACGAGGCGGTGGAGAAAGCCGGGGGACTTCTCGATACTGCCGACACAAAATATGTAAACCTGGCCGATTTTGTCAGGGACGGAAGTATAATATATATTCCTTTTGAGGGTGAAAACGAGGCATCATCAGGAGGTACCGGGGAAAATGCCGGTGCGGCAGGGACATCTGTTTCTTCGGGAGCATCCGGAACGGGAGGCACGCTTGTCAATATCAATACAGCCGACAGCAGCATTCTTGTTACCCTGCCGGGAATAGGAGAGGCATATGCACAGGCAATTATTGATTACAGAAACACCTCCGGTTTTTTTCAGAAGCCTGAGGATATTATGAATGTCTCCGGAATAGGAGAATCAAAATACGAAAAAATAAAAGACCTTATATGTGTGTACTGATTTTGAAGTGTACAGGTGCTGATGAGAACCTGTTTGAGTAAAAGAAAATCAGTCGGGTATTATCTGTGTAAAACAGACCGGAGTCCGTGTGATTGCGGTCTTTCTTTATGCAGAGAGAAGATTCCCTAATTGTCATTGACAATAAGGGAAAATTGTGGAATTTTGCAATATATTGTGTTATTCTGTAAACTATTATAATCGAAAGGTGTTGAAATGCGGGGTTTGCCGATGTGCTGAAAATGTAATGGCACTGTTTTCTGTCTGCCCGGCGCTTCAGACCTTTATCCGGCAAGATGCCGGTAAGAAACAAAGAAAATTAATCTATTAAGGAGGGGGAAACACTTAATGAAAAAAACATTAATCCTTATATGCTGTGTAATCATAGCATCTATGGGAATCGTACTGACAGGCTGCGGGAGCAGCGGTGAAAGCAGCGGCGATAAATTTGCTGACAGCCCGTATGAGGGAATATGGGAGCTTAAGGGAGCAGAATTAGACGGCAAAAAAGTTGATGACGCCGACGCACTTCTGGGAAGCATGTCTATAATGTTTGATACAGACGGTACAGCTATTTTTATGGGAAACGGTGTGAGGATTGATGACCTTTGGGAGCCTACCGAAGACGGTTTGAAGCTTTGGAAAGAAGGGGAAGAAGCAGATGCCGTGAACTTCGTCTACAAGGATGGAAAGCTGGTACTGGAACTTGAACTGGATGTGGGACATACAGCCGCATACTTCGAGAAGGAAGAGGATTAGTCAGCTGAACTGCAAGAGATACGAGAATAAACCCGGAGTTCTTTTGCACTGTTCGTATTCTATATCATAATACTGAAAGAAAATGTATTTATTAAGGAGGAAGAAACATGAAAATGAAGAAATTATTAATCCTGCTATGCTGTGTAATGATAGCGTCTATGGGAATCGTATTGACAGGCTGCGGCAGCAGCAGCGATGAAAGCGGCAGCGCCAATGCCGAAGGCGGCACCGATACAAATCCCGAAGATCAGTACCTGGGGACATGGGAAGCAACAGTATTTACATCATCCGACGGCGAAGTTATATATGACTTTAAGGCAGACAACGAAATCTGTACGTATACTTTTAATGATGACCATACGTTTGAAATGCTGCTGGACGGCGAAGATTATGACGGCATATGGGAACTTACTGAAGACGGTATGATGCTTACGGATACAGACGACGTGCGAACTAACATGTACTACAAGGACGGAGAACTGCTGTGGACTCTGAAGGTGGGAGATATGGAAGGATCCTACCACTTTGTAAAGAAGTAACAGTCAGCTGAACATCAGGAGATTAAAAAATGAATCCGAAGTTCTTTTCGGCGGTTCCTGTTCTGTATCACAATCCGGAAAGGATGTTATCCAATACGATTATTGAAATGAAAAACGAC
>JAUNCY010000069.1:0-5277 GCA_030526325.1 Bacillota bacterium
ATAAGCAGCCTTATACCGCCTGCAGCAATAATCGAGAAACGGGGCGGTCGCATTAACGAATCAATCCACTATTTTATAAATATTTAAACAGGGTGCCTTTTTAATGACTTTTCTGACACCGGCACATAAGGAAACGGCGTGACCAAAGTCACGCCGCTCTACAACCGCCGGGCATTATGCGGGGTTGTTTTCTATTACAGTTATTAAAGCCCTCTCAATTCTGTGATTCTTTATTTCCTCTATTTTCACATTAAGCCCCGGAACCTTCATTTCAAGAATAGTTCCGTCCTCAGGAACAGCTCCCAGAGTTCCGAAAACCATCCCGGCAAAGGTATCATAATCCTCGCAGGGAAGCTCCAGACCGGTGATTTCGGACAGACTGTCCAAAGGCACAAATCCGTTGAGTCTCCAGGAATTATCCCCGGTTTTTTCTATGTAAGGCTCACATACGTCCTCTTCATCATCGTTAAGGTTGCCCACCAGTTCCTCCACAAGGTCGTTGAGCGTAACAATCCCCCTCATGCCGCCGTATTCATCCAGAACCACAGCCATCCGGTTTCGTGTTTTCTTCATATTTTTAAACAGCACATCCGCTTTTATGCTCTCGGGAACGTAGTATGCCGGCCTCACCGCATGTCTGATAACATTGTCTCTGTTTTTATCCTCAAGCCTCAGATAATTCTTTGCACTGAGGATTCCCATAATATCGTCGGCACTTTCCCCACAAATCGGAAAAAGAGAATGGTTGCTGCCGATAACAGTGCCGCTCCATTTTTCATCCGGCTCCTCCATCCACAGAACCTCCACGTCCTTTCTGTGAGTGCAGATTTCGCCTGCATTTATGTCATCGAATTTAAAGACATTCTCTATCATCTCCTGGGCATCCTTAGCAATAGTCCCCTTTTCACTTCCCGCGTCCACCATCAGGATTATCTCTTCCTCGCTCACCTCAGTTTCCTCATCATCGGGATTTATCCTCATAACTCGAAGAATTCCGTTTGTGGATTTTGTCAGAAGCCAGACCACAGGTGCAAAGAGTTTGGAAAGCACCGCTATCATCGAAGACATCATCAGAGCCAGCCATTCCGCCTTTTTCATGGCCACCCTTTTAGGAACAAGCTCTCCGAAAACAAGAGTGAAGTAAGAAAGAACCAGAGTTGTTGCAACAAGGGAAACAGTGGAAATCACATCAGCCGGAACTCCCGCCCCCATAGATATAAGCTTATTGGTAAGACGTTTTGCGAAATTATCCGCCGCAAAGGCGCTCCCTAAAAAGCCGGACAGAGTTATTGCCACCTGAATCGTTGCCAGAAACCTGGCAGGCTGGCTTTTCAATCCTGCCAGTCTGACGGCTCTCTTGTCTCCGGAAGCCGCCAGTTTGGCAACTTTGTTGTCATTAATTGAAATAACGGCAATCTCTGCACATGCAAAAATCGCATTGCATATTATCAGAACAAGCTGCAGAATAAGCTGCGCCGCCAAAGATTCTCCTTCCATTTTTTCCTCCATACTATAAAAAATATGCTTAACATATTTTACAATATCCTGCCCCTTCAATAAAGCCGATAAACAAAAAAACAGTACCTGCATATTACAGATACTGTCCATATAAGTCAAAACATCATCTCGCCTAATGCGCAGTATTTATCCGCCAGACATATAAGCACAGCCTCTTTTGATTTAGGAAACTTGGTTATGGTCAGCGGCCACATATGGCTTTCTATGATATTTCTTTCCTTGTCGTTAAGATCATAATGGTCCTCCGCATTTTGCAGAGCCACTTTCGGATGTCTGAATCCATGAAATTTTCCCCTGGATTCGTTATGATGACAATCATATAAATAATAGTCATGAAGGTACGCGCCCACTACCAGACTTTTTACATCTACTCTTAACCTGAATTTCTTGCTCATTTTATAACTCGCATAGACCACATTCATCGCATGGTCATAGGTGCTGACATCCGCATGATGTGAATATTTCTTCATAATATCTGTACCGTCAGATTCGGTATAATCGCTGAGAATTTCTGTAATAATATTCTCATCGCAGCTTTTTATTTTCATTATATGCCCCATTCTCCCCCGGTCTGTTACTATTTTTTTCTTCAAATTTCTTCTCTATCCTGCAAAAATATCTCCAAGAAGTCTTTCCATGCACACAGCAAATTCCGCATGTCCCCTTTCGGAAAAATGTACCCCGTCATAGGCAGTATCAATTTTCCAGCCTGCAGCATCCGCAAAATACACTCCCAGTCTATCCGCCAGCTTCATGTAATGCGCTCCCAGTTCATATGAAATCCTGCTGAAATTCATTTCGTATTCATTCTCTCTCAGATTTATCCCGGGCGGCGAAACCAGCAGAACCTTAGTGCTGTCAGTTACCGTGTCGTGGCTGAGCACAAATTTCAGCAGCTGCTCCATCCTTCCGCAAATCTTCTCACCATCGGCTTCATACATCATAAACAGGTCGTTTGTTCCCAACATAACACTGAACAAATCGAAAGGAGCGTTTCTCTTTAAAATCCGGTCCAGAGCGTCAAAAGCTGATGCGGTGTGCGGAATCTGCCTGCCGTTTTCCCCACAGGGACATACATCGTATTCAGGATTGTTCCCTATCCGGTCAGTCCATATTATTCCCCTGTCGTATCTGCCTCCGAAAAAGCCTCGCGGATCAAATCCGTATGTGTTTGAATCTCCATAGAAAATAATCTTTTTTGACAATTTTTTAACCCTTAACAAGAAATATTTAAAAACAATTCTGTATAATTCTAATCCATTTTCCCGCCTCTGTAAATACAATACTCTCATGAAAATATTTCCGCCCTGCGGAAAATCTTTCCTGAAAGCTACTCATATTTTATGTCTATGCGATTTACCTTATACAATCTGGAGCCCACAGGCTCACATTTATGGTAATTGAATATGACATAATTTGTGTTTCCCTCGCTCCCCGCATATACAGCCGACCGGAACGATATGCCGTCAAATCCGTGATTTTTGATTTTTTCCGAAATATACTGACTAAGGAAATAATCCCCGTATTCCTCATACGGGCTGCTGAAAACCAGATACAGATAATACAGAAGAACTCTGTTGGGAACGCCTTTTACAATACATTCTTTTCCGTCCCTTACCGGCATATCCCGGCCCAGGTCGAAAATCTCAAGTTCCTCTTTTACATTGATTTCCGCGACGCTGATGTATGAATATATATTGGGGCCGGTTTCGTGAACGCAGCAGTCAAGAGACTGGGATGCATAAAGATATGAAATGTATTCCGGGTTGCATCTTCCCTCTCCCACGGAATCATTCACAGGATTTATATACGATCCCTCTCTGTCGTAGCCTTTAAACGGATCATTGTCAGGAGGGTATCTGTGCCTCTCTTCCGCATCCTGCCTGCTGTAAATTCTGGAGCGGTAAAGCACCGTCCCGGGTTTTATACGGTGGTGAAAGGATTTTTCGTTTATAATATGAGCAATGAGCCGGTCCAGCTTTTCGTTTGAAAAACGGTTTTTTGTTTTAAGCTCTTTTTTTATGGTTTCAAAGAATTCCCATGCTATGCTCTGGGCATCCGGGTATTCTGTCTGATTATGCTTTAACTCTCTCATAATACTCTCCAAAACAAATCTTATTATTATATTACACAAACAGATTGATTAAATCCACAAAAAAGTAAAAATACAGCGGATGGGGAATCACGCTGTACTTTCACATAAATATTAGCTCTCTATTGTATTTTGCATTACTTTCTTTGCAGGGCTGCATTACTTTGCTTAGAATAGTTTATTTATAAGAAGGACAATCATAACAAACAGCTTGGTTTTCATCCGGCCTAAAGCACACTGCCGGAAAGGGGATGTTATTATATTATTCAAGCAAAGTAATGCAATTGGTTATTATGAAATTTTTTCTAACACACTCTCATATGTGCCGTGAAAAGATTCATTGAGAATATTTACTATTTCATCTCTTGTGAGGATTTTGTATCCGCCTGTCTTGATTATGCATGTATCTGCAATTGCAGGAATCATTTCCTCTGTAACGCCGAATTCCTTAATGCTCATAACAAGACCAAGCTTGTTCATGAATTCTTCCATTGCATCGAGGCCTTCCATAGCAACTTCGTAATCAGTCTTGCCTTTAGCGTCAACGCCCCATACATTTACAGCAAATCTCTTGAATTTTCCGAGACCTGATTTCATAATTGAGCGATAGTACGGAAGAATAACTGCTGATAAAGTCATTCCGTGAGTTGCGTTTGTGAAAGCGCCAACCTGCTGTCCGAGCATATGCATCATCCAGTCTGTTGTCTTACCCATTGCAATGAATGTGTTTAATGCCCATGTAGCACACCACATGATGTTGCTTCTTGCTTCGTAATCCTCCGGATTTTCGTTAGCAATCAGAGAACTGTGTATCAGTGATCTGAGCATTCCTTCCATGATATAATCGGATGTATTGTCGTCTGTATCTGTGAAATACTGTTCGAGTATGTGAGCCATGATGTCAAAGCATCCGGAAACCATCTGGTATCTCGGCAGCGAATATGTAAGCTTTGGATTCATAATGGCAAATTTCGGATATACTTTGTAATCAAAAGTACGTCCTCTCTTTAATTTTTCGTCTGTCTTGGTAATAACAGCTGTTCCGTTCATTTCGCTGCCTGTACCTACCATAGTTAAGATTGAGCCAACCGGAATAATCTCGTTGTCTACAGGTTCTTTGTTGATGTAGTATTTTTCCCAAGGGTCTGATTCGCAATGTGCAGCAACTGACAAAGCCTTTGAATAATCTATTACAGATCCGCCGCCTACAGCTAAAATAAGGTCTATATCATTATTCTTTGCCAGTTCACAGCCTTCGTACAATTTATCAAGAGTCGGATTTGGCATAACGCCAGGAAGCTCTGTTACTTTTTTTCCGCACTTATTCAAAATATCAATAATTTCATCATACAGTCCGATTTTTTTAATTGAGCCGCCACCATATACCAGTAAAATATTATTTCCGTAATTCTTCAATTCATCATTAAGAAAGTTCATTGATTCTTCACCGAAATAAATCTTTGTTGGATTGCAATACATAAAATTACCTAACATTTTTTCCTCCTGCCCATTATTATTCTCACTTGAATTATGCCGGCATTCTGCGTGAGTAGTATATAAAAAATTTCGTCTTGATTAATTACACCTTTATTATATAATGTTAAAAAAGAATATCAAATACCTATATTTTATAATTATATATGCGTTTAGAGCATATATAAAGCAGC
>JAUNCY010000069.1:5287-5982 GCA_030526325.1 Bacillota bacterium
TTTAAATAAAACATAGTAACAGGGAGAAAAACGATGGAATTGAGAGTTTTAAGGTATTTTTTAGCCGTTGTTCGAGAGGAAAGTATTTCGGGAGCTGCGAATCTTCTGCATATTACTCAGCCCACTTTGTCAAGACAATTAATGGATCTTGAAGAAGAATTCGGAGCAAAGCTGATAATTCGCGGAAACAGGAGTCAGAAAATCACTTTAACCGAAAAAGGCAAGCTTCTGAAGAAGCGCGCAGAAGAAATTATCGAACTGGCAGACAAGACCGAATCCGAACTTCTTAATGAAGATGAGGGAATAAGCGGAGACGTTTACGTCGGAGGAAGCGGCGTTTCAGACGCCATGACATTCATTACCAAAACAGCAAAAAGAGTAAGAGAAAAATATCCTTTGATACGCTATCATCTGTACAGCGGAAACTCAGACGATATTATTGAGCGTCTTGAAAAAGGACTTCTGGACTTCGGGGTAATTGTAGGCGAAACGAATTTTGATAAATTTGAGTATATCCCTCTCCCTAACAAGAATATCTGGGGACTTCTCATGCCTAAAGATGCTCCTCTGGCCGGCAGGGAATACATTACTCCAAAGGATCTGTCCAAAGTACCTGTGATTATTTCCAGGCAGGCGATTCTTAAGAAAATAATCTCGAAATGGCTTGGCCACAGCTTCAACAAGCTGAACATAGT
>JAUNCY010000070.1 GCA_030526325.1 Bacillota bacterium
AAAAAATAGTAATGAAAAAAAGAGCAAAAGGAGATTTATATATGAAAGCAACGGGAATCGTAAGGCGTATTGACGACCTGGGAAGAGTTGTGATTCCGAAGGAAATCCGCAGAACTCTCAGGATAAGGGAGGGCGATCCTCTGGAAATTTTTACGGACAGAGAAGGAGAGGTTATCCTTAAAAAATATTCTCCCATCAATGAATTAAACGAATTTGCCAACGAATACGTTCAGTCTGTATATGATGTACTGGGCAATGTGGCTGTTATTACAGACACAGATCAGGTGATTGCCGTTATGGGCAAAGGAAAAAAGGACATGGCGGAAAAGAGAATCAGCCGGGATATTGAGAAGATAATTCAGGAGAAGGCATCAAAGCTGATTATCGAAAAAGAACGCCTCATTAATGTAATAGCGGGAGAACAGCTTCAGAAGGAATATGAATCCCAGATTGTTGTGCCTATTATTTCTCAGGGAGATCCTATAGGCTCTATAATTTTCCTTTCGTCAGAAAGGGGAAAGCTGCTGGGGGATGTTGACCTTAAAGTCGCGGAAACCGGTGCCAGCTTTCTGGCAAAACAGATGGAAAACTGAAAAATCATTTGCATACTAATATGTTCCGGCTCCTCCGGCAGGTTATATTCTGTCGGCGAAGCCGGTTTTATATTGGGGTTTTGAGCTGATAAACCGGCGCTTTTAAATTCTTCGAAATTTAAATAATGATTTGTGACAAATTTCTAAACTTGGGGTTTTAATCTCCACGAATGTGAATAATATGATATAATTAAAAATCAGTCAGGTGACAGTTTTGCATTAACGGCAAAAAAACATACAAATTCGGGAGAACAGCAATGGAAAATAAAAAAACTTTTTTAAAGGGCGCAGTAATTATGGGCCTTGCGGGAGTCATAATAAAATTTATGGGAGCGTTTTTCAGAATACCTTTGGGGAATATTATAGGAGACAACGGTTTGGCGTATTACCAGGGAGCATATCCCGTATACGTTTTTCTTCTGACCCTTTCCACGGCGGGAATTCCGACAGCCATCTCAAAGCTGATTTCTGAGAGAAATGCTATGGAGGAATATGCGGAAGCGCACAGAGTATTCAGAGTATCCTTTGCAATGATGTTTGTAATAGGGCTGGCTACTTCATGTATTCTGTTTTTTGGTGCGGGATATATTTGCGATGCCATGAAAAATCCGGGAGCTTATTATTCTATGAGGGCAATTGCTCCGGCGCTGTTCTTTGTGCCCATGATGGCTGCTTTCAGAGGATATTTTCAGGGTATGCAGGATATGGCGCCTACGGCTACTTCACAGATAGTTGAGCAGTTTTTCCGAGTAGGCTTCGGGCTGGCCTTTGCCATACTGTTTTTATCATCGGGACTGGAATTCGCTGCGGCAGGAGCTTCATCGGGAGCGGCCTTCGGCGGACTGTTCGGATCAATTGCAATTTTTACTATATATATAAGAAGAAAAAAAGGAATTTTAAACAATATAAAGAACGGAGTGGTCAGAGTAAGGGAGAGTACGGGAACGATAGTTAAAAAGGTTCTCGTTATTGCAATACCTGTTACTATCGGGGCATCAATTATGTCTATTATGAATCTGATAGATACTGCGCTGGTAATGAGGCGTCTGCAGAATGGTGCAGGTTTCTCCGCCGAGGCTGCGGAGAGTCTCTACGGACAGCTTTCAGGAATGGTGGCTTCTATCATAAACTTTCCTCAGGTAATCTCCATGGGTATAGCAGTGAGTCTTGTTCCGGTAATTTCTGCCGCATACAAAAGAAAAGATATGGAATTTGTAAATAAAAATGTGGAACTGGGGCTTAGAACGGCGCTGCTGATAGGACTTCCCTGTGCCTTCGGTATTGTCGTGCTGTCAAAGCCAATAATGCTTCTTCTTTATCCGATGCAGAAGGCCAGCGCAGTGAGCAGTGCTTCCTGCCTTCTCATAATGGGCATCGGTGTTGTTTTCCTGTCTTCGGTACAGACTTTGACCGGGATGCTCCAGGGTATAGGAAAGGCATCGGTTCCGGTGGTAAACCTGGCACTGGGGGCATGCGTCAAGATAGCATGCACATATTTTCTCGTGGCGATTCCGGAAATAAATGTAAGGGGTGCCGCTCTGGGAACGGTTTGCGCTTATGCGGTGGCAGCGGTTCTGGATTTTCTTGCAGTAAAAAAATATACAAAGACCCGGTTTAATATCGGCCTGACCTTTGTAAAGCCATTTGTCGCAACCGTTATTATGACGGGAGCGGTTTATCTGTCATATAAAATACTGTTTGCTGTGGCAGGCAACAGTATTGCCGCGGTATTGTCTGTGCTTGTTGGAGTAGTGGTTTACGGACTGGTAATAGTAATTATAAAAGGAATTACCGCAGAAGAAGCCAGAGCTTTGCCGAAAGGAAATAAACTGGCAAAGATAATTTCGAAGATACAGAGGTAGGTAAAGGATATGGATAAGAAGGATTTTGAAAGAATCAGCAGAGACAGCCTGACAGAGGGAGAAGCTTTTGAACGGCTTACGGAGATTATAAGATATCTGAGGAGTGAGGAAGGCTGTCCCTGGGATAAGGTTCAGACCCATGAGAGTTTGAGAAAATGCCTCATTGAGGAGAGCTATGAGGTAATAGATGCAATAAACAGGAAAAATTCGGAGTTATTAGAGGAAGAGCTGGGGGATTTGATTTTGCAGGGAGTTTTTCACGGATTAATTGCGGAAGATGATAAAAATTTCGATTTGATTTCCGTTTTGAACAGGGTTTCAAATAAGATGATTTTCCGTCATCCTCACGTTTTTTTACGGGAAAACGCCGAAAATGAAGCCGAAACTCTTGACAAGGCTTTGATTAAATGGGAGAATATGAAACATCAAGAGAAAAGGCAGAAATCCCAGACGCAGGTTATGAATGATATACCGAAAGAGCTACCGGCTTTAATGAGGAGTTATAAGATTCAGAAAAAGGCAAGAGAAGTCGGATTTGACTGGGATAATGTTAAAGAAGCTTTCAAAAAAGTTAAGGAAGAGATTGGGGAACTTGAAGAAATATGCGCGGAAGGCAGCCGTGAGCATATAATGGAAGAACTGGGGGACGTTCTTTTTTCTGTGGTAAATGTTGCAAGGTTCCTTGATGTCGACCCTGAGGAGGCTTTGAACTTTACCTCTGAAAAGTTTATCCGGCGCTTTGAATACATTGAAAATAATGCAGTATTACAGAATAGAGAATTGACCGACATGACACTTGAAGAAATGGACAGGCTATGGGACGAAGCGAAGGACAGGGAAAAATAATAATCAAGGAGGATGTTTGGATGAACAAAGCGGATTTAATTGCAAGCGTTGCAAGTGAAGCGAAATTAACAAAAAAAGATGCAGAAACAGCGGTAAATGCTGTTATCGACGGAATTCAGGAAGCTCTTAAAAACGGAGATAAGGTACAGCTTATCGGCTTTGGTACTTTCGAAGTAAGAACAAGAAAAGCAAGACAGGGCAGAAATCCGAGAAACCCGGGCGAAACAATCGAAATTCCGGCATCAAAGGCTCCTGTATTTAAAGCAGGAAAATCTTTAAAAGAAGCTGTGAACAAATAATTAAGATTTCATCGGGCAGCACTTTACGTGCTGCTTTTTTCTTGTAAGGAAGTATGCAAAACAGATTATTTAACGAAGGAGAAAAATATGCGGGCGGATAAATTTTTAAAGGTTTCCAGAATCATAAAAAGAAGGTCTGTTGCGAAGGAAGCCTGTGAAACAGAGAGAATAATGATAAACGGCAAGCAGGCAAAACCTTCTTCTCATGTTAAGGAGGGAGATGTTCTCACTGTCAGATTCGGAAACGCAGAAATAAGCGTAAGGGTAAAAGAAATAGCGGAACATGTGCCTAAAGACAAGGCGGCTGACTTATATGAGATAATATCTCAGCATAAAATAGAGCAGCAGAGCGAATAACAAAAGAACAACCGAACCCGGGACCGGTTCGGTTGTTTTTTTACTTCTGAACTTTTGTTATGCATTTTTCCCATACAAGCTTAATTAGAATAAGCTGAACAGGAATCATTACGACGCATTTTATTATTCGTGCCGGAAACAGTGCCAGATAACCCTGCCCGAACAGAATACTCAGCCACAATGTGTCCAGGAAAAGATTTATTCCGAGACAGATGATGAGCACCGGAAGGATTATTGTTTTTAATGAAGGTGTTTTCTTGTGGAGAAAAATACCGTAAATCGTTCCTGTAAGAAATGCCGTAAGTGTAAATCCGGGGAAGAAAGACCCGGTCGGAAAAATCATCATGCCCAGGATATCGCCGACAGCATAGGCGGCGCCTGCCCAAAGAGGACCGAAAAGAATTCCTATTACAGCTACCGGAAGAAAACCGAACCCGATTCTGAGAATATCTGTATTAATCGAACAGAATCTTGTAAGAATTATTTCGAGGGCGATAAAAAATGCAGTGATAACTAATTTTTGAGTGTTGCTTCTGAACATAAAAAACCTCCTTCTTTAAAGTAATGTCAAAAGTAACTGAACACTACATTAAAGAGGAAGCTCCTTAATGCAGCAGCGGATTCAGCGTTGGCACCGCAAACCTTAAAGGCTTTTCGTTCATGAGCAATAATCCCGGCTCATGACACTTAACGCGCCAAAACTTTCTCTACCACAAATAAGTATATTTTTTTTAAAGAATATTGTCAATAGAAAACGCTTCGCTTTGTCGTATGCTTAAAAAAAGCTCTGATACAGCTGCAATTTCGGCGTTGGCATCGGAGGCTTCTTTGTTTCTGACAAACTCTGACAGTCGTGCAAGAGCAACATCGGTTTCTCTTACCGCTGAATGATTGGAGAGCATGTAGAATACTGTTTTATTTGTCTCCCATCTTTCGGAAAGTCTGCATAGGGATTCTTCGGCATCAGCCCACTCTTCTCTAGATATTTGTCCGTAAACCGTATTTACCAGTTCGTCGGAAAAATCATTCAAAATCACACCTGAAAACCAATAGAAAAATCCCCAGGAGGCTATAAGAAACAGCATGCATGCGGTTGAGATTATTACCGGCTTCATTCCGAATCCCCTCCCTTATACAGAAGGTTGGTCAAACGGCTGAGGCTCATGAATTCGTCGAGATCGCTTTTGGTGAGGGGGTTTTTATCTTCTTTCAGAACTACGCTCAATGCACCGTTGGTTTCCACGAAAGCCAGATGAATATCGCCCAAATTTGTATAGCCTCCGATTCTAAGCTGCTCTTCAAGTTCTTTGCGGCTAATTCTAAGGGACTTCAGCTCTGATGTGCTGATTTCTCCATCCTTTATTACTACGCTGGGTCTGCCGCATATAAAAGACCGCAGGAACTCGCTTTTTAAGGTTATAAATGAAACAAGAACCTGAACAAACAGCAGTGCAATGAGAGCGGCAATTCCGTTAAACAGGGATGTTTCGGAGCTTTCTATGGGAACGACCGCCAGATCGGCAATCATAAGCGTGACTACAAGCTGAAAGGGCTCCATGGCCGAAAGCTCGGATTTGCCCATAACTCTTATTACAAACAGCACTAAAAGATAGATTACAATTGTGCGGAATAATACGATTATCATAAGTTCACCTCGATTTACATATTTTAGGTTTACCGGGAAGAAAAAATTTATTCCCGGTAAATAGTAAATTCCCTCTTGGCAGAAGAAAGAATAAATGGTAGTCTACAAAAGCTCGCCTCTGAAGGGGAGGGCGGATTGCCGGAAATGTTGAATTTCAAATAAAAGTTGAAAAACAGCTTGACATGAGGAATTTAAAATGGTAATCTATAAAAGCTGTGACTGATGAGCGCAGCGCCGCTTGAACTCAAT
>JAUNCY010000011.1:0-34170 GCA_030526325.1 Bacillota bacterium
GAAAACGGCAAAGAAGCTCTTGACATACTGAAAGATAACAAAGATAGCGTTTCTCTTATTCTGCTGGATGTAATGATGCCGGTAATGGACGGATACACTTTTCTTGACATAGCTAAGAATGACCCGGCCCTGGCGCTGATTCCGGTTATCGTTACGACTCAGAGCAGCAGCGAGGAAGAGGAGGTTGCCGCAATGTCCCACGGTGCTACGGATTTTGTTCCGAAGCCTTATCGACCTAAGGTTATTCTTCACAGAGTTGCCGGCCTGATAAGACTCAGGGAGACTGCCGCAATGGTTAACCAGTTTAAGTATGACAGACTCACCGGTCTTTACAGCAAGGAGTACTTCTTTGAAATGGTTAAGAAACAGCTGGCTGACAATCCGGAAAAAGAGTATTCTATCGTGTGTTCCGATATAGACAATTTCAAGCTTTACAACGATGTTTTCGGCAGGGCGGCGGGCGACATACTGCTTAAGGAAATTGCCTCAATAATTAAGAAAAGTGTAGGCAGTACAGGCTTTTGCGCAAGATTTGATGCGGACCGTTTTATCTGCCTTCAGGAAAAAGAAAAGGAGAGGGCTGACCGTAATAATTTCAGCACCGGCGAAGAAAACAAATTGACTGCGATGAAGGGCATTTCGATGCGCTGGGGAATATATGAGATTACAGATAAGTCTTTTTCGGTTGATGCTATGTGCGACAGGGCGATGCTGGCTGTAAACAGCATTAAAGGAAACTATAATGAATTTTTTGCCGTATACGATGATTCTCTCAGAAAAAAGCTTCTCAGGGAAAAGGAAATTACCGAATCAATCGAACCGGCCATGGAGGAGGGACAGATTGTTTTCTATCTTCAGCCTAAATACAGTCTGAAAGATAACTGTCTTGCGGGAGCGGAAGCTCTTGTAAGGTGGGTTCATCCCGATTGGGGTTTCATGTCCCCGGGAGAATTTGTTCCGATTTTTGAAAAGAACGGGTTTATCTCGAAGCTGGATAAATATATATGGGAAAAGGTTTGCGAACAGCTGCGTATATGGAAGGATAAAGGAATGCCTCCTGTAGCGGTGTCCGTAAATGTATCCAGAGCAGATGTTTTTCATATGAATCTTGCAG
The DNA here is from genome assembly GCA_030526325.1 of Bacillota bacterium. Taxonomy (GTDB): domain Bacteria; phylum Bacillota; class Clostridia; order Peptostreptococcales; family Anaerovoracaceae; genus RGIG1899. The sequence goes on from JAUNCY010000011.1 coordinate 1,115, forward strand.
AGGTTATTCCCGAAATGGCCGACAGGTACGGAATAGATCCTTCGCTTCTTCATCTTGAGATTACGGAAAGTGCTTATGCAGAGGATTTCGGTCAGATTATGGATACAGTTAATCGCCTGCGAAAGATGGGGTTTGTTGTTGAAATGGATGATTTTGGAAGCGGATTCTCATCACTTAACATGCTCAGCAGGATAACCCTTGATATTCTTAAACTGGATATGAAGTTTATTCAGAATGAAATAGCTAAATCTGCTGATCACAGTATACTTAATGACGTGATAAGCATGGCTCAGAGAATGAATATGAAGGTTGTGGCTGAAGGCGTTGAAAGCCGTGAGCAGATGAATCGTCTCAGGGAAGTGGGATGTGACTTTGCCCAGGGATATTACTTTGCGAAGCCTATGCCTGTGGCTGAATTTGAAGAGCTTTTGCTGAAGCAGAAGCCCAGGATTACAAAGCCTGCGCCTGTGAGAAACACTAAGGATAAACATACTTTCCTTGTTGTTGATGAGAACAGTGCTTACAGAGAACATGTAAGGCGATATTTTAACAAGAAATATAATGTTTTGGCGGCAGCCGATGCCGATGAAGCATTAAGATATATGAAAGATGAAAAGAATCTGCCGGTTTCGGCTGTGATAATGAGTCTGACTCTTCCGAAGGGCGAATCTGCCGCAATGCTGAAAGAAATGAGGCAGGGGGCGGAATTCTGGGACACTGTTATTCTCGGAACATTGCCGGACGGAGCAGCAGTTGATAATCTTCCTTTAGCTATGGAAACCGACGATTTTATGTGCAAGCTTCATCCGCTCAGCGATATGGAGAAGCGCATACGCAGAATGCTGGAAATCGAAGACTACCGGGAGAGAATCAGGACTTTGACGGATGAGGATTCCAAGGATTATATGACAGGTCTGCTTAACCGCAGAGGCCTGAAGGTAGCAATTGATTCTCTGAGAAGAGATGAAATGCCTATGGCTTTATGCCTGTTCGACCTGGATGGTTTAAATAATATAAACAGCACCTGCGGGCATGATGAGGGAGACAGGGTTATCGGATATTTTTCAGAGCTTCTTAGAAGAAGAACCCGTACGTCTGATATTCAATGCAGATATGGCGGGGATGAATTCGTGCTGATTCTGAAAAATCTTAACAACGAGGAAACGCCGTTAAGAAAATGCACGGAAATCTGCGATGCTTTCGCAGAGTATGCCATAAATGCTGAATTAAATGCTTCCTGTACTGCGGGAATTGTAATGTGCGGAATCAATGAAAGACCTTCCCACAAACTGATAGAAAAAGCAGAGAAGGCACTGCATCGGGCAAAAGCGGAAAAACCGGGCGGATGCATTATGTATGAAAATAAATAAAAATGACTGGATGAGTATGATTTTAAAAGATCATACTCATTTTTTTATGCTTCCGTTTTCGGAAAATGACCAGGCAGTGAAGCATATATTTTACTGAAATGAAAGGAAGTGAAATATGAGTATTTCTCTGCTGCTTACATCGCTGCTTCTGGCGAATCCGCTGGTACTGCTTTCTTCATATGTTTCTATGGGAAATTCCTTTCCGAAACCTCTCAGCGAAGAGGAGGAGGAGAGGTATCTTTCCGAATATGAGGAAAACGGGGATATAGAAGCAAAAAACAAACTGATTGAGCATAATCTCAGACTGGTAGCCCATATTGTAAAAAAATATTCCAATACCGGGAAGGATCCCGATGATCTTATTTCCATAGGAACAATAGGGCTGATAAAATCCGTTAACACATATAACCGGAGCAAAGGTGTAAGACTTGCTACATATGCGGCAAGGTGTATTGAAAATGAGCTGCTGATGCATCTGAGAACAACGAAAAAAAACAGAGTGGAAATAAGTCTGAATGAGCCTGTCGGTATAGATAAAGAAGGAAATGAAATCAGTTTCAATGATGTGCTGGGAACTGATCCTGACAGCATTCTTGACGATGTGGAAACCGGAATCCGAATCAGGAAACTGTATCGGATACTTCAGGATAATCTGAAGGAAAGAGAACGGGTTGTCATCACTATGAGGTACGGACTGGGAAACGAACCCTGCAAGACCCAGCGGGAAGTTGCTAAAATACTTCACATATCCAGGTCCTATGTATCGAGAATAGAAAAAAAGGCAATAGAAAAGTTAAGGGACGCGTTCGGCGAAGATGAACCTCTGTGAAAAAAACAACTTCTGATGAACCGGCAAATTATAATCAAAGGCACAGAAGATAAGGGAGAAAACGCAAACGGATGAAAAAACTGTTAAAAAAATGAAAAAATCTGAAGACTTTTCGGTAAATTCTGAAATATGCTTGTATAGTATCGAATATTGAAGTAAAATCAAGTCGTATAATATTTTGCAAAAGGAGAAGATGAAATGAAAAGAATAATATCAGTTATTTTGGTTCTGGCATTAATTCTGATGACGGCTGCATGCGGAGCAGACAGCGGAAAGGATTCGGATAAAGACAGTACAGTAAATAATGTATCCGACAATGTCCAGACAGATAATGATTCAGATAATGCTGCCGACAAAGACGGCGATACAGATAAGACAGATGACCAGGCAGATAAGACCGATAAGAATGATACTGCTGACAAGAACAGTTCAAATAAAGGGCAGGATACAAATAAGGATAAAAATAACGGCGCTTCAGATAAGCCTCAAAACGGAGGACAGAGCGATAAGCCTGATGCAAATGACAAAAACGATCAGACTGACAGCAGTACAGCGGGAGCATCCGTTGCTCAGACTCTTCTGGCTGATTTCAAGTCCTGCGCAGGATCTATGGGAGTTCAGGCGATTGCCGACAGAATGATTGCCAATGATGTGATAAAATTTTCCGGCGGAACAATGGCTGTATCTCCGGGAGTTCTTGCCGGATTCGGAAACACAGAGATAACCGGATTCAGCGAAGGAGTAATGTTTTCACCTGTAATAGGCACTATCCCGTTCATTGGTTATATATTTGTGCTGGATGACGGAACAGATGCTGCGGAATTCGTTAAAGTTCTTAAAAGCAATGCGGACCAGAGATGGAATATATGCACACAGGCGGATGAAACTGTTGTGTCAAATGTCGGAAACAAGGTATTCTTCGTAATGAGCCCGAAGAGCTTTGAGTAATTGTTAAAATATTTTTCTTAAAAGTGCGGGGAAACCCGCACAAAATTTTTTCGGGGAGGTACCGGGTTTGGTATTTTCGGGGATACCGTTTTTATACTATTTTCTGCCTATCGTATTATTAATATATTTCGCAGTGCCCCAGAAGCTCAAAAATGCTGCGCTGCTTGCCGCAAGTCTTGTATTTTATGCCTGGGGAGAGCCGAAATACGTACTTCTTCTTATCGCTGAAATCGTAACAGGATATATTTCCGGAATAATGATTTACAGAAACAGAGGAAAAGCTGCTTCTAAAATATGGCTGGCGGCGGCTGTAATATTTGTGGTTCTAATACTTTGCTGCTTTAAATATGCAGACTTTTTTATAGAGAATTTCAATGCACTGACCGGAATTTCTCTGCCTCTTCTCAGAATAGCTCTTCCTGTAGGAATAAGCTTCTACACATTCCAGCTGCTGAGTTATGTTATTGATATTTACAGAGGGGATACTCCCCCTCAGAAAAATCCCGTAACTCTGGCGGCATATATCTCTATGTTTCCTCAGCTTGTGGCGGGACCGATTGTGCGTTACAGCGATGTGAGGGAAAGGCTGGAGGAAAGGCATACGGGCTTTGACGATGTGGGGGAAGGAGCGGAAAAATTTATCATCGGTCTTTCAAAGAAAGTACTGATTGCAAATCAGCTGGCAGAGCTGTGTGAGATTTTCAGAATGTCTCAGGAACCGTCGATTATGTTCTACTGGATGTATGCGGTTTCGTTCACACTGTATATTTACTTTGACTTTTCGGGATACAGCGATATGGCTATAGGGCTGGGAAGGATTTTCGGATTCAGATTCAAAGAAAACTTTAATTACCCTTATATTTCAAAAAGTATTACAGAGTTCTGGAGAAGATGGCACATATCTCTGGGTTCGTGGTTCAGAGATTATGTGTATATCCCTATGGGAGGAAACCGCTGCTCAAAATTCAGATGGATAATAAATATTTTTGCGGTATGGTGCCTCACCGGACTGTGGCACGGAGCTCAGTGGACCTTTGTGGTCTGGGGACTGGGATTTGCGGTGATTCTTTCTGCAGAAAAGGTTCTGCTTTCGGGCGTGCTGAAAAAAGCAGGACCGGCAGCTCACCTGTATACCCTGCTGATTGTCGTTTTAGGATTTGTTATTTTCAATGCCGCCGATATGGGACAGGCTGTTTCGGATATTTACTGCATGTTCGGAGGAGGCAGTCTGCCAGGGGTATCGGAGGAGGCAATGTATTATTTTAAAAGCTATTTTGCGGTGCTGGCAATTGCCGTAGTGGGAGCAACTCCTTTTCCTTCACGGATTATGAAATGTATAAGAAGAAGTAAACTTTACAATAAGATAATGTGCATTGCGGAGCCTGCGGCTCTGGCTGTCCTTCTTCTTCTGGTTACGGCATATCTGGTGGACGGCTCCTTCAATCCGTTTTTGTATTTCAGGTTTTAGGGGGGAGTTATGAACGAGAAACTGAAAAACAAGATTACAGCTGCAGTAACAGCTGTTCTGCTGCTTGTCATATCCCTGTTCTGCATTTTGAAGCCTGCGGATGATTTTTCCGAATCCGAGAGAAGGCTTCTTGCAGGTGCTCCTAAGCTTACCTTTGAATCTGTGTTTTCATCGGAATTCATGGAAGGCTTTGAGGCTTATTCCGCGGATCAGTTCCCTGCAAGAGAAGAATTCAGAGGGATAAAAGCTTTTGCCGAATACAATATTTTCAAAAAGTCGGATAATAACGGTGTGTTTCAGGCGGAGGGACATCTTTCAAAAATTGATTATCCCGGACAGCCGGATATGTGGCTGAATGCATCGGAGAAATTCCGTAATATTTACGATAATTTCCTGAAGGACACGGACTGCAGAGTATACCTTTCAATAGTACCGGACAAAAATTACTATATTGCCGGGAAAAACGGTTATCCCACACTTGACTTTGATGAACTTGCGGGATATTTCCGGAAGGAGATGGACTATGCAAAGTACATTGATCTTACAGGGCAGCTTTCTGCAGAAGACTATTACCGGACGGATACTCACTGGAGACAGGAGAAAATAACCGGTGCGGCCGGAAAGCTGGCAGAGTCAATGGGAGTGATTTCGGCCGGGAATTGCAGGATAAATGAACTGGACAGGCCTTTTTACGGGGTATACAGGGGGCAGTATGCTATGCCCTGTGAGCCGGATACCATATATTACTTGTCTGACGAAATAATTGACGGCTGCAGGGTTACGAGCTATGACACAGGAATGCCTGTGGAAAAAAACATGTACGATATGGAAAAGGCCGTCGGCAAGGATGCGTATGAGCTGTTTCTGTCCGGTTCTGATGCGTTAATCGTGATTGAAAACCCTGCTGCGGAGGAGAAAAGAGAGCTTGTTATGTTCAGGGACTCCTTCGGAAGCAGCATTGCGCCTCTTATGACTCAAGGGTATTCTAAGATTACGCTGGTTGATATCAGATATATACAGAGCTCTATGCTCGATGCGTTTATAAATTTTGAAAATCAGGATGTTTTGTTTTTATACAGCACAGCTCTTCTGAACGGCAGCATGGCCTTGAAATAGAGTAAACCATAATTTGCACCGCAGAAGCAGAAGTACTGTTGCAGCACAGTATTCGGGATGATAAACTGAATTGCAGGGGGTATTATTATTACAGCAAAGGAGATAAAGAGGGATTATAAAGAGGAGGGAAGACTGGGGATTATGGATCTTCCCGACGAAGAACGGCCCAGAGAAAAGCTCTTCGTAATCGGTGCGGCAAAGCTGAGCAATGCGGAGCTTCTGGCAATAATTCTCGGGAGCGGAACAGGAGAGCTTTCGGCACTGGCTCTGGCGGAAAAGCTTATTGCCATGGACAGCAGGGGAATATCAAATCTGGCGGTATGTCTGCCGGAGGAATTATGTCAGATTAAAGGGATAGGTCCGGCAAAGGCGGCTCAGGTTGCGGCTTCGGTGGAGCTTGGCAAACGGATTTTTTCCAAACCTGCAGAAAAAAAGACGAGAGTCAGCTGCTCTTCGGATGTTGCGGAACTCATGATGAGAGAAATGAGATATCTGACAAAGGAAGTTTTCCGGGTTATCCTTCTGAACGTAAAAAACGAGATAATTTCAATAGAAGATACAGCAATGGGAGGACTGAGCAGCGCATATATACATCCCAGGGAAGTCTTTGCAAATGCAATAAAGAAAAGCGCAAATTCGGTGATTCTGGTTCACAATCATCCCAGCGGAAACCCGGAGCCCAGTCAGAGCGATATCCTGCTTACAAAAAGACTTGAAGAAGCAGGGAAAATTCTGGGAATATCGGTGGCTGACCACATTGTTGTTGGAAACGGAAAATACAGAAGCATTATGTCTGACTGTGGTAATTAATTATTGGAGAAAAAATGGCGGAAATAATCACTATATTATCAGGTAAAGGCGGCACGGGAAAAACTCTGTTTGCCGTAAATACGGGAGTTTATCTTGCACTGAAAGGCAAAAAAGTACTCATAATGGATATGAATTTCTCTGCCAGAGGAGTCGATATTGCCTTGGGACTCGAAGAAAGAGTAATATATGACATGGTAGACGTCCTGAAAGGAGACTGCAGGATAAAGCAGGCTCTTGTGAGGAGTCGGGAATATGAAAACTTATACATTATGGAGCCTCCCGCAGTAAAGAAGGCCGGAGAAGTGTCCCTTCTTGAACTGGCGGTACTGGCGGAACGGGCAGGAAGAAATTTCGATTACGTTATCATAGACACATCCGGAGGAATAAACACTGTGACAGAAGGGTTCGGACCCAAATCGGGAAGAGTTATGCTGATTACAACCCAGGACCCGGTTTCGGTCAGAGCCGGACAGAGCCTGCTGGCATCGCTGAAGAACAGAGGCACCGGAAACATACAGCTCCTGATAAACAAGGTCAGACTCAGGTTGGCTGACAAGGGATATCTGACAGACGTGGAGGATATCGCGGAAACCTTCGGAATAGAGGTCTGCGGGGTTATTCCGTACGACGAATCCATGCACGTTGCCTTCAATAACGGAAAAGCTGTGGTGGATATAGAAGACAGCGCAGGGGCAGAGCATTTAAACAGGGTAATACAACGTTTCCTCTTGACAGAATAAGTTAAAATATATAGAATTATATTGTTGTAGACATACAACATATGGTTAGCAATTTGAGTAATTTTTAGGATTTTTTACCAAATATTCAAGAAGGAGGTGCATTGTAATTAATTCGACAATTATTTATGTCATTGTCGGCGTGATTTGTATTTTAATCGGCACGCTTGTCGGATATATTGTCAGAAAAACAGTTGGTGAAAAGGCAATCGGAAGTGCGGAACAGACCGCAAAGAACCTTATTCTCGATGCTGAGAAGAAAGCTGAAACAATTAAGAAAGAGATATCTATCGAAGCAAAAGAAGAAGCTCATAAACTGAGAACTGATATTGACAAGGAGATAAAAGACAGAAGAGCCGAAATGACGAGGCTTGAAAGACGAGTAATTCAGAAAGAGGAAACACTGGATAAAAAACTCGAAAACCTTGAAAAGAAAGAAGAACAGATAACACAGAAAGAAAATAAAATTTCTGCGAAAGAAGAAGAATTAAACAAATTCATAGAAAAGCAGATTGAGGAGCTGGAGAAGATTTCGGGAATGTCCTCGGATGACGCTAAGGCTTTGCTTCTCTCCAATGTTGAAAAAGAGATCAGATACGAAGCATCCGTAATGATTAAAGATATTGAACAGAAGGCTAAAGAAGAAGGCGAAAAAAGAGCCAAAGAAATTATAACAACCTCAATACAGAGATGTGCTGCAGACCATGTGGCGGAGACAACGGTTTCCGTGGTTCCTCTTCCCAACGATGAAATGAAGGGAAGAATCATAGGCAGAGAAGGCAGAAACATCCGTGCTATAGAAACCATGACCGGAATAGATCTTATCATAGACGATACTCCGGAAGCGGTTATTCTTTCGGGATTCGACCCTGTAAGAAGAGAAATCGCCAGGGTTGCACTGGAAAAGCTCATTCATGACGGACGTATACATCCGGCAAGAATTGAGGAAATGGTTGAAAAAGCAGAAAAAGAAGTTAATCAGATAATCAAGGAAGAAGGGGAACAGGCTACGTTTGAAGTTGGTATCCACAATCTTCATCCTGAGCTTATCAAACTTCTGGGAAGACTCAAATACAGAACCAGCTACGGTCAGAATGTTCTTAAGCATTCTGTGGAGGTTGCCCATCTTGCAGGCCTTATGGCTGCGGAACTGGGACTTGATGTTAAGACCGCAAAAAGAGCAGGTCTGCTTCATGACATAGGTAAAGCCGTTGACCATGAGGTGGAAGGCACCCATGTGGAAATAGGTATAGAACTTCTGAGAAAGTACAAAGAACATGAAGCCGTAATAGACGGCATGGCTTCTCACCACGGTGATTATGAGCCTAAGAGCCTGGAGGCAGTTCTCGTAACTGCGGCAGATGCTCTGTCAGCAGCCCGACCGGGCGCAAGAAGAGAGACTCTCGAGACTTACATAAAGAGACTCCAGAAGCTCGAAGAAATTGCGAATACCACAGAGGGCGTTGAAAAATCCTATGCTATTCAGGCGGGAAGAGAAATCAGAATCATCGCAAAGCCGGATGATGTTTCGGACGAAGAACTCGTATTCCTCGCAAGAGAAATCAGCAAAAAGGTTGAGAGCGAGCTCGAATATCCGGGTCAGATTAAGATTAATGTCATCAGAGAAACAAGAGCCATTGAATACGCAAAATAGTTTTAATAAGACTGACAGGGGCGTGCCGGAACTGGTGCGCCCTGTTGTATGATTTGGAATGGGAGAAAAAATGTTTGTATATCTGGACAACAGCGCCACAACAAAGCCTTACGATGAAGTCGTAAAGGAAATGAGTGAGGTTATGAGTTCCTGCTTCGGCAATCCGTCATCCCTGCACAGAATGGGATTTCAGGCGGAAAAAACAGTAAAAGCATCAAGACTCAAAATAGCGGAAGCACTCGGAGCCGACCCGGGAGAAGTGTATTTCACCGGGAGCGGAACCGAAGGGGATAACATTGCCGTACTCGGAGGAGCAAGGGCGCTTAAAAGAAAAGGAAAGAAAATAATAACTTCAGCAGTAGAGCATCCTGCGGTTCTGGAAACCTTCAAAGCCCTTGAGGGAGAGGGTTTCAAAGCCGTATATCTGGAAACCGACGGTTACGGATATGTAAATATGGATCAGCTTAAATCAGAGCTGGACGATGATACTGTGCTGGTATCCTTAATGCATGTAAATAACGAACTGGGTACAATACAGCCGGTAGAGGATGCGGGAAGACTTGTAAAAGCTTTGGACAAAACCCTCTTTCATGTAGACGGAGTTCAGTCATTTGGAAAACTAAGGATGAAATCCGCAGTTTCGGCTGCGGACCTTCTGAGCGTTTCGGCTCACAAGATTCACGGTCCCAAGGGAATGGGCGCTCTGTATATAAAGAAAGGTGTTAATATAAAATCTCCGGTAACCGGCGGAGGACAGGAAAAGAATATCCGCTCCGGAACGGAAAATGTACCGGGAATATCCGGCTTCGGAAAGGCGGCGGAACTGGCATACAAGGATTTTGACAGAACTATTGAAAACATGCGGAATGTCAGAAAATATCTTCTGGAGGGAATAAAATCCGAGATAAAGGATATAAGAATCAACAGCTATGAAGATGAAAGATGCGCGGCAAGCGTACTGAATGTCAGCTTCCTCGGCGTCAGAGGAGAAGTGCTGCTTCATATGCTGGAGCAGAAAGATATTTTTGTGTCCACCGGTTCGGCATGCTCGTCAAACAAGAAAGGACAGAGCCATGTGCTGAAAGCCGCAGGACTTACGGACGAAGAAATCGAAGGAGCAGTAAGATTCAGCTTTTCCAGGTTTAATACGGTGGAAGAAATGGATTATGTAATAGCGAATTTAAAGAAGTCCGTAGATGATATCAGAAAAGTGATAAGACGATAAGGTGCCGACAGATATGATATCGACAGCAAATTGTCTGTCATAAAAAAACAGTATGTAAAAGGAGAATTCCATGGATAAGGTCTTAATGATAAAATACGGAGAAATTGCTCTGAAAGGAATGAATAAGCCGTATTTTGAAAGAGTGCTTATGGAGAGAATAAGAAAGGCAGTAAAAGAATATTCCGAAGCATCTGTGTGGAGGTATGAAGGGGTTGTTTTTGCAAGAACCTCGGATGTGGAAAAGCTGCCTGAAATGGCAAAGGAGATTTCAAAGGTATTCGGTGTTTCAACCGTGAGCATAGCGGCGGAGGTGGAATCGGATCCTGAGACAATTTTTTCCGATGCGGCAGAATATATGAAGGAAATCCGCAAAGATCAGAATATAAGAACCTTTAAGGTCGAGGCTAAAAGAAGCAATAAGCAGTTCCCGATAATTTCGCCGGAGATTGCCAGAAAAGCCGGAGGGAGCATATTGAAGGCCTGCAATGACAATCCGGAATATTCCCTTAAAGTAGATGTTCACAATCCGGACTGCATGCTGTTTGTAGATGTAAGAAGAGACAAAACATATATTTATCACGATAAAATGGCCGGCTTCGGAGGCCTTCCTTTAGGTACAAACGGGAAAGGACTAGTTCTTCTGTCAGGAGGTATAGACAGTCCGGTTGCGTCATGGATGATGGCCAAGCGCGGAATGAATATTGAAGCGATACATTTTCATTCCTATCCGTTTACCAGTGACAGAGCAAAGGAGAAAGTGCTGGATTTGGCAAGAATTCTTTCGGGATACTGCGGAAGAATAAAGGTTCACTGCATAAATCTTCTTGAGATACAGCAGGCAATAAATGAAAACTGCCCTGAAGAGCAGATGACAATCCTGTCCAGAAGATTTATGATGAAGATAGCCGAAAGACTCGCGAGGGAAGTAAAGGCCGACGTGCTTATTACGGGAGAAAACATCGGTCAGGTTGCAAGCCAGACTGTTCAGGGTCTGGTAGTTACTGACAATGCTGTAGAAATTCCTGTCATGAGACCACTGATTGCCATGGATAAGGTTGATATTATGGAAATCGCTCAGAAGATAGGAACCTTTGAGACTTCAATCCAGCCCTTCGAGGACTGCTGCACGGTATTTCTGCCAAAGCATCCTTCAACAAAGCCAAAGCTGGAAAGTATTCTCGAATCAGAGAAGCATCTGGACGAGGAAACTCTTATTGCCAATGCAATGGCAGGCATTGAGCATTATACAATTAATCCATAAATAACCCATAAACGCCAAAAATAGAATTTTATCGTCAAACTCTCCTAAAGACAGGAGAAATGCTGAAAGCGTATAATTAATGCAGAGGAAAGTATTCCCCTGCATTTTTATTTGCCGTGAAAAGGGGATTTGAGATTAAAAACAGATGAGCAGGTGCATAAAAAAGGAGGAGTGTTCCTATGGGAACCGCATTTGATTTTGCGGGAAATGTGCTGATGGTAAAGGTTGAGGGAGAACTTGACCACCATGCAGCGGACGGGCTCAGAGAAAGTGTGGACAGAACATTTGATGAGAGAGGCATGCGTCATATAATATTTGATTTTTCCGGTGTTACGATGATGGACAGCTCCGGAATAGGTTTTGTGATGGGGAGATATAAAAAGACAAACGAGATAGGGGGAAGGACTCTGCTGGCCGGATCGAATCCCTATGTGATAAAGGTACTGGGAATGGCAGGTGTATTTTCAATCGTAGAGAGATGCAGCGATGTTCAGGAAGCATTGAAAACATTAGGGACGGAGGCGAAGTAATACATATGGAAGCAGAAAATAAAATGGTTATTGAATTTGACGGGATTTCCGAAAACGAGGCCTTTGCCAGAGCTGCGGTGGCCGCTTTCGTTGCGCCCATGGATCCTACTCTGGAGGAGCTTACCGAGATAAAAACGGCTCTGTCCGAAGCGGTATCAAATTCCGTTATTCACGGATATGACGGCAGCACCGGAACAGTTCGGGTAGGATGCTCCTGCATCGGAAGAATGGTTGAACTGTATGTGGAGGATTTCGGAAAAGGAATAGAGAATATAGACAAGGCAAAGGAGCCTCTTTATACATCTAAACCTGAGCAGGAGAGGTCAGGAATGGGATTCACCGTTATGGAAATATTTATGGACAGGCTTACCGTGGAATCAAGTAAAGATATAGGAACTAAGGTTACTATGATGAAGCGGCTGGGCAGGTGATTCTATGCACGAAAAGGAAGAGCAGTACAGACTGCTGACAGAAGCCGCAAAGGGCAGCGAAGCAGCCAGAGAGGAACTGGTAAGAAATAATCTGGGGCTGGTAAAAAGTATAGCCTGCAGGTTTTCGTGCTCCGGGTACGAGTGGGAGGATCTGGTGCAGGTTGGCTGCATAGGGCTGGTAAAAGCCATAGAGAGGTTTGACACCGCCTTCGATGTAATGTTTTCAACCTATGCGATGCCTCTTATTCTGGGAGAAATAAAGAGATATATCAGGGACGACGGAAGAATAAAGTTTTCCAGAGAATTGAAATCCGGAATTGTCAGACTGAAGAATTCCAGAGAAAGACTTTCAAAGGAGCTGGGACGGTCTCCGAAACTGAGCGAGATTGCGGAGGCAATGGACACCGACAGGGACAGCATATTAAATCTTATGGAGGCGGAAAGAACAATGTATAACATAGGAAGCCTTGACGACCCGGAAGGGGGAGACCGCGCCGAGAGAGACAGCAGAATCATCTGCGGAGAGGAGGAGCAGATAGACAGAATCATGCTGAAAAGCATGATTGAGACACTTCCGCCAAGGGAAAGACAGATTATTATCCTGCGTTACTACAAAGACATGACACAGAGCGAAATTGCGCGGATAATGGGAATTTCCCAGGTGCATGTCTCAAGACTTGAAAAGAAGATTCTTGCGAAAATGGGAGCCGCCCTGAGCAGAGACGAAGAAAATACAGAAAAATAATTTAAGATTTTATAATTGTTATAAACATAGACCCGGCGTGAAGAATCAGATATAATAATGCAGACAGCAGTCGTATTTTATGCGGCAAAGGCTGAAGTTTAAAAGGAAATTAGGAGGACAAAATGAAATCAGGTTTATTAAAGAAAATCACTGCGGTACTGCTGTGCACTTCTATGGTATTTTCTGCGGCGGCATGCGGCAGCGGCGGCGGTGAAACAGCGGGAGATGAACCCGAAGTCAGCAAACAGGCTGCGGATATATATATGGCGGCGGGCGAAAAAATGAGCGGCCTTGAATCCTTCACCATGGACATAAATGTGGCGTCCAGGCTTACATCGGGCGAAGATACCGTTGAAGTTCCTGTCAGCGGTGCCATGCAGTATGTTCTCAACGGCGGAAGCCTGAAGGAAATAGAATACTTCATGGATATGACCACAGAAACAATGGGCGTGACCGCGGATATGGATATGTATTACAGAGACGGCGTAATGTACATACATGTAGAATCCGGGGAAGAAAGCTTCGGCATGAAGATGACCGTTCCCGAAGACCAGCTTGGAAGTGTAAAGCAGTACAACTCCTTCGCGGAAATCAGCGCAGATATGATAAAATCCGCTTCGGTTGAAGGAGACACAGAGAAGAAGGTTACTATGGTTGTCCAGGGAGACAGAATCAGCGATTTTGCCGCAGTGGTTTCCGGAGAAACCGAAACTGGGAATACACCTTCAGTCGGAGATATGACCTTTGAATTCACTGTTAACGAGGAAGGATACCTTAAGGATATGCATATGTTATTCGACATGACTTACGTCGAGGGAAGCGGTGAAACTGTATATTCGTATGATATGACAATGGTATACACCGGATACAACAATGTGGATGCCATAGAATATCCTGATTTCTCCGACTACGTAGATATCACCGAAGAGGAGCTTGCCTTATAATCACGTAATCATGAAATTCCGGTAAAGCCGTAACACAGGTCTGCAAAAGCACAGTAATTTATTGCTTTTGCAGGCCGTTTTATGTTTTTTGGACAGCATTTTTATACTGTGTATGAAAAAAATAGAAGAGGACAGAATAACGGTATATAAAAACTACAGGCCGACAGAAACTGCCGGCTCCGGAGGATGAAATGAAGAAGAGCAGAAACGAAAAAGAAAAAAAGAAAAAATATGAAAAATATGTTTCGGAATTCACTCCCTCCACAGGCTTTGTATCAAACGGGATTAAAGCGTTTATCGTGGGGGGGCTGCTGTGCAGTGCAGCTTATCTGGTTCAGAGCTGGATACAGAACAGCTTAGGCATTGAACAGAAGGACGCCGGAAGGATTGTAACTGTGGGGCTTATTTTGGCAGCTCAGATACTTACGGGACTGGGATTGTTCTCGCCGGCAGCAAAATTTGCCGGTGCGGGTCTGATAGTTCCCATAACCGGATTCGCAAATTCAATGGTGGCTTCGGCAATAGAATTTAAGAGCGAGGGACCTGTTCTGGGAGTGGGTTCCAGGCTGTTTCAGCTGGCAGGTCCTGTTCTGGTATGCGGAATATCTGTTTCTATTGTTATAGGAATAATATATTACCTGATGGGTATACTTGGCGTGTCCCTGCCCCGGGTTTAGGAGGTGAAGATTTGGCAGAAAACAAAATGGGAAGGCAGACTCTTGTGTTCAAAAACTGTCCGGAGATTTTCGCGGCATATTCCACCGCCGGAGTCAGCGAGGGAAAAGGTCCGCTCAGGCAGTGGTTTGACACTGTTCTTGAGGATGACAAAATAGGACAGAAAACCTGGGAAGGCGCGGAAACCAAAATGCTGAAAGATACAGTGGTGGGAGCGATAGGAAAGGGCGGCATCGACAAGCATGAGATAGATGTTATTTTCAGCGGAGACCTGATAAACCAGCTGATGTCCTCAAGTTATGCGGTAAGAGAGCTGGGGATTCCTTTTCTGGGATTATACGGAGCCTGCTCCACAATGAGCGAATCTCTGATAATGGCCGGCGCCTTCGTTAATGCCGGATATTCGAAATATGCGGCGGCGGCAGCCTCCAGCCATTTCTGCACTGCAGAGCGGCAGTTCAGAATGCCTCTGGAGCACGGAAACCAGAAACCTCCTTCGGCTCAGGTTACTGTGACCGGTTCGGGCTGCGCTGTGCTGCGGGAATCCGTTAAAGGCTGCGGCTGCATACAGGATTTGGGGAGACCGGGGGTATATGTTACCGGGGGGACCATAGGAAAGATTGTGGATATGGGGATAAACGATTCGAATATGATGGGAGCGGCGATGGCCCCGGCGGCAATAGATACGCTGGAAACTCATTTTAAAGAAACCGGAAAAGAACCGGGATTTTATGATTTGATTCTCACCGGAGATCTGGGGAAAATCGGCAGGAGCATAGTAATCGACGGTATGGGGAAAAAGGGTTTCGACATGACCGGAAATTACGAGGACTGCGGCTGCATGATTTTCGGACCGGATCAGGACGCCCATGCGGGAGGCAGCGGCTGCGGCTGCTCGGGCTCTGTATTATGCGGTTATGTTTTCCGCAGAATGAAAGCAGGGGAACTCAAAAATGTCCTGCTGGTTTCCACGGGAGCTCTTCTTTCGACCATAAGTACTCAACAGGGAGAAAGCATTCCCGGAATAGCTCATGCGGTATCGATTTCCGCTGAAAAGAGGTGATCGTATCATGGAATGGTCTGAAATAATAAAAGTATTCGTTGTGGGTGGCGCAATCTGCCTCATCGGACAGCTGTTAATAGATTTTACTAAACTTACTCCTGCCAGAATTCTGGTTATATTTGTGACTGCAGGCGCAGTCCTTACGGCATTTGGACTCTATGAGCCGCTGGTAACCTTCGGAAAATCCGGAGCCACAGTGCCTCTGCCGGGATTCGGATATAATCTGGCAAAGGGAGCAATTAACGGAGTTCAGACAGAAGGCCTGATGGGCGCCCTTACAGGAGGAATAAAAGAAACCGCAGCGGGAGTAGCGGCGGCAATATTCTTCGGATATATTATTGCACTGGTTTCAAATCCAAAGCCCAAACGGTGACGGTAACAAGGTGACAGGATGACAAGGGAACAAGCTGACAATGGGAGATGTCAGGCAGCTTTGTCAGTGCTTTATATTATTGTAAAAAAACAACTCCGGGAGTCCTGAAGTCAGGACCTTCGGAGTTGTATGCTTTGTATTCATTCGGGATATCCGATTTATTTGAGGTTCTCCGGATTGAGGCATTCCAGTTCGGGAAGAACGAAGAGCCCGTCTTTTCTGATGAGAACATCGTCGAACCAGATTTCTCCTCCGCCGTATTCCGGTCTCTGAATCATGACAAGATCCCAGTGAACGGCAGAGCTGTTGCCGTTCGGAGCTTCTTCATAGGCCATTCCCGGAGTAAGGTGGAAGCTGCCGGCGATTTTTTCGTCAAACAATGTATCCTTCATCGGCTCCAGAATAAACGGATTTACACCTATGGCAAATTCGCCGAAATATCTTGAGCCTTCGTCGGTATCCAGGAGAGCGTTTATTCTCTCGTTATTATTTGCAGATGCTTTAATAATCTTTCCGTCACGCACTTCAAAAACGATGTTTTCGTAGGTAAATCCCTGCTCTTCGGAAGGAGTATTGTAGGATATTATGCCGTTCACAGAATCCTTTACAGGAGCAGTGAAAATTTCGCCGTCGGGAATATTCATTCTGCCTGAGCATTTTACCGCAGGAATACCCTTTATGCTGAAGGTAAGATCGGTTCCCGGACCCTTGATGTGAACCTTGTCGGTTTTTTCCATGAGAGCTGCAAGATTGTCCATAGCTTTATCCATTGCAGTGTAATCCATTGTGCATACGTCGAAGAAGAAATCTTCGAAGGCTTCCTGACTCGTGCCCGCAAGCTGGGCCATTGAAGGGTTAGGATATCTCAGAATAACCCATTTTGTACGGTTGACTCTGTATTCCAGAACCGGGTCCAGAATCCTGTTGTACATATTGAGCTTTTCTGCGGGAACATCGGACAGCTCGCATGAGTTGGTGTTCCCTCTTACAGCAATATACGCGTCCATTCCCTTCATCTGCTTCAGCTGGCAGTCGCACATAAAGCTGAGCTGCTCTTCGGTGCAGCTGAGAAGAATTTCCCTGTTTATCTGCGAATCCCTGTTCGTAACAAAAGGTACGCCGCCGGCTGCATATACATCCTTGATAAGCTGTCTGACAAGAGGCTTTGCCGCTTCTCCTTCGTAATCAATAAGGCATTTTTCGCCGGGTTTTATTTCAGTCGAATATTCAACCAGAAGCTTTGAAAGCTTTTTTACTCTTTCATCCATAATAAACGTCTCCTGTATAATTCATTATATTTTATAGTTTTACCATTTAATTATATTTCAACAGATGAAATTTATCAACCGGAGGTGTATAATTGACATCGTGTTCAGAACGGGAAAGGGAGAGTGATGAGATATGAGAATAAGCGAAGAGAAGAAAGGCTATGCCCTGATATTTCTGGCGGGAGCCCTGTGGGGAACGATAGGAGTCTTTGTTAAGCTTCTGATTTCTACAGGAGCCGGATCGGGGACTGTAAGCTTCTGCAGAATGCTGTTTGCCTTTATTCTGATTCTGGGATTCGGACTTGTGAAAAAAGGACCGGCAGTAATGAAAATAGAAAAAAGGACGCTGGTAAGCTGCATTTTTATGGCGCTGTTCTGTCAGGCTCTGTACAATATGGCTTATACCGAGGCTATAGATAATCTTGGAATGGCTATGGGAGCGGTTCTGTTATATACTGCACCGGTTTTTACGGCGTTTTTTGCGCTGCTGATTTTCGGTGAGAGGTTTTCGAAAACAAAAAGCATTGCTCTGGCTGTAAATATAGCCGGATGCACGCTGGCTGTGACCGGAGGAAATTTCGGAGAAACAGTTTTTTCGTTTTACGGAATCTGTATGGGCCTGGGAGCTGCTGTACTGTACTCTCTGTCGGCAATCATAGGAAGGTTTGCGTCGGAAGAGGGGGATCCGGTTACTGTAGCAGTATATGTTTTTCTGTTCGCATCCGTTTTTGCGGGAATTTTCACAAGACCGTGGCAAAACATGTCTGAGACGGCCGATATTAATTTTCTGGTGTTTGCGGTTTTGTATGCCCTGATACCTACGGTTGCCGCGTATCTTATATATTATAAAGGCCTTGGAATGGTGACGGAAAGCAGCCGGGTGCCGGTGTTCGCCTCTGTGGAAACCGTTGTGGCGGCGGTGCTTGGAGCGGCAGTGTTCGGAGAAAATATGAATGCTGTAAAGGGTGTGGGAATAATCCTTGTTATGATATCGATATACATAATGAATATGAAGAGAAAATAAAATTCGGCGGTTTTGATCAGTTCAAAACCGCCGAATTGCATATTACAGTAAAATTTACATGTCAGATGTGTTTGGATCCGACGGAATAACCGGAGGCGGATTATCCGGAGTCTGAGGATTATCGGTGTTTCCACCCGGGTTATCCGGTGTTTCCGGATTGTCCGTTTCTCCTCCCGGATTATCGGGATCTTCTCCAGTATCGTCAGGGTTATCTATGTCGTCAGGATTCTCAACCGGTTCATCTGAGTGTATGCTGCAGGAATGGGTAGGCCTCGGCGCAAATACGGATTCACGAACCGTAGATACGTTAGGGCATCCTTTCCTTGCCAGCAGACCTGATTCTGTACAGATTGTGTATGATGCTTTTCCCGAAGTTCCCGGCTGATCTCTTCCGGTCACTGCATAGTCGCCGCCGGTTCTGGTAACCGAATCAGGTTTTTCAAATGATTTAGCCGGCAGTCCGGCATGTACCTGAGTCATTACTGTGCTCCAGAGACGGGCAGCCGCGCCGCTTCCGTTTGAAAGCTGGATGTTGTAGTCGTTTCCTATCCATACTACAGCAGTGAAGTATGGCGTGTATCCGCAGAACCATGCGTCATAGTTCTTTGTTGTTGTACCTGTTTTACCGGCAACAGGAATTGTGCTGTTGTTGCTGTAGATTCTCGCTCTTGAACCTGTACCGCCTGTTACCGCCGAAACGAGAATATCTGTCATGCAGAATGCGGTGCCTTCATCTATTACTTCCTTGCCGACATTCTGATATTCATAAATAACTCCGCCGTTTCTGTCGAGAATCTTTGTGATGGTAGTAGGCTTGTAATACGTTCCGCCGTTTGCAAGAACAGAATATGCGCCGCAGGCCTCAAGAGGCTTGATTCCTTTTGTAAGACCACCCAGGCCTAAAGCTGCCGGGTTCTTGTCGTCATCACAGAGGGTTGTTATTCCCATTTCCTCGAGAAGACTGATGCTGTCATCGTATCCGAGATAATTTATCATTCGGACTGCCGCAACGTTGCTGGAGGACTGTACCGCTTTTCTGAGGGTAATGTTGCCCTTATAGCCTTTGTAAGAATTCTTAGGCCACAGTTTTCCGTCTACATAGTTTGGTGTATCCGGAATAATTGTTGCGCCGGTGAAGCCTTTAAGAAGGGCCGGAGTATATACAGCCAGAGGTTTTGTGGAAGAACCGAGCTGTCTCGGGGATTCCGCTCTGTTGTAAAGCTTGTTTCCCTGAATATTTCTGCCTCCCACCATGCCGGCAATCTGACCTGTATACTGGTCAATTATAACCATAGCACTCTGAGGCTGAACAACCTCTGCATTCACTGAGAAATAATCCTTTGAAATTATCAGATTATCTCCGGAACTTACGAATACGTTCGGATTACTGTCAAGGAAAGCCTTCTGGATTACCAGATTTCTATCTGCATCGAAAGTCTTGTATGCAGAATCCACATCTATGGTTCCTCCGCTTGAAATATGAAGGATGGAATCCTTGTAAAGGTACATCGGTTTAAAGTTTATAGCAATATCGACTACATTTCCGTTAGATTTAACGTTGTAGAAATTAAGTCTGTTATTTTTATACAGGTAAAGATTACCCGCGTCGTCGTATCCGTACTGTCCTGCATACAGTACAAAGTCTCCGTTGCCGTCGAAGAAACTGTTGTAGTCATACAGCATAATTGAACCGTCTGAGTTCAGCGCATTTCCGTTTGCATCCTTTCGGAAGGATGTGGCAACAGGGAAGTTTGCATTGCTGCCGTAAGCTGTTTCAATAGCATACTGGATGCTTGGATTCAGGGATGTGTATATGGACAGACCTCCGGTATACAGTTTTCTCTGAGCCTCCGCCTCGGTGAGATTCAGTTCGCTCATGAGTATTTCTATGGCTTCATCCTTTGCAAAGTCGGTAAAATAGCTGGATGCTGCCGATGAATTGTTTATTGTGTCCGGAGGGTTAAGAGACTCAATCAGATTGTATGCATAAGCTGCATCGGCCTCTTCCTGAGTTGCTTTTCCCTGTTCAACCATGAACTTGAGAACATATGACTGTCTTGGCTTGAAAGACTCATTGTATACAAGAGTATATTCTCCCTGGGTCGCGATAATATTTGCATTGGTTGCATCGATTTCATCCGAATAGTACCTTTTGATAAGGGCATTTCCGGACGGATTTTTAGGTATTGTCGCAAGGGCGGAGCATTCGGCCAGGCTGAGCTGGCTTGCCGACTTGCCGAAGTATGTCTGGGAAGCCGCCTCAACACCATAGGTATTGAAACCGAGATATATGGTGTTCAGATATGCTTCGATTATCTGTTCCTTTGTAAGGTTTCTTTCGAGAATTACAGTATAATATGCTTCCTCGATTTTTCTGGTCATGGACCTTTCACTCTTGCTTTCGGGCAGGAACACGTTTCTTGCCAGCTGCTGGGTGATGGTGCTTGTACCGGAAATGTTCCCGCCGGTGGTTATGCTTTCCCAGACGGCGCCTATAATTCGCACGTAGTTAAATCCGCTGTGCTCCCAGAAGGTTTTGTCTTCTATGGCAACAAAGGCATCCACAAGCTGCTTTGGCATTTCCTCGTATTCAAGGTTGGTTCTCAGTTCCGAATCCATGACATTTTCAATGGCAGTGCCCTGGCTGTCGTACATGACTGAGTTTTCCGACAGTATGGAGTATATGTTGTTGGGGTCTATATCCTCTGCATTTGATACGATGGATACAACCATAACTGTAACGGCAATTGCGGCAATGACGATTGCTGCAAGAATGGCGAGAAGTAAAAATTTTATCACTCTGCCTACGCCTGATTTCTTTGATTTCTTCTTCTTTTTCTTCTTTTGAGACCCGGAACTTTTTGCAGAACCGGAAGAGCTGTTTACCTCGTCAGCAGGCACTGTGGCTGAAACGCTCTTTCCGTGGCGCTGAACTCTTGAAGCTCTGGTCATATCTGCATGGGAACCGTTGTCATCATAGTGGTTTGTTGACACATTAATCACCTCAATCCCGTTTTCCTGTTTTAAAATTAATAAATGGAAGAAAAACCGTCTTCCTTAGACGATTATAACACAATTAATTATTTTGGCTATGTTTTTTTCAAAAGTATAGTATAATACAATATATAATTGAGCGTTATCCGGAGCTGACACTATGAATCATGAACCGGGGAAATTCGCATGATACAGAAAAGAGGGAATTTATTATGTATGACAGTATAGATGTCGCAAGAGCGGCTGTTCAGGTGGCGCTGACGCCTTCCCGCCAGTCTGAAGAAAATCTGATAAACAGGCTTGGAGAAAAGGGTCTTAAAGCGGCGGCGGTTGATGTGGGGGGCAATATTAACGACACCATTCACATTGTAATAGAGAGGGCTATAATTGCATCACGAAAATGCGGTGTAACGCAGGAAAATCATATTCACGACGGCGCGATAGCGGGAGCGGCAAGAGAGGCAATAATGCAGATTTCCTCAAAGGTCAACGGCCTGAACGGCGGAGGGAAAATAGGAATATGCAGAGCCGGAGAGCATCTGAGCGTATGTATTTTTATGAGCGCCGGACTGCTTCATCTTAACGAAGTTGTAATAGGTCTTGCTCACCGGGCTGTACCGGAATAAAATATAAAGAAAAAAGTGATTTGAAGATAAGCAGAGGGTTAACGATTAACCTTCTGCTTTCTGTGTTTTTGGGAAAGGAAAGGATATGAGAAGGATTTCGGTTTTTATACTGGTTATGATGGTTGTTATAATTCTGTCGGCGGAAGCTGCGGGGATTTCCCTGAATCCGGCGGTAGAAAAAAGGGCTGAGATATATGCGAAAGCCGGAAGTGCTGTTATAGAGGGCCGGATTGCGGAGGCAGCGCCCGGGGATTCGGGAGGATTCAGGCTGGTTATTGACTCACGGGAGGCGGGAAGGGTGCTGGTCAAGGTAAAAGGAGAAACAGAGGAGGACATTTACAGCCTCCCGGGCAGATGGGCTTCGGCGGAAATTGAAGCTGCGCTGCCGGAGTCTGCTTCAAATCCGGGCTGCTTTGATTACAGAAAATATCTCAGGTCTGAAGGGATTTTTCTTACGGGAAAATGCTCGGAAGAGCAGCTTAAAACAGGGAAAATAGTCGGGAATTTCTTTAAAGGTCTGCTGATAAACAAGGTTTCTATAGTAAAACACAGGTTTTATATAAAAATGTCCCGGGCTCTGGCCGGCCTTGAAGACCTGCTACCGGGGAAGGGAGCCGGGGACGAACCGGCGGGGTTCGGCGCGGAAGCGGCAGGGCTGTTTTCCGGGATGCTTTTCGGGGACAGATCCGGCCTGTCGGAGGAAACCTATGAGAGCTTCCGGGAAAACGGCACAGCTCACGTGCTGAGTGTTTCGGGTCTGCATGTGGGCATAATTTACGGAGCGGTCGGGGTTCTGATGGGGAAACGCAGACGGAGCTGTGCCGCAGCCTGCCTCCGGGTTTTCACTTTGGCAGGCTGCGCCCTGCTGGCTTCCTTTTCCGTTTCGGTGATGAGGGCCGTATTCATGGCAGTCCTTCATCTTCTGGCGGAAAGAATTCATAAAAGGTACGATATGATATCCGCAGCCTGCGTAACCGCTTCGGTATTTCTGTTAAAGAATCCGTACATGCTGTTCAGCCCGGGATTCATACTTTCATTCTCGGCGGTTCTTTCCCTGGCGGTTATAGGCGGCGGACTTAAAAGAAGAATAAAAAGCGAAAACCCTGTATTTAGCGCTGCGGTCCCTCTGGCTGCAGTCCAGCTGGGAACCGCCCCGGTAAATGTAATAATGTTCAATTATTTTTCTTTCGCATCCTTTACAGCAAACATACCTGTGATTTTCCTGTCGGGAATAATGATTCCCGCCGGGGCGGCCGCCTTCCTGCTGTCCTGCGCCGGAAGATGGGCGGAGCCCATCTTCGATACGGCGGCGGTATGCTGCGGCTTTCTTGGAGAAATGCTCCTGTTTTTTAACGACTTTACCGGAATGGGCGGTAAACTGGGATTTGCCGCAGGAACACCGGGAGTATTTGCCGCCGCCGCATTTTATCTGATACTTTTGGCGGTGTTTTCGGAATACAGCTTCCTGAACCCTATGACTTCAAAAAGATTCGCCGCCCTCGTAATAATGTGCGCTGTTCTGTTTTCACTGTCCGCCGCCGAATGGCAAAGAACTCCGGAGATTGTATTTCTTGACGTGGGACAGGGAGACTGCATACACATAAAAACTCCAGAGGGAAGAAATTACGTAGTTGACGGAGGAGGAAGCCTTTTTTCGGACTATGACGTGGGAGAAGAAGTGATACTTCCTTATCTGCGCAGCGCGGGAATAGGAAAACTGGACGGAATTTTCATATCACATATGGATGCGGACCATTATAAAGGAACAGCTTCATTAAGTAAAATGATTGACACGGGAAATGTTTTTCTGTATGAAGGCTACCGGGCAAGTGAATCCGAAGCCGCAGCCAGACTGGGCAAGGCGCCTGAAGATTTCGTTTACCTTAAAAAAGGGGATGTCGTGCAGCTCGGACGGGGCGTCAGTGCCGAAGTTGTTTTCCCTGAAAATACAGAGGAGATCAGTCTCGAAAAAAGCAGCGATGGGAAAAAGAACGGTGGAGAGGAGAATAATCTCAATGAACTGTGCATGGTTGTTATGCTGAATTACAGCGGCACCGAGATTCTTCTAACCGGAGATATCGGCGCAGAGGAAGAAAAATCACTGGGAAAGGAAATTGCCTGTGATATTGTAAAGGTTCCCCATCATGGGAGCGGGTATTCCAGCTCGGAGGATTTTGTCAGCCGAACAGAAGCTTCCGCAGCGGTCATTCAGGTGGGAAAGAACAATTTCGGTCACCCTGCAGAATCGGTAATTGAAAGATATGATAAAAAAGGTATAATGTTATTTAGAAATGACGAGGACGGAGCCGTGCTCGTTGACATAAAACGGGACGGATATGTAATTACCGGATATAAGAGCGGAGAAAAATATGAGTTTCAAAGAATTTGCCAGTAATCTAAAGGAAAATAAGATAAAAAACGTATGCCTTCTGTGGGGGAGAGAACAGTTCCTGACTGAATGGGCGGAAAATGAAATAATAAAAGCATATTCCAACGAGGTTTCCAGACAGTTCGATGTTGCGGAATTCGACGGGGCGGAAGCAGATATTCACGTTATTCTTGAGGCGTGTGAAACACTGCCTCTTTTCTCCGAAAAAAAGCTGGTAATTGTGGACAAACTGCCTTTTATTGAAGGAAAAAAATCCGCTGCCGATGAGGCTGCTCTGACAGCATATATTAAAAATCCTGCGGAAACTACTCTGCTGGTTTTAACCTGCGGAGAAAAAGTAGACAAGAGGCTGAGCATATACAAGAACATTTCAAAAAACGGCAGCGTATATGAATTCGGAAGCCTTGAGCCTAAAGAATTGAGAAGCTGGATAAAAAAACGTTTCAGAACCTACAAAAAAACCGTTTCCGATGCAAACATAAACCTGCTTGTTGAACTTTCCGGGTATTATGACAGGGATTCGGAATATACTCTGTATCATTTTGAAAACGACATAAGCAAGGTTATTCTCCACAGCGAGGGAGCGGAAATAAAATCGGAAGATATAGAAAAATCCGTTTCGGGAAGCCTTGGAAGGAATGTTTTTTCACTGATTGACTGCATTGCCTCAGGCGACAAGAAGAAAGCTCTGCAGATGCTGGATGATATGCTTTTATACGATGATTATGAAATGCTGATAATCACTCTGTTGTTCAGACAGTATGAAAATGTTTTGAAGGTAAAGCAGCTTATCGGTGAAGGCCGAAGCCGAAGTGAAACGGCGCGAATTCTCGGCGCAAAGGATTTTCTGGTCGGAAAATGGCAGTCGATAGGAAGAAAATACAGTGAAGAAGAACTGAAAAACATAGTGAGAAAAATTTATGAAGGTGATAAAATGTCGAAACTTGGCAATATTGACGTTCGTCTGTTCATGGAGCTTTTTATTGCATCTGTCTAAACTAGTGCCCGTCACGAATTTTTCACTTTGAATTACTCATTATATAGTGTATAATTTAAAACAGTAAACCAATAAGGAGGAACGTGTGAAGAATCTGATATGATTCATTACACAAACAAGACATGAGTATTTTGAAGCGCAGAATCATGTACCTGGGAATAATGCCTTTTATATTCTTCATTAATATAATGGTAAACATTGCCTGGTTCAATACCACTGTAATTTTACTTCTGATTATGATTGGGGTAATGGTGCTCAGATTCTCCGATAAAGGGGAACATCTGATTGCGTTGAATGACTGGGTGAAACGAAAATTCGTGTTTTTGTTCCCTGACATCTACAAGACGGGAATAATGCCCAACGAGAGAACGCTGTTGGTTATTATACCTTGCGCAGTGTCCATAGTATTAAACATTCTGATTTCCGTATATATATGAGGTGGTAAAATGACATTTAAGTTTAACATAAAGAAAAATGATTTCTATAATGTAAGAGCATATGAATTTTCCTGCAGCAAGAGCTTCAGAACTCTGGTTTTTGTTGAAAGACTTGCCGGCATACTTGTAGTTGCTATGGCGGCATATGTACTCAGAAGCTATATTCCAAGCACGATAGTTCTTTTCCTGTTCCTTGGTCTTTGCGTGGCATGGGTAATAGGATTCCCATGGATTATGAATATAAGATTCAAAAGTCATGCGAAGAAGGAAATTATTGAATCGGGAGAAAGAATCCGTGACGGCGAAGTCCAGCTCACATTCGGAGAAAATGTTATTGAACAGAGATCTCCCGGAAATGCGGTAAGAAGAACCACTTACAAGAGGGTTCTCTGGATAGAGGATGCAAACAAATACGTCCTGATTTACGATGATGTCAATCCTACACCGTATATTATTCCGAGTGCAGAAATTTTTGAAAGCAAGGAAGAACGCCAGAAATTCGTCAAGGATCTCCGAGATGACTGCGATATCAAGGTAGAAGACAGAAGAAAAGCATTGGGCAAGGCGCCTAGACTCAAGGTTCATAAGTAGAAAAGTGAAAGCAATAAAGTTTTTTATAAAAACCCTGGTCATACTGCTGGCTGTCTATGTCGGCATAAAAGCAGGTGCGGTATGTCTGGACGGTTACAATATGTATAAATCCGCAATGGAGACTCAGAGCATGGAAAGCCGTGTTGAAGAGGTAAGGGCAGGCACGTCTTTCGTCGGTGTAGAAAATGTATCGGATAATTTCGTTAAGGCTCTGGTTTCTGTGGAGGACAGGGAATTTTACGATCACGGAATAGTGAGCATAAAATCTATTGCAAGAGCGGTTGTAACAAATATTAAGGCCGGAGAATATATCGAGGGCGGCAGCACGATAACCCAGCAGGTTGCAAAAAACCTGTGTTTCTCAATGGAGAAGAAGCTGAGCAGAAAGGTTGCGGAGCTGTTTGCGGCAAAAAACCTCGAAGATAATTATTCGAAGGATGAAATTCTAGAACTTTATATTAATATTATATATTTTGGAGACGGACATTACGGCATAAACGATGCTTCGTGGGGCTATTTCGGTAAAGCTCCGGCGGAGCTAACATTGGATGAAGCCACTTTGCTGGCAGGTCTGCCGCAGGCTCCCAGTGCATATGCCCTGAGTACCAACAGGGAAAAGGCACTGAAGAGAAGGGCAGAAGTAGTTGAAGCAATGGTATCCAACAATGTTATTACCGGAGAAGAGGCCGCACAGATTGTCGGCAATTGATAAAAACTAATTCTTGAAAAATAACGATATAAGTGTATAATAGTATTGTTGGCTTCGGGGTGTAGCGCAGCTTGGTAGCGTACCAGACTGGGGGTCTGATGGTCGCAGGTTCGAATCCTGTCACTCCGACCAAAAAAATAGCGTCCATGAAATGGATGCTATTTTTTTATATAAATAAGACAGGATGAGAAGCTTGTCCTCGAAGGGGGAGTTGCCCACGAAGAGGGACTTATTCCCCGAGGGGAAATCCTGTCACTCCGACCAAAAAAATAGCGTCCATGAAATGGATGCTATTTTTTTATATAAATAAGACAGGATGAGAAGCTTGTCCTCGAAGGGGGAGTTGCCCACGAAGAGGGACTTATTCCCCGAGGGGAAATCCTGTCACTCCGACCAAAGAAAAACCTCTTACAAACGTTGAAATTTCAATGATTTGTGAGAGGTTTATTTTTGCTTTATCAGTAATTTTTTCAAAGCCAAAAGTCCATTTTGGGGCGGATTTGCACACTTTGGGTGTGCAAATAGGTGTGCAAATTTTTGATTAGGTTGAGGAGCAATTCCTTTTATTTATCAGTTCATTAATAGCATTAGCCGCTTGCGAGAAAGATTCTTCAGATGAAGTGAGTATAAATTTCTGCGGTCACAGATATATCGCTGTGTCCCATAAGTTCCCTGGCAACGTTTATTGGAACCCCAGCTGCCTGCAGGTCTGTAAGGAAAGCAATGATACATCGCAAAAAAAGAAGCATCACAGCTCAACAATGCTAAAAGCCCTGCCGCAACGCCCGAAAACGGGTCTGCGATAACTTCTATTAATAGTAAAACACAAGACAAAAGAAATATCAAGGCGGAATACTTCAAAGATTCAAAGGTTCGTGACGAAGACGGAAACCTTTATTCAGAAATTCTTTGATTCAGTCAGAGAGTTTATTAATCGTGTCAAAAAGGCTTTCAAGGGCGACAAAGCACAGATGGACAAGGCATCAAAAGATGCTTACGGCGTTACTATGGAACAGCTTGAAAAGGCTGAAAAGCTATGGAAGGATATGCTCAAGGCTACACAGAAGGTTGCTCAGGATAAGGGAGATGTTGTTGGCGCAGATGATGGCGATAAGACTCAGTTTTCTGCTAAAAAACTGGAAAATTCTGCTGTAACAAAGGCTGAGCAGGAGTATAATAGAAGAGGATGGGCTGTACAGAATCAGATACTTACTCGCAGAGAATACGCAAGATTTGAAAAGCAGGTAGGCGATAAGAAACGAGGCGACAAATACAATCGTTCCGCAGAAGGAATCCTCATTATCCCTACAGGAGATGAACAGGGAATAGAAAATGTATTAGTTTATACAGATGCCAAGCATGGCAACCCATCTATTGAAAAAGTTGTAATTATTAACGGCGAATACGAGACTATACTCGCCGATATCAGAAAGACATATATTATGACGAAAAACAAGGAGCTCAAGACCTTATTGTTTTCTATGAGTGAGAAGGAATTATCACAACCTACACGGCGAAAGATTATCCTCTCAATAGCGAACAGCGAAGACGAGAAAGCACAGACGGAAAAGATGGTAGAAATGGTGCAGAAGAACTCGATACAGGAAATCGAAAAAATAGTGCAAAATACTCTCTAAAGGACAGCAACGGCAGAACACTCACAAATGGGCAGGCGGAATACTTCAAGGATAGCAAGGTTCGTGACGAAAACGGCAAACTCATGGTAATGTATCACGGCACACCAAATGCGGGATTTACAGTATTTAGAACCGGAGCATACTTTACTGAAAACAGAGAGTATGCTGAGAAGTACAAAGCTTAGGGCGCAAGCTCTTTAGGATATAAGAAAAATGCAGATTCCCCAGATACATATGCGGTTTATCTTAATATCACTAAACCTTTTGACGCAAGAAATAAAAAGGAAAGAGATATATGATGACACAATAGCTCTTGCCAATAGAATGGTAATCAATACCTATGTATTTGCGGTAAGATCTCCTTGCTGTTATTCCTAAAGGCATGAAAGACCTGAGAACAAAGCTTGAGGAAGAGGGCGGCAAACCGGTTGTTGTAGGTATAGTAATGAAGTTAGATAGTTCGGGTTCCAACATTATAAGTAATGTCAGAACTATTCATGTGAGAAGTGACTTTGCGAAACAGATTACAGACGAAAGTGTAATGTATCTAAATGAAGATAAAAAGAAAACCCGCAAATTGTTCCATGACTGCGGCAACCTAAATGTGCCGTTAGCCGGAACCCAATTTGGGGTTATTCGCAGTATATCATTTGAAACTGAAAACGTCAAAATATCATATTCTCTTAAAGGTAATAATAACATACTTAAAGAGAATGAAAGACTGAAAGAGTATAACGAGTATCAGAAAGGGCAGATGAGAACGGATGCGGTAATTTGTTTCTTGTAAAAAAGAGGACCCTTTTATTGATTGCCGCTATTTGTATGGCTTGCGGCTGGTTTTAATGCAGCAAGGCTTTTCCGAAGGTCAAACCGTATCAATCACTTTTGATAGTATGTATTCGTTATGAAGCACGAATACTTTAAACTGACGGGAATGTTATTTCTGTTTTACTTTCCGAAGAACAAAATAATCCGTGTGATATCGTATCTCCTCAAGATTGGAACGTTTCATATTCCGAATGCGGTCTTGGAAGAACGGGATAGGGGGTACAAAACCTTTCGTGCCATTCTCAATTTCAACGATAAGAACCGTATTTTCCTTTGCGGCGTCCACTCCCGGGAAATCAGGTTGAAACGAATACTTTCCTGTGACGGTGTCTACCGTTAGTGTACCAAGGAATGTATCCTTATAGCTCAGTTCATAAATTTCCATATCATATTTTCCTTGCATTAAAATTTTTTGGTGAGTATACATCTCTATGTCATAAGGCTGTATTGCTGTTAAAAGCAGAAGCATCACTCAATAGAAAAAAGACATATATTAGGTAAAACGTGCACTGATCCGATAGATTAATAAGGATTATATCACAAGGGCCTCAAAAGATTCAAGAAGTCGCCATTTGCGAATGTGAAAATGTATTATGCCGTGACAATGCAGCATGAAGAATAGTATTAAGGTTCAGGTTGTTCGCCCCAGGTCTTACGGGAAGGGTATAAATTCGGCGAAGCGACGATGCCGATTCAATACAGTATTCTCAGTCAAATTGTCTGACAAATCAATTTTCGTCATGTGTGCCATGAAGTTTAGTTGTTTTACTGACGAAAGAAAATCAGGTAATATTTAGACAAGAAGAAAAGAGAACGAAAACAAAACAAATCAAATGGAGGGGAAAAAAATGAACGCAAACGTAATGAAAAAAGACAACATCTTCGCAATGGGAACAATCTTAGCAGCAGCTGCAGTGGTACTCACAGCACTTACAGGAATTTTCTAAGGAAGAGTTGAAATTAATCTGACAACATAAAACAACAGAATGAACGGGAACTTTTTAAACAATACTTTTTTAAACGGAGGGAAATAAAATGAACGAAAGTGTAATCAGAAACAGCAAAGCGGGAATGATATTCGGAATCGTAGCAGCAGTGGCAGCAGTACTGCTGGCAGCAATGACAACAATCTACTAAAATAAAATAAATTCCCCAAAGAAAGATCCACCTGGCGGCGGGTCTTTTTTCTTTTCAGTTGAGTTCATTTCTTCACTACCTTCACAGTGATTATCTTTTGATGTACGTAAATTAGGCTATGGATAAAATAGAGATTATCTTACTGCTTACATATGATAAAGCACTTTATCTGAACGAAAAAAAGAAAACCCGAGACCGTTTCCAAGTCTGCGACAACCTGAATGTGCCGTTAGAGGGAACCAATTCGGGGTTTCAGAAAAACAGATACCGTAAAGGATGGGGGAGTGACCATAAAAGGCTCTCTTGCCGCATCAGACGATTCTGTTATTAATAGTGAACTGCAAACAGCGGAAGTTGTCAAGAAAAAATATTATACCGTATGGAATATAAGTTAAAATCGCAAATAAAATGTCAGCTTTTTTATATCGACAAAGATACATAAAATTTCATTAAGGCATATTACTATAATTCTCCGGATTAAATAAAAATTAATTTGCTTGAAATATACCGACAAAAATATGCGAATAAAGTATAATTTCCGCATAGATAACGGAACGACTCCTACTGTTTAAATTAAAAAAGTAATATTACGGAGTGGATTTATGGTTAAAGAAATAATTTATGAAAACCGCAATGAGGAGCAGGCACAGAAAATGGCTGCGTATATGAAGAATAAATTTAAGTTTGCGGGAATACCGAAGCCGGAACGGAAAAAGCTGTTCGCTCCGGTGATAAAGAGGAAACGGACACAGAACTGTTGGAAAAAATTATCGTCAGATGTTTGAACAGCAATGAATTCTTCATAAACAAAGCTATTGGGTGGAGTTTGCGCGAGTATAGTAAAACGAACCCGGAATGGGTAAAAAATTTCATTGAAATGAACGAAGAAAGATTAGCCCCTCTGAGCAAAAAAGAGGCTTCAAAATTTTTGCGGTTAAAATGAAAGCAGGTTTCCCGCCGGACAGGATTGTTCGGCGGGTCGCTTTTCTGCTTTTCTGCAGGTTAATATGATTCAAGTCTGATAAATTAGTTGTCCGGTAAATATAGTATCTAATAAATAAAATGTCCGGTAAATTAAATGACTGCTGTGTACAGATATTTTCAATTGACGGACGGTCTGCGTCTGTGCAGGAATGCAGCAATTAATGAATCCTATCTTTTTCTGTTCCGTTTGTTGATTTTAGAAATCTCTTTAAATTTCTTTTCCTTTGCTTCCAGATAGTTTCCGCTGTCTACAAAATAGGAGTTTTCTTTTATCAGCTTTTGATATGAAAGGAGACGGGAAGGATCCAGCTCGCCGCTTCGAATGGCGGCACGGACGGCACAGCCGGGTTCTCCGGTATGTGTGCAGTTTCGATAACGGCATCCGGAAGCGATATTTTCAATGTCGGAAAAGGTTTGTTCTATACCGGAAGCAGTATCCCACATTCCGAGTTCGCGCATTCCGGGGGTATCGATAACCATTGCCCCGTTAGGAAGAAACAGCAGTTCCCGGTGTGTTGTGGTGTGACGCCCTTTGTCATCATTGCGCAGGCCTCCGGCTGCCAGTACGTTTTCACCCAGCAGGCGGTTAATCAGCGTTGATTTTCCTACTCCGGAAGATCCCATGAATGCGACGGTTCGGCCTTCTGTAATATAAGGAAGAATTTGAATGTATCCGTCGGAATCTTTATCGGTTGAGGTAAGAATATCCACACCTATGGCAACAGATTCGACTTCCCGCAGCTTTTGAAGAATATCATCGCACAGGTCGGATTTTGTGAGAAGAACCACCGGCTCGGCACCGCTTTCCCATGCGGCGGCAAGGTAGCGTTCCAGGCGCCTAAGATTGAAATCGTTGTTAAGACTCATGCATAGGAATACGGTATCAATATTTGCTGCGGCAGACTGCTCGGTTCTGGCGGTTCCCGCAGCTTTTCTGACAAACAGGCTTTTGCGAGGCAGCACATGATGTATGATTACCGTTTCCGCATCAGCGGTGCTCACCATGACATAATCTCCTACTGCGGGATAATCCGATGGAGATTTTACATCGTAATGAAATTTGCCGGATACCAGCGCATTCATCTCTCCGTTCGAAGTGCGCACACGGTAAATCCCTTTTTCCTGAAGAATTATTCTGCCTGCTGTCAATTCGGGGTATTCGGCGGCCGGCACCGCCCATCTTTCTGGTATGTTATAATTCATTTTTCCACCTTTCCAAATGGGAGTCCAGAATTTCATACACTGACTCCTTGTTC
>JAUNCY010000011.1:34180-34804 GCA_030526325.1 Bacillota bacterium
ATCATATACACTGTAAAGAAGAAACATGGGACCGTAAAAAGATAAAGCATCTGTATGAGAACCCAGAAGATCGGCCACATATTTCAGAGGCCCCGTTCCCAAATACTGATGATAAAGCTTGTTCATTTCTTCGCTGCGGAACTGCTCAACAGTCAGCATTTTTCTGAAAGAAGAGGCGAAATCGTCTTCCGTCCAGTATCGGAACTGGTTCCTGCTGAATTCAATAAGATCATCTGCTGATGCCCGCACGTAATCCTCCGGAGTTTTATCAGGCGTTTCTGTAGGCATAGAGCAGTCTGCTGCATTTTCGCAATCCCTCTGTTCCATGAATCTTAAAATGCTGTCAAAAATATCTCGTTTATTTTTATAATGCTTGTAGAGCGAAGGGGCTTTGATTCCGACTGATTTTGCAATCTGCTCCACGCTTACAGCTTCGTATCCCTCTCTGGAAAACAATTTCACAGCTTCCATCAGGATTTTCTGTTTTGTCGGCTCTTTCTGCATAATATCCTCCAAGTATACATATATCAGGTAAAAACCATTATAGGCTAACGGACGTTAGCTGTCAAACTTTTCGTTTGAAATACTTTTTGTGATGCGGGAATTCGGCGGACCATGTCCGAA
>JAUNCY010000071.1 GCA_030526325.1 Bacillota bacterium
TACTTACGCCCCACATATGAGGCTGCATGTACTGCAGTTTTTCTCTCCACCCATCGAATTCCTGACACTCATCATCAATTTTGACCGACAGAATATTGTCTATCCTGAAGGACGTAATTCGATTAAATCGCGGCGCATATGCCATCAGATACTGACGTCCGTTCTGAACACTGATAAAAACTTTAAGGGGCACTACATGATTCTCTGTGATTATATCCTTACGGCGATTAATTGTTTCTAGTGCAATACTGCGCTTTTCTCTCATTGCAATGAACAGATAATAAAGTATTTCACTGTCCATTGCACCGGTTATGTAATGATGTTTAAAAGCAAAATGGCTTTCATGATCATCAATCCTATCTAAAAGATATGAGCCGACAACTCCGCATGGTGCCACCTCAGAAAAGAAGTCCAGGCAGTCGGTTCCGCAGGGTCTGACATCCGCTGCCCGGCTGTAGTATATAACCTTGCCTTTTTTTTCGGCAGTTATCAGACCTTCGGAAACATACTCTTTTAATTTTTTGCGAACCGTAGATTCGTCAAAACATCTCGGTTCATCAAATGCAGACAGAATTTCATCCACCTCAGCTGTTATTTCCCTTAGAGACATGGAAATCTCCGGTGCTGATAATATATCAAAGAGAATAAAGTGAAGTGTTATATCTCCGTCTGTAAAGCTTTTTGTTTTACAGCCTTTATACAAAGGATTATGATTCGAAAGCCGGCTGTCTATGGATATGAATACATTCTTTCCGTCCGAAGTCTGACGAAATCCCATATATTCTCCAAGCCAGCTTTCCAGTCTTCTACGCTCATCGTCATACGAGCGGGCACTTTTCCTGGTAAATTCTTCACGGCTCTTAAAGCCATATATGTAGAATTCCCGCATGTAATCTCTTACGCGATTGAAATTTTTGATTAACTCGCTGTATGCCATGTTAACTGCTCCTTTATATACGTAAGCGGTCATCTTTTATATCTGACCGGCAGTCCTTAATCACTTATTTCTGAGACTTCATCCGGATAATCCTCTATAACCTTCAGGAATTTATCGAAATTCTCATCAAAAAGTTTCACTATTTTAGGATCAAACTGATGACCGTCTTCTTTCATTATCAGTTCTTTGGCTTCTCCCGGGCTCCAGGCATTTTTGTAGCATCTCCTGCTCACCAGTGCATCAAAAACATCTGCAACCGCAACGCAGCGTGCATACAAATCTATTTCCTCTCCCTCAATATTGTTCTGATAGCCCTTGCCGTCATAACGTTCATGATGCTGCCGGGCTATTGTTGCCGCAAGCTGCATGATTTCACCGGGTGATTTTTCCAAAAGCTTGTAGCCGTAGTTAACATGATTTTTGATTTCCTCAAACTCCTCCTCAGTAAGCTTTCCCGGTTTATTAAGGATTTCCCGAGGTACACAGATTTTACCCACATCGTGCATCATGCTTGCTACGCTGATTTTCCATATTTCCTCCTCGGACAGTCCAAGTCCACGACACAGGATTTCTGTATATGCAGCTACCCGCTTAACATGCTGTCCGGTTTCATGACTCTGGTTTTCCACAAGCTCCGAAAGAGAACTCACCAGAATCTGCTGTTCCTCGTACAGCTCGTTGTTTTTGCTGACGAGAGCATTGATAAGCCTCCTGAATTTTCCGGTAATGCTGATGCATATTATAGATATTGCAATCAGCTCCAGTACACGAGGAACTATTCCGTACAGCCAGACTCCTGTAATAGTCACAAGGGGTTCATCCGGTACAATCTTTAAGCTGAAGGCAGTCAGATGACTTACAACCATAACAGGTATGCTCACAGCAGTCGTATATATTACACTTCCGATATCATAGTACAGACAGGAAACCACCACAGGAAACACGAGCATTACTATTACATGATAAGAAAGAATAGAATACATTATTCCTGACATAAAAACCAGCAGAGTCAGTACAAAATATCTTACGGCTTTCTGCCGCAGATGAAGAACATTGTATAGCAGCGTCGGTGTCATTAAGATCAATGCAGACAGAAAAAGTGCCGGATACATGGCTGTAGAAATTTTAAAAACATGAACTATATTCAAAAGTATTACTACAAGTATCAGAACGGTTATAGCTCTGCATATGGACGCAATACGGCGATCAGAGTCTTCTTCGTATTCAATAACAAGATTCCCGGAAAAATTAAACATAAATTACACCTCTGGCCATTTCATAATATATTTATGAAATTATACCATATGTCAATAAATAAAATCACTCACATAATTTTCAAATACTGGTATTTGCACTTAAAAAAGGCCGACCCGAAAAAATCGACCCTGTTACCAGCCCATATCTGTAAGCCAGCCTGTTACAGCGGCTTCTCTCTCCCTGTATGTCATTGAACTGTCCGGGCAGAATTCACCTCTTATCCTACCGTCCAAAAGATACAGAATACGTCCGCAGCAGGCGGAAATCCTGCTGTCATGAGTTACCATGAGTATTGTTGTTCCCTCTCTGTTAAGTCTGGTAAACTCCCTAATGACTTCTCGGGCTGCACTCTGGTTCAGCGCTCCGGTCGGCTCATCGGCAAATAATATTCTTGGCTTATTTATCATGCTTCTGCATATGCATGCCCTTTGAAGCTGCCCGCCCGATACCTCAGTTATTTTCCGTTCCGAAATCTCTGATATACCCATTTTATTCATAAGAAGCATCGCTCTGCTCTTAAGTTCTCTGCCGGATTCCTTTCCTTTGTTCAGTCCCTTTCCCGGAAGCATGATATTGTCTATAATATTCAGATTTTTCAGCATATTCATTTGCTGAAAAACAAAGCCTATCTGTGTAAGTCTAAGTTTCGCCCTTTCGTCTTCCGATAAACCGCATATCTCAATTCCGTTAAGCCGGACCTCGCCGGAATCCGCGGTATCCATTCCCTAAATCTAGTAAAGCAGCGTAGATTTCCCGGAACCCGACGGTCCCATGACTGCCGTCATTTCACCTTCCGCTACGTCAAAGCTGACATCATTCAGAATCCCTTTTTTGCAAAGATTTTTTACAGTCAACAGTTTATTCATATCATCATTCCTTTTCTGTACAGCAATCGTAAGCTTTTATATTTCTGACCTCCGCAAGCCCGATCAGAATTGCGAAGAATACGGTAATAACAGCAGTTCCCGGAATCCATCCGAACACTGCTTTGTAATCAATAAGAAATCTGAAGCCCTCTGATCCGAGAGTCTTTAAAAATACTCCCGCCAGCTGCTCTCCTATAATATTACCGGCCAGTATTCCGCCTGCAATTCCGGTTATCATAATCGGCAGAAACCGTCTGAGATACAGAATTTTAATATCTATGCCTGTAAATCCGGTCCAAACGTTTCCGCCCGGGCCGTACAACTCCTGCATTTGATAGGACAGGATACCTCTTAAAACAAAGGCCAGTCCAAGTCCGAGCGCCGCACCAAGAACGGACAATGTAAAATATTTAGTAAAATACAGGCTTCGGATTTCCTTCTTAGGCAATCCCACTGCCTTCATCATACCGATCTCTTTCCTGTCGCATTCAAGCTGTGTCATCAGAGTAAATCTTATACAAAGCATTGAAATCAACAGAAGAACAGCACTTGCAAGAAGAATCACCATAATCATGATACCGTATGAAAGGGCATTCATCATTTTAATCAAAGGCTTTGTGATGGCCGGTCCGTTGGCAGGAAGCCCCGCCTCTGTGTATGATAACGAAAACTCATTGGTATCAGTTCCTTCCTTCAGCAGAAACTCAATCAGATATTCCTCACTTACCGAATCTTTTAATAATTCATAGTCTTCTTCGCTGACCAGAAACCGCTTCGAGGATGCCATCATCGCATTCATCTGGGAATCCCTCAGAAATCCTGCAGCGGTAAATTCAGCATCACCGATTTTAACCATCTCGCCTGTATCCAGCTCATACTTCTGTTTTTTCAAGCCGACGAACGGATTTTATCGGATAAATCACTCCTGCAATTATACTGAGCATTATTCCCGAGATGATTATAACCGCAGCCGAACCTCGTCCCACGCCAATCATAAACACGCTTCCTATTTCATCTGCTGTCAGACCGGAAAGGCTGTAAGCCACAACATATCCTATCTGGCTGAGAAATCCTATCAGACCCCAGGCTCTTCCCTGCAGCTGCTCTTCTATATTGGTTCTAACCAGATAATCCAGACAGTTGTTGGCAAAAGGCAGCATAGAAAAGAATAAAAAACCGGACAGGCATATAAGAATAAGATTTTCTTTAAGTCCGAATATTGCCATGGCTGCACCCGCAGTCATCAGAGACAGGGACAGTATCTTAACATAATTTTTTCGTATACCCCTTATCCCGAGAAAAAGGCTTGAAACCAGCATACCGCTTGCACAGACAGTTTCAGTGATTCCAAGGGTCGCGCTGTCGGAAAACGAGAGAATCACAGGTCCCGCAAGAATCTGAAATGCTCCCATAAAGCAGGTCATGACCGAAGAAAGCAGGATAATTATTAACACTCCTTTTTTCTCCGTTACCGCCAGCCATCCCTCTCTGAGAAGACTGAAAAACGCTTCTTTTTGCTCCTGCGCTTTAGATTCAAGCCCCCTGCGAACAACACCGGTACATATTACAGTCAAAATAAAAGTTCCCATATCCATAATCAGCAGCAAACGAATATCTGCAGCAGTAAGCAGAATTCCCGCAAGGACAGGGGATATCAGATACCTTGCACTTCCGGCCAGACTCACAAGGCCGCTTGCTTTGGAATAATCTTCCTTATCCAGAATATCAGAAACAGTGGCTCTATAAGACGGCTCCAGCAGTGAAGAGAAAACAGAACTTATAGTAACACCGGTGCAAATCTGTATAAGGCTTGCCCCTCCTGTCTGCATACATATGAATATATAAAGAATTCCTATTGCCGATAATCCATCTCCCAGCATCATCAGAAGTCTCCGGTCGTAACGGTCTGCCAGAACTCCTGCAGGCACACTTAAAAACAGAGTCGGAAGAAACGCAAGCAGACTAACAAGAGCCATATCAGCAGCACTGCCTGTCTGTCTGAATACATATACACCAAGACCGAAGCCTGTAAGCCCGCTTCCTACGGCGGATACCAGTTCGCCCGACCACAACAAAAGAAATCGATGATAATTCTTTTTTATATCCATCCCATGTTCCTTTCTGCATCGACCGACTGTCTGTCGGTAATTGCTGAAAATATAATAGAAAGCCTGATTTTATGCTTTCTATTATATAAATTTTGACGAAATATCGGCATGATAGCATCCTGCAGACTGCCTTCCTCCATTCCCAGAAGACGCTCCATATTGTAGATAAATCCTGCAATTTTCCTCTCCTGCTGTTTCCGGCTAAGCCCTGCCATATTCAAATCGTCAAAAGCAGTATTTGCATAGAGAATAGTCATCTCAATTACAGTTTCAGGATACTTTGTGCTGCAGATTCCCTGCCTTACTCCTTCTTCAACAAGACCCGA
>JAUNCY010000012.1 GCA_030526325.1 Bacillota bacterium
TAAAAATACAGACTGGGAGGGATATATGGACATCATCAGCATAAGAACGGATCTGGCTCTTGAAAGCAGAGATTTCCTTGCGGAAACGGGGGACACACAGATAGAAGGGCTGGTTTCTGAAGAGTACAGCTCCGGAAATATAAAGGTGACTTCAATCAGTATACAGACTGAAGAGGCGGGAGCCAGAATGGAGAAGCCTCGGGGAACCTATGTAACTTTGGAACTGCCGCCGATAGAGGACTGTGAGCCTGCCGAAAGGGCTGAGTGCTCGAGAATAATCTGCAGCGAAATAAGAAAAATGGTCAGCATAGACGCCGGTACAAAAACTCTGGTGGTGGGGCTGGGAAACCACGATATTACTTCGGACGCGCTGGGACCTAAAACCGCATCGGGAATAATAGTGACCAGACACAGTTTCATAATTTTAGGCAGAGAGGATTGCAGTGATATTTCTGATGTGAGCGTAATAACACCCGGAGTCATGGGGACTACAGGAATAGAAACGGTAGATATGATACAGGGAATAGTGGAAAAGACAAAGCCCGATCTGGTAATTGCAATAGATGCTCTTGCATCGAGAAACGTGAGCAGGATAACCACAACCATACAAATGTGTGATACCGGAATAAGCCCCGGTGCAGGGGTAGGCAACAACAGAAAAGGCATTAACGAGGACACCCTTGGCGTAAAGGTCCTGGCAATAGGTGTGCCCACTGTGATAAACACATCTTCAATAATATACGATATCGTGGCGGAATATTCAAAAAGAAAGGACGTAAAAAACAATATAATGCTGGGTCCTGTCGGAGATGCCATGAGAAATTTTTCTCAGGAACTGAACCGGAATCCCGAATCCTCCCGCAGGCTGATATCAATGCTTCCGGAAAATATGATAGTAACTCCCGGAAACATAGACGAAATCATTTCAGGATTTGCCTCGGTTTTGTCAGGGGGCATAAATCTGGCGCTGCATCCGGGACTAAGTCTTGAAGATATAAGCAATTATATCAATTAAGAATATATATTCTTTTTTTCTCATATAGTTTTTAAGTATAAAAGTTTTGTTGAGTTGAAATTTACTGTTTCGGGATGGTGGAAACTATGAGAAAAAAGAAAGTAATTTACAGAAAAAACACACCTGCGGTTTTATTTCTGCTGGCAGTAATATGTGTTTCGGGATTATGTCTGGCGGCGGTCGCAAAAGACGGAGGACTGAATGTCGAATCCGGTACGGCAAAATTAATTGCAGGAGCTGTTTCCGGTTTCCGTGGAGAAAGAACCGAAGATTTGCCTGAAGTGAAGCACGAAGAAGCTGCATCAGACGCAGATTTAAACGGACTTTCGGAGAATCGGACGGAGGAAACAAAGGTAATAACAAACGGATATGAAACTGTTGTGAAAGACGAGCCGGATCTGTCTGCCGTTTTCATAGGCTCCGCGATTGCAGGGGTTAATCTGAAAGACAGCAGCGCCGGAGAAGAGGATAAGCCTCAGGTTGTTTCGTCGGCGGTTCGGGAGACTTCGACAGACGGGCAGACTCGGGAGGAAACGGCTGCACCGCCGGTTGAAGGCGCGGTGCTGATATATCATACACAGCACAGAATCGTATGAGCCCTACTCCGAAGGAAACTATCATATTACAGGGAACGAAGGAACAGTAAGAAATGTAGGCGACGCACTGGCAGAGGAACTAAAATCCAAAGGAATCACCGTATATCATGACAAAACACTTCATGATAATCCTACGTATACAAATTCCTACGGCAGATCCCTGAACACAGCAAAGAGCTATCTCGGTCAGCACGGAGAAATAAAAGTTGTAATAGACCTACACAGGGATGCTATGGCTGAAGGGGGAAAGAAATACAGCACCGCCGCGGTTAACGGAGCAAATGCATCCTCCTTCAACGTGGTTGTAGGGAGACAGAACAACAATTATCCGCAGCTGATGAGCTTTGCGGGAAAGGTAATAGCGAAGGCCAATGAACTGTACCCCGGACTGGGAGGCAGAATTATTGAGAGAGAATATAAGTTTAACCAGTATTTATCAAATAATTATCTTCTGCTGGAGATAGGAAACAACGGCAATACAATAGATGAAGCGGTATTGACAGGAAAACTTCTGGCAGATGTACTGGAAGCGGTTATGAGAGAGATATAAGGGAATTATGAGAGAATTATGAGGTGTGAAAGAAAAAAAGAAATAAAAGAGATGAAAACAAGACTGGCAAAACGGCTGACGGCTGCAGCGGCGGCTTTTCTGATAGTTTTTGCTATGGCTGCCGTCGACAGAAACTGCGCAGAGGCGGCGGGACAGGACGAGCTGATTATTCCCAGAATAATACTTGTTGAAGAAGGCACAGTAAAAATCTCCTGGGCTCTGGGCGAAATTTTTCTGAGTATTTAGCAGGTTCAAAATCTGTTGCGTGAAAGGGATTTTCCAATTATAATTGGTACAAGAAAATATCGGAGGAAAAACAAGTGTCCTATAAAGATTACATTAGAAATTTCAGCATTATTGCCCATATAGATCATGGAAAATCAACCCTTGCAGACAGGCTTCTGGAAAAGACGGGACTTGTTTCGGAAAGGGATATGAAGGAGCAGTTTCTGGACAATATGGATATTGAAAGGGAACGGGGAATTACAATAAAACTTCAGACTACAAGGGTGGTATACAAGGCTAAAGACGGAAACGAGTATATATTCAATCTGATTGATACTCCGGGTCATGTGGACTTCACATATGAAGTGTCAAGAAGTCTTGCGGCCTGCGAGGGAGCTCTTTTAATAGTTGACGCAACTCAGGGTGTCGAGGCACAGACAATGGCAAATGCCTATTTGGCTTCAAACGAAAATCTCGAGATACTGCCTGTAATCAACAAGATCGATCTGC
This sequence comes from Bacillota bacterium, assembly GCA_030526325.1. Lineage (GTDB taxonomy): Bacteria > Bacillota > Clostridia > Peptostreptococcales > Anaerovoracaceae > RGIG1899. The sequence continues at coordinate 2,897 of JAUNCY010000012.1, forward strand.
CCAGTGCAGATCCGGATATGGCTATAGATGAAATCGAGGAGATGCTGGCCATCGAAGCACATGACGCACCTCAGGTTTCGGCCAAGGAAGGCCTGAACATAGATGTTCTTTTGGAAGCAATAGTAAACAAGATACCTGCGCCGGAGGGAGACGAGGATGCTCCTCTTAAAGCCCTGATTTTCGACTCGGTTTATGACAACTATAAAGGCGTAATCATATACACAAGAATAGTGGACGGCAAAGTTAAAAAAGGCGATATGATACGGCTGATGGCCACCGGAAAAGTGTATGAGGTAACAGAAGTGGGAATTCTGGCTCCGGGTCCGGTTCCTTTCAAAGAACTGAAGGCGGGAGAGGTTGGTTATATAACTGCCAGCATAAAACAGGTGGCGGATGCAAGAGTGGGTGACACCATAACAAACAATGATAATCCCACAAAGGAGGCTCTGCCCGGATACCGTCAGGTTCAGTCTATGGTTTACTGCGGAATTTATCCTGCGGGAACAGAAAAATACGAGGCGGTCAAAGATGCTTTGGAAAAGCTTCAGGTAAACGATGCTGCTTTTGTATTTGAGCCGGAAACCTCTCAGGCGCTGGGATTCGGCTTCAGATGCGGGTTCCTGGGACTTCTTCATATGGAGATAATAGTGGAAAGACTTGACCGGGAATTCAACCTGTCAATCATTACAACATCACCGAGCGTAATATACAGAGTAACGAAGACGGACGGCGAAGAACTCATGATTCAGAATCCGTCAAACCTTCCTAACATGGTTGAAATAGCAAAAATGGAAGAGCCGATGGTTAAAGCCAGCATCATGATTCCAAACGAATATGTCGGAGCCATCATGGAGATTTGCCAGGAAAGACGGGGAAGGATGGATCATATGGAATATATCAGCGAGAACAGAGTTGTTCTTGAGTATATTATGCCTCTGAACGAGGTTATATATGATTTCTTCGATGCCCTCAAGTCCAAGACCAGAGGATACGGATCCCTTGACTACGAATTTATAGGCTATGAGCAGTCAAAGCTTGTGAAGCTGGATGTACTGCTCAACAAAGAGCTGGTGGATGCATTTTCAATGATAGTTCACGAGAGCAAGGCATACTCAAGAGGCAGGTTTGTATGCGAAAAGCTCAAGGAGATTATACCTATGCATCAGTTCGAGGTTCCAATACAGGCTTCCGTAGGAACAAAGGTAATAGCTAGAGAGACAGTAAGGGCATACCGAAAAGACGTGCTGGCAAAATGCTACGGCGGAGATATTTCCAGAAAGAAGAAGCTTCTTGAAAAACAGAAAGAAGGAAAGAAGAGAATGAGGCAGTTCGGCTCCGTTGAAGTTCCTCAGGAGGCGTTTACAGCGGTTCTTAAATATGATGATAAATAGCACAAATGTCGGGGTATATATACATATACCATTTTGCGTAAGAAAATGCAGATACTGCGATTTTCTGTCTTTTCCGGCAGAGGAATCGCTGAAAAAAGAATATGTAGAAGCACTGTGCCGGGAAATCAGAGGATACAGCTGCAAGGGCAGGACTGCGGATTCGGTTTTCATTGGCGGAGGAACACCGTCGGTGCTTTCTCCGGAACTGACGGAAAGTATAATAAATACCGTTGCCGATGTGTTTAACCTTTCTCCGGAATGCGAAATAACAGCAGAAATAAATCCCGGGACAATGGACAGGGAAAAGACCCGGGTATACAGAGACTGCGGGATAAACCGCATAAGCATGGGCGTTCAGTCGCTGGATGACCGGCTTCTGGAAAGGCTGGGAAGGATTCACAGAAAAAAAGAAGTATACGAAACCTATAACCTGCTGAGGGAAGCCGGCTTTGATAACATCAATACCGATCTGATGTTCTCCCTTCCGGGGCAGAGTATTGAAACCTGGGACAAAACTCTCAGAGAAACAGTGGATTTAAAACCGGAGCATATTTCGTTTTACGGTCTTATTATAGAGGCAGGAACACCTTTTTACGATGAATTAAAATCAGGAAACCTAGAGGAAACGGAGGACGAACAGGACAGACTGATGTACCGACTGGCTCTTGAACGTCTCACGGCCGCAGGATACAGACAGTATGAGATTTCAAATGCTGCTTTTCCCAGAAGAGAATCTGTCCACAATCTGAAATACTGGTCCATGGAGGATTATGCGGGCTTCGGCATTGGAGCTCATTCATTTGAAAAGGGGATGAGGTACTGTTGTACAACGGATATAAAGGAGTATCTGTCGCAGTACAGAGAAATTCCTGAAGACCGGAAAAAATTCTGCAGTATAATTAACCGGAATACTGTAAAAGACAATGCTGAGGAATTCATATTCACGGGACTGAGAAAAACAGCAGGAGTTTTAAAAAAGGATTTTGAGAAACTGACAGGAAAAAGCATTGAATCTGTCTACTCAGATGAAATTAACAGGATGTCGGAGGAAGGCCTCCTCATAGATTCGGGAGACAGAATATATCTTACCGAAAAAGGGACAGACCTTTCAAACTATGTGATGAGAGAATTTATAAAGGAAGAAGAATGGAAGCAGTAGAAATAAAGATAGACGAGTACATTGACAATATGGCGGCTGAATACATTACGGAGTCCCTGGGAACGGTGCCGAAGGACAACGAAGCTCTTTTCACCAGAATGAGAATGAAGAGACAGATGAAGCCGGAGGCATTAATCGAACCGGACGAAAGCACGGGAGAACTGAAAATAAAGGTTGTGCTGGGAGATGCCGGATATAACAGTAAGGACAGCCTCCTGGAAAAGCTGTACATAAATGAATGGGGAAAAGCGTATACCAGGGCTGTTATAAGAGAAATAATGCTCAGAATCGCAGGAGAATAGAATGTAATAATCCATCAAAATATGGTAGATTATTTTTTTATTGTCATAAAAAAGTCACAAATAAAGTACCAAAAAAATTTATCAAAAGCATTGACATAATTATCAAGGGGTGGTAACTTATATTTAAAGATTAGCACTCAATAAGAGAGAGTGCTAACAACAAAAAGGGTGATGTAAATGGAACTGACAGAAAGAAAATTACGAATACTTCAGGCTATCATAGATGACTTTGTATTTTCGGCAGAGCCGATAGGATCAAGAACCCTGTCAAAGAAATATGATCTGGGCATAAGCCCCGCAACCATAAGAAATGAAATGGCAGATCTTGAAGAACTTGGTTATCTGACGCACCCGCATACTTCGGCAGGGCGTGTTCCTTCCGACAAAGCCTACAGACTGTATGTAGATACTCTCATGCAGAAGTCACCGGTTCCCGAGGACCAGCAGACCGCAATCAGAAACAGGCTGAACGACAACTTCAACGAATTGAATAAGACTGTTGAAAGAGCTGCTGCGCTGCTGTCGGAGATTACAAATCTGACGGCGTTTGCCCTCACTCCAAAAGAGGACACCAACAGGCTTAAATACATCAACCTTCTTCCGGTGGATGAAAGATCCGTTGTACTTATGATAGTGACAGAGACTGGGAAGGTTACAAATACTGTACTCAGGCTTAAAACCGGTTACGATGCTAGAAAGCTGGAGATATTGTCAAAGATGCTGACATATAATTACCGGGGCAAGGAACTCAGCAGTATTCTCACAGTGGATATTATCAAATCCGTAGAGGTGGACATCGAAGCAATGAGCAGGCTTGTTGAAAACATTATGCCTGAATTCCTAAGAACGCTTGAGAAAATGCTCGACACAGAGCTTTATATGGAAGGCCTGACAAATATTTTCAATATCCCGGAATACAACGATATTGATAAGGCAAAAATGTTCATGGGAATGCTGAACAAAAAGGAAAGGATTACAAAGGTTCTGGATGAAAGAGCAGACGGAATAATGATAACCATTGGCTCGGAAAATCAGGACGATGAAATGAAGGACTGCAGTCTCATAACCGCCACCTACAGGGTGAACGGCAGGTTCATTGGAAAACTCGGGGTAATAGGACCTACGAGGATGAAGTATGACAAGGTTACTTCGCTTATAGAATTCATGACGGATAATCTTAGCAGAACGTTTAAAATTTCCGGGGATTCGGAAGAAGAATAATGATACAAGAAGGTGGGTATATGACAGATAAGGAAAAAGACGAAATCACTGATAAAAAAGAGGAGTTCATGAAAAACGTCGATGAATTTCACAGCTATATAAAGAAGAACGATTCAGACGAAGAGACAAAGAAAGAAGAAAACGAAGAGCTGAAGGAAGCAAATGAAAAATATATGAGACTGGCAGCAGAGTACCAGAATTTCAGAAAGAGAACAGAAACGGAAAAGCAGAATATCGCGGCATATGCAAACGAACGTATAGCAAAAGAGCTGCTTAACGTTGTGGACAGCTTTGAAAGAGCTCTGTCGACAGACAATGATGCGGATGAAAGTTTTAAAAACGGTGTGGAACTGATATATAAACAGCTCATGACCGTTCTTGGAAATTTCGGAGTGGAAGCAATCGAAACCGAAGGTAAGGAATTCGATCCTAATTTCCATCACGCAGTCCTCTCTGAAGAAGCGGAAGGAACAGAGGCGGGAATGATTCTCATGGAAATGCAGAAAGGCTATATGCTTAAAGACAGAGTTATCAGACCGTCGATGGTAAAAGTTTCAGTATAAAATATTTTTAAATAAATTTAGACAGTAAAGAGGAGATGTTATTATGAGTAAAGTAATAGGAATTGACTTAGGTACAACAAATTCATGTGTATCGGTTCTCGAAGGCGGAGAACCTGTAGTAATCGCAAACGCTGAAGGCAACAGAACAACACCGTCAATCGTAGGATTTGCTAAAAACGGTGAAAGACTTGTAGGAGAAACTGCAAAAAGACAGGCTATTACAAATCCTGACAGAACAGTAATATCCATTAAGAGACATATGGGAACAGATTATAAAGTAACCATAGACGAAAAAGCATACACACCTCAGGATATTTCAGCTATGGTTCTCATGAAGCTGAAGGCTGACGCTGAAAGCTATCTCGGAGAAAAGGTAACCGAAGCTGTAATCACTGTTCCGGCTTACTTCACAGACAGCCAGAAGCAGGCTACAAAAGATGCCGGGAAGATTGCAGGTCTGGAAGTTAAGAGAATCATCAACGAACCGACAGCAGCAGCTCTTGCATACGGTCTTGACAAAGATGTAAATTCACACAAAATTCTCGTATACGACCTGGGCGGCGGTACATTCGACGTATCTGTAATGGAACTGGGCGACGGAGTATTTGAAGTACTTGCAACAAACGGCAACAACCTGCTGGGCGGTGACGATTTTGACAAATGCCTCATCGACTTCATGGCTGATGCATTTGCAAAAGAACATGGAATCGACCTCAGAAAAGACAAGATGTCAATGCAGAGACTTAAGGACGCTGCAGAAAAAGCAAAGAAAGAGCTTTCATCATCACAGACAACAAATGTAAATCTGCCGTTTATTACAGCAGGTCCTGAAGGTCCTCTCCATCTTGATATGGATATCACAAGAGCAAAATTCGACCAGCTCACAGCTGACCTGGTTCAGAAAACAATTGAGCCGATGAGAAAGGCTATGGCAGATGCAGGCGTTACAACAAACGATCTCGACAAGGTTATCCTGGTTGGCGGTTCAACAAGAATTCCTGCAGTTCAGGAAGCTGTAAAGAAAGTAACCGGTAAAGAACCGTATAAAGGAATCAACCCTGACGAATGTGTAGCTATCGGAGCTGCTATTCAGGCCGGCGTTCTTACCGGAGAAGTAAACGATATTCTTCTTCTTGACGTAACACCGCTTTCATTGGGTATCGAAACTCTCGGCGGAGTATTCACAAAGCTGATTGAAAGAAATACAACTATCCCTACAAAGAAGAGCCAGATATTCTCAACAGCTGCCGACAATCAGACTGCAGTAGATATTCATGTACTCCAGGGTGAAAGAGAAATGGCCGCTTACAATACAACTCTCGGAAGATTCCAGCTCACAGGAATTCCGCCTGCTCCACGCGGAATCCCTCAGATTGAAGTTACATTCGATATCGATGCCAACGGTATTGTAAATGTAAGCGCTAAGGATATGGGCACAGGAAAAGACCAGAGAATTACAATTTCATCTTCAACAAAATTATCGGAAGAAGAAATCAATCAGAAGATTAAGGAAGCAGAACAGTTCGCAGCTGAAGACAAGAAGAAGAAGGAAGAAATAGAAACCAGAAACCAGGCAGATACACTGGTATACGAAACAGAAAAGGCTATTAAGGAACTTGAAGGAAAACTTTCCGAAGAAGAGCTTGCAAAGGTTAACACAGCAGTGGAAGACCTCAAGAAAGCGCTCGAGGGCACTGATATCGAAGAAATCAACGCTAAGAAGGAAGCACTTACCAACGAATTCCACGTACTGTCTTCAAAACTTTATCAGCAGGCTCAGGAACAGGCACAGGCAGCAGGTGCAGCTCAGGACGGAGCAGCAGGCTTCGAACAGAACGGCGCGACAAATGATGACAATGTTGTAGATGCTGATTATGAAGTAGTTGACGAAGACAAATAAAACTAATAAAATAAATTGCTAGTATATTTCAACAGCACAGAACGCCCTCAGGGGTGTTCTATGCTGTTTTAGGTTAAAAGAAATAATTTGTTGGCAGGTGAAATTAATTGGCAAAACGGGATTATTACGAAGTGCTCGGTCTCAGTAAGGGAGCGACACCCGATGAAATAAAGAAAGCCTTCAGGAAAAAGGCAATGGAATATCATCCGGACAGAAACCCGGACAACAAGGAAGCAGAAGAAAAATTCAAGGAAGTAAACGAGGCATATGAGATTCTTTCCGATCCTCAGAAAAAAGACAGATATGACAGATTCGGTCATGCCGGCGTAGATCCTAACCAGGGCTTCGGAGGCGGCGGCGGCTTCTCCGGATTTGAGGATATTTTCGGGGATATTTTCGGTTCCTTTGCGGGAGGAGGCTTCGGCGGAAGCAGAAGACGTAACGGTCCGAGAAAAGGAGCGGATATTCAGGCGAGGGTTGCAGTTACATTTGAAGAAGCGGCCTTCGGAACAAAGCAGGAAATCAGAATTACAAGAAATGAAGACTGCCCGGAATGCGGAGGCACAGGAGCTGAAAAGGGTACAGAAAGAACCACCTGTCCGCACTGCAACGGAACAGGTCAGATAAGCAAGGTATCAAACACACCTTTCGGACAGTTTACAAATGTGACCACTTGCCCTCACTGCGGCGGTCAGGGTACAATAGTGACAAATCCGTGCAAAAAATGCGGCGGAAAAGGCAGAATAAGAAAAGATGTGAAAATAAGCATTGATATACCGGCAGGAATAGATAATGATTCTGTAATTTCACTTAAGGGTCAGGGCGAACCCGGACTCAACGGGGGACCGGCAGGAGATGTTTATGTAATAGTACAGGTTAAACCTCATAAGATTTTCAAGAGAAACGGCTCAGACCTGATTCTTGAAATTCCTATCACCTATCCTCAGGCGGTGCTGGGAGCGGATATCATTGTTCCGACCCTTACCGAGAAGATTTCATACAAAATTCCGCCGGGCACACAGCACGGCACGGTCTTCAGGCTTAAGGGAAAAGGCGTCAAGGTTGTAAACAGCGGACGTTACGGGGATCTGTATGTAAAAGTACTTATTGAAATACCTAAGAAGATAAACGGAGAGCAGAGACGTATTCTTCAACAGCTTGAAGCTGCATATAATTCGGGCGAACATGAGCAGAAAAAGAACTTCATGGAGAATATGAAGGAATTCTTCAAGAAGGATAAAGAAAATGACGCGAAAGAAAAAAAGGATAACAAGGAAAAATAGAAATGGAGTATCTTGAGGTAAAGGTTTATACCACTACAAAAGGAATAGATCCCGTATTCGGAATTTTTATAGCAGCGGGGATAGAAGACGGAATTGTTGTCGAAGACAAAAATGATTTTTACGAACTTATGGATAAGAAGAATTCCTATGACTGGGATTATGTAGATGAAAAACTGGTCGAGGAACTGAAAAACACAGAAACCTGTGTAACGGCATATTTGGAAAAAACAGCCGAAGGATATTCCTGTCTTAAAAAGATAAGGGATGAGGTATACAGGCTCGCAACATTTGACGCATGCGGAGCCTTTGAGGATACAGTGGGAATTCTCGGCAGACTTCAGGTTACTGTCAACAATGTCTGCGACGATGAATGGAAGGATAACTGGAAAGAGTATTTCAAGCCTGAGAGAATAACCGACAGAATAACAATAAAACCTTCCTGGGAAAACTATGAAAAGCAGTCTGACGACGAAATAGTTATTGAGATAGATCCGGGTGCGGCTTTTGGAACAGGAAAGCATCCGACCACAACAATGTGCATAAAAGCTCTTGAAAAATATCTGGTGCCGGGAGAAAGCAGCGTGCTGGATGTGGGATGCGGATCCGGAATACTGTCGGTAGCTGCTGCACTTCTTGGAGCAGGAGATGTTCTGGGAGTTGACATAGACCCGGTTGCAGTAACTGTAGCGGGAGAAAACATGGAAATCAACGGTCTGTCTGACAGAATAAAAATTGCAGAGGGAGACTTGACGAAGGGAATTGACTATCAGGCTGACGTGGTTGTGGCAAATCTGATGGCAGATCTGGTTATTATGCTGTCAAAGGATGTTAAAAAGCACCTCAAAAAAGGCGGATACTATATTTCGTCGGGAATTCTCGCAGAGAAAAAAGATGTTGTGGCGAAAGCTATAAAAAAATGCGGATTTAAGATAGTTGAGATATTAAGTGAAGACGAATGGGTCGCTATAGTGGCACGTTAGGACAAAGCGGATTATGAATCCGCTTATTGTCTTTTGTACAGCAGCATGAATTCGGGGGAAATATGAGCAGATTTTTTGTTGATAAGAAGAATATAGAAGAAAACAGAATTTATATTACCGATAAAGATGACGTGAAGCATTTATCGAAAGTTTTGAGACACCGTATCGGAGACGTTATTGAAATCTCCGACAACGATGAATATGAATATGAAATAGAACTGGAAAGTATTTCCTCAGATTCGGCATATGGAAAAATATTAGTAAAAAGGCATTTCGAAAGAGAGCCTTTTCACCGGATAACACTGTATCAGGGAATTCCCAAACAGGGAAAAATGGAGCTGATAATTCAGAAAACAGTGGAGCTCGGAGTGGACCGGATTATACCTGTTTTTAGCGAGAGAACCGTTGTACAGGACAAGGGTAATTTTTCAAAGAAGACGGAGAGATGGCAGAAGATAGCCGACGAAGCTGTTAAGCAGTGCAGAAGAGGAATTATTCCGTCGGTTGAACCGGCTGTAAGCTTTTCAGATCTGGCAAATGAAATCAAAAAAAACGATATAAATATTTTCTGTTATGAAGATGAAAAAAAGACCTCATTAAAAGAGATTCTCAGAGATGAACGAATTAAAGAATGCAGGACTCTGGGACTGATAATAGGACCCGAAGGGGGATTTTCGGAAAAGGAATACGACATGATAACATCTGCCGGCGCATTGTCGGCTTCCCTGGGAAGAACTGTGCTTAGAGTGGAAACCGCTTCTGTTGCCGCCATGGCGATGGTCATGTACGAACTGGAACAATAGGTGATAAATTATGAGAGTTTCGTTTGCTACATTAGGCTGCAAGGTAAATCAGTACGAGACCCAGGCTTTGAAGGAACTTTTCAGGGCAGAGGGTTATGAGATAGTATCCGGGGATGAGGCTGCAGACGTATGTGTTATTAATACATGCAGCGTTACCAATATGGCGGACAGAAAATCCCGCCAGACAATAAGACATATGAAGAAAATGAATCCGGACTGTATAATAGCTGTTACCGGATGTTATGCCCAGACCGGAGAGGATGCCGTTAAAGCCATGGATGAGGTGGATGTAATAGCGGGGACAAACGAAAAAAGCCGGATTCCCGGACTGGTCCGCAAATGCATGGAAGAAAAAAAGAAAATATGCGAAGTAAGGGAATACGAAGAACTGAAATCCTTTGACGAGATGGGCATTGTAGAGGCTATGGAAGGAAGAACCAGAGCCTATATCAAGATTCAGGAGGGCTGCAACAGATTCTGCTCCTACTGCATTATTCCGTATGCAAGGGGAACTGTAAGAAGCAGAACTGAGGAGGATATTCTCAGAGAGGCGGAACAGCTTGTCAGCGCCGGATACAGGGAGCTTGTGCTTACGGGAATAAATACAGCTCTTTACGGAAGCGAGGACACCGGGGAGCCTAAGCTTCACATCCTTATAGAAAAAATCAGTAATATAGAGGGAAACTTCAGAATAAGACTCAGCTCTCTGGAGCCGACTGTAATTAATTCTCAGTATATCAGGAAGCTTTTCGTTTATGACAAGCTTTGCCATCACGTTCATCTGTCGGTCCAGAGCGGAAGCGACAGGATTCTGAAAAAAATGAACAGAAGGTACGATATGTCGGAGTACCGTGATATTGTAAAGACTATTTACGATTTTGATGAGAATTACGGAATTTCCACCGATATTATAGTAGGATTTCCCGGAGAGACCCGGGAGGATTTTGAAGATTCCGTAAAGGCGGCGGAGGAAACCGGTTTCTGCAGAGTGCATGTGTTCCAGTATTCCGCAAGGGCCGGAACACCTGCGGAAAAAATTCCGGATCAGATTTCTTCGGATGAAAAAAAACGCAGAAGCGATATTCTGATTAAAACCGCGGAGAAGATATCGGAGAGTTTTATAGAGAAAAATCTTGGAACTTCAAGAGAGGTTCTTTTTGAGGAATATCATCCGGAACTGGAAATGATATCGGGTCTTACCGACAATTATATTAAAGTGTATGTAAAAACCTGCAAAGAAGAGGCGGATGCCGCAATTAATTCTATTGAAAACGTTTTACTGCAGAATAGATTTCTTGACGGAATTGAGGGGATTCTGTTATAATATCTTTCATATAATGTGATTTGAAAAGATTTTCAGGTTATATTGTATTATTTGCCGGACAAGAATCCGGTTTGAGAGGTGGGTAGAAGATGGCTGACTGTTTATTTTGCAGAATAATTGAAGGCGAGATTCCTTCCAGCAAAGTATACGAGGACAAAGATATGTATGCTTTCAGAGACATTGAGCCGCAGGCACCTGCGCATGTTCTGATAGTGCCGAAAAAACATATTTCATCCCTTGACGAATGCTCTGAGGAGGATATCGAGATTCTCGGAAGAATCATGGTTAAGGTAAAAGAAATTGCCGAAATCGCAGGTATCACTAACGGATACAGGCTGGTTTCAAACTGTGGCGAAGACGGTTTTCAGACTGTAGAGCATCTGCATTTCCATTTGCTCGGAGGAAGACCTATGCTTTGGCCTCCAGGCTGATAAATTGTTAATAATTAATAAAAAATCTTGCTATTTACTTTAAATTATTATATAATATCTAAGCCGACTTATAAACAATCACTGCGTGAATGCTTCAATAGTTCATGCTACGGAGGGAGGGATAAGGAAAAGATGGCACAGGTTATAGTTAGAGATAATGAATCTCTGGAAAGCGCTCTCAAAAGATTTAAAAGATCTTGCGCAAGAGATGGAGTAATGTCCGAACTCAGAAAAAGAGAACATTACGAAAAGCCGAGCGTAAAAAGAAAGAAAAAGTCAGAAGTAGCCAGAAAAAAGGCTAAGAAATACTAAAAAGAGGTGAAGCTATTGTCTTTGAAAGAAAGACTTAGCGCCGATTTCAAAGAAGCGTTAAAAACGAAAAACGAAATCAAGAAAAATGTTGTAAATATGGCTCGTGCAGCCATTAAGCAATATGAAGTCGACCACCGGGAGGAACTGGATGATGAAGGTATCATTGAAGTTCTTACCAAACAGGTCAAAATGAGAAAAGATGCGTTGGCAGATTTTGAGAAGGCAGGAAGAACTGATCTCCTGGATGTTTATAAGGCGGAAATAGAAGTTCTGCAGACCTATTTACCGGCTCAGATGACTGAGGATGAAGTCCGTGCCGTTGTTGTTGAAACGATGGAGGAACAGGGAATTTCACCTGAGAAGAAAAATATGGGAGCTGTAATGAAGGCGGTTATGCCTCAGGTAAAAGGCAAGGCCGACGGCGGAATTGTCAAAAAGGTTGTAGACAGTATAATGAAATAATGTGAGGGCTTTTTCAGCCCTCATTTTTATTTTATACTGCTGCAGTAAAGGTGAAAACGATGAACATAAAAGAAAATTATGACAAGCAGATGCAGAAAGTGATTTCCTCTGCAGAGGGCAGACCGAGCCTTCTTCTGCACAGCTGCTGCGGTCCCTGCAGCACCTCTGTTATTGAAAGGCTTGCGGATGATTTTGATCTGACTGTGTTTTTTTACAATCCTAATATCGATGATGAAGAGGAGTATATAAAGCGGAGAGACAATCAGGTAAAATATATTGAGGAAAGATACGGATCTGAAAATACAGTAAAATTTATTGAGGGAAGATATAATCCCGAGATTTTTCTGGAGGCTGCAGCGCCGATGGCAGAAATTAAAGAGGGTGGAGAACGGTGCCGGATGTGTTTTGAACTGAGACTGAGAGAAACTGCGTCGCTGGCAGCGGAAAGGAATTTTGATTTTTTTACCACTACCCTTACGGTAAGCCCGATGAAGAATGCATCAGTTATAAACAAAATCGGAATTGAAACAGGGGATGAATACGGGGTAAAGTATCTCGTATCCGACTTCAAGAAGAGAGACGGCTACAGGCGATCCATAGAACTTTCCCGGGAATACGGTCTTTATCGTCAGCACTTCTGCGGCTGCCGGTTTTCGGTGAGAGAAACTGAAGATGATCCCGGTCAGGAAGCCTGATAATTTATAAATGCGGCGGCTCATTACGCCGAAAACGAGATGTCTATTTGGGTTTGACCGGTATGTACGGGTGTGATATAATCACCGTATGCGGCAAAATCAGTAAGCTGCCGTAAAAATGTAGTTATGTAGTAGAAGTAGGAGGAAAAAATATGCCTATTACAGAGTTTTTAACAAGAAATGCAAATCTTTATCCGGACGAAGTGTGTCTGGTGGAAATAAATCCGGAGAAAAGAGAAGAACACGGCGTAACATGGCGTGAATATGAACTGGTGGAAACGAAGCCTAATGCAGGATACAGAAGAGAGATAACATGGCTGGATTTTGAATGTCAGTCAAACAGGTTTGCCAACCTTCTCACCGTCAAGGGTGTGAAGAAGGGTGACAAAGTGGCTGTTCTTCTGATGAACTGCCTTGAATGGCTTCCAATTTATTTTGGGATACTCAAAGCCGGTGCGATTGCTGTTCCGCTCAATTTCAGATATACCGCGGATGAGATAAAATACTGTCTGGAGCTTTCCGAAGCGTCGAAGCTGGTGTTCGGTTCCGAGTTTATCGGACGTGTGGAATCCATCTACGGAACTATACCCGAAGTAAACGAATACATATATGTAGGTCAGGACTGCCCGACCTTTGCTACGGATTATGAGCTGATTTCGGAGAGATGCTCCAAGAAGCCTCCTCTGGTTGAAATCAGTGATGACGATTATGCCGCAATTTATTTCTCGTCGGGAACAACAGGTTTTCCGAAGGCGATACTTCACGATCACAGAGGACTTGTGAATGCCTGTGTAGTTGAACAGAGTCATCATAAACAGCAGAAGGATGATATTTTCCTGTGCATACCGCCTCTTTATCATACGGGTGCAAAAATGCACTGGTTCGGAAGTCTTATTTCCGCAAGCAAGGGAATACTGCTGAAAGGTGTAAAACCTGAGTGGATTATAGATACAATATCGAGAGAAAAGGTTACTGTTGTATGGCTGCTGGTTCCGTGGGCTCAGGACATTATGGATGCCATCGACAGAGGAGACATAAAGCTGGAGAATTATCAGCTGGATCAGTTAAGGCTCATGCATATCGGAGCTCAGCCTGTTCCGCCAAGTCTTATCAAACGCTGGAAGAGCTTCTTCCCTCATCATGAGTATGACACGAACTACGGACTCAGCGAATCTCTGGGACCGGGCTGTGTGCATCTCGGAGTAGAAAATATTCATAAAGTCGGAGCTATTGGAATTCCGGGCTTCGGATGGCAGGTTAAAATCGTCGATGAGCAGAACAACGAGGTAAAACAGGGTGATGTGGGCGAACTGGTTGTAAAAGGCGCCGGAGTCATGAAGTGCTATTACAATGACCCTGAAGCTACCGCAAATTCTCTTAAAGACGGGTGGCTGTACACCGGAGACATGGCAAGACAGGATGAGGATGGATTTATATATCTGGTTGACAGAAAGAAAGACGTTATCATTTCCGGCGGCGAGAACATATATCCGGTTCAGATAGAGGATTTCCTCAGAAGCCATAAGGATATAAAGGATGTGGCTGTTATTGGTATTCCTGACACAAGACTGGGAGAAATCTCTGCGGCAATTATCGAGCTCAAGCCGGGTTCGACCTGCACCGAGGATGATATCAACAGGTTCTGTGCAGCACTGCCGAGATATAAGAGACCTAGAAAGATCATATTTGAGGATGTGCCCAGAAATCCGACAGGAAAGATTGAAAAACCGGTTCTTAGAAAGAGACACTGCGGCGAACGTCTGGTAGAACAGCAGACGACTAAATAATTTCATATAAGTATAGTAAAAACGGCCTGCGATAAGTTATGTGCTTTTGCAGGCCGGATTTTTTAATATTTTAAGAAAAAATGCCTGATATTGACACGGAAAGCGTTTTTTTTAGAATTATAAGTAATTCTGATGTTATCCTTAATTGTATTGTGATGTAAGGGGTGATTACAATATGAAAATAAAAAGTTTTGTAACGGCAGGAATTCTTAAATACGTTATCATGTGGGGAATTGTTATAACGGCTCTGATTATGAAAATGAATAACACAGGTTTTACCGTACTGACTCATACGGGTTTTCTTTTATGTTTTCTGTTGATGTCGGAAGGAGTCTTTTTATATGATACTTTGAAACACAAAGAACGGTTATCGGAGTATAACAGAAGCCGCCTGAAAAATATGAACTTAAAATCCTGATATGTAATGTCCTGCTGCTGATAATTATGTTTGCTGTGGATTATACATCAATAGTACTTACACTGCCTGCTACCGCGATAGAAGTATACAGAGCTGCATCAATCAATTTAAAGAAGTAAATAAGCTGTTTCAAATGTTACGGGTTAGGTGCTGATATCCTGAGGCGAAGAGTTGTGAGCCGAAAGCTTTCGCCTTTGCCGGGATTGCCTTAATATAACACTGTCACGCCCTCCGCCTGAAGCTTCAATTCTGTCTTCGGGCGGAGACTTTATTTTTTGTTCATCTTTTCTTTGAAAATAATTCAGAATATTTTGCTATACTGGGAAAAATTATCATGTTATAATGAAAATAATTACATTCGTGAGCATTTCTGAGGGAATGCACGACAGTATGAGGTGTATATGGTAGGTTATGTTGTGGCGGACAAGCCGGAAATGAAGGTAAAGGAGTACGAGCTTTACTGCAGCTATTACTGCGGAGTATGCAAATCCATCGGCAGGAGACACGGACTTTTACCCAGAATGATTCTGAGCTACGATTCGGCTTTTCTTGCTGTGCTTCTTTCTTCTCTGAAAGAGGAAGAAGAGAAGATTATCAGACAGCACTGTCCGGTGCATCCGGTAAAAAAGAAAAATATTTGTGTGGATAACGGTGCCGTGGACTATGCGGCAGATGTGATGATAATACTTGCATATCACAAGCTGGCTGATGATATAAAAGACGAAAACAGCATCAAAGCCCGGGCCATGAAACTGATGTTTGAGAGCACCTACAGAACACTTGAAGAAAAATATCCGGATTTATGCGCTGTCGCGGAATCCGAGCTGGAGTCACTGGGAAGAATGGAAAAGGAAAAATGCGGTTCCGTTGATATGACTTCAGACTCGTTTGCGGAGATAATGAAGGCGGTATTCACCGGATATCCGGAAGTAAACCGCAGTGAGACCGTGAAGAAAATACTTGGAAGCATTGGGTTTCATCTCGGAAAATGGATGTACCTTATTGACGCGCTTGATGATATAGATGAAAATATTAAAGACGGAAACTATAATCCGCTGATATACAGGTTCGGATACGATTCCGGGAAGGAATCGGCAGAAGAATTTAAAAAAAGAATACTGCCTCACACAGAATTTCTGCTTTTTCATTATCTGGGAGAAATGTCAAAAGCATATGATTTACTGGAGATTAAGAAGAACAGGGGGCTGGTGGATAATATAATTTATTTCGGATTGAACCGTAAAACGGAGCAGATAACAGGGAAAGGAAAAAAAGAAGATGAAAGATCCTTATGAAGTATTGGGAGTAAATAAGAACGCATCTATGGATGAGATTAGAGCGGCCTACAAGGAGCAGGTAAAGAAATACCATCCTGACAAGTATCAGAACAATCCTCTGTCCTCTCTGGCAGAGGAAAAGATGCAGGAAATAAATGAGGCTTATGACTATCTCAGCAAAAACCACTCCGGCGGAGGGGGAGGATACAGCGGTTCGGGAAGCACGGGTTATTCGCCTGAGCTTCAGCAGGTCAGACAGATGATGAATGCCGGAAACATTTTCGGAGCAGAATCCGCACTTAACAAGTGTTCTGCCAGAAATGCGGAATGGTATTTCCTCAGCGGAATGATTTCATACAGAAAAGGCTGGTATGACGACGCTGTTAACAAGATGCAGACAGCCGTAAGCATGGAACCCAACAATGCGGAATACAGGCAGGGGCTTAATGCAGTAATGGGTACAGGCGGAATGTACAGAAATGCATCCTATGGTCAGGGATACAATTCCAGAGAAGATATGGCATGCAAGCTTTGTCAGGCTTATTTGTGCTTCGACTGTTTATGTGACTGTATATAAAAGGGATAGTGAGACGATGAGAAAGTGAGATTTTTCGGAGGGATATTATGAGAAATCCAAAAGTAAGAAAGCTTGCGGTCAGCGGAATTTATCTGGCGCTTACAGAGATATTTCTGATAGGGGCATCAATTGCTCCCGGAGTGGAAATGACTCTGTTTGCTGTCGCTTCCGCGGCGGCTGCTTTTGTTATAATAGAAACGGGAATAAGAAACGGTTTGGTATTTTTTGCGGCAGCATCGCTGCTCGGCTTTGCGGTAGTACCCAATAAGGCGGCGATTCTTCCGTATGTTATGTTTTTTGGGATTTATCCCGCAGTAAAATACTTTGCGGAGAAATTAAAGTCATCTCCTGCACAGCTGGCGGTAAAATTCGGTTTTTTTGTATTAGTTCTGCTTGCCGCATATTTTCTGATGTTTGATATTTTCTTCGGAAATCTAAGGCTTCCGGAATGGATGCCTGTTTTTGCGGTTATTCCTGCCGCGCTGATATTATTTGCTTTATTAGACACCGTACTGACGGTGATAATAAATATATATTTTAAGCGTATTCATTCCAGGTTTAAAGAAAACTGAATTAACTGAAAGAGGTGATTTTCATGTTAGGCGCTATTTTGGGGGACATTATCGGAAGTCCGTATGAGTATTTAAGGGAACCGGTTGAAGAGACGGAGTTTCCGCTGTTCCGGGAGGACTCGGATTTTACAGACGATACCGTTATGACTCTGGCTGTAGCGGATGCCCTTATGGATGGTGAAGAGGACAGAGAGAAGACCAGAAAGCTATTTATCAGCAGGATGAGAAAGTTCGGAAGGTTTTATGCCAATGCAGGCTACGGCGAAAGGTTTATGGAGTGGCTTTGCAGAGAAGATGAGGAGCCTTATAACAGCTTCGGAAACGGTTCTGCCATGCGTGTATCCCCGGTAGCATGGATGTTTGACAGTCTTGAAAAGGTTGAGGAATTCGCCGAACTGAGTGCAGAGGTTACCCACAGCCATCCGGAGGGAATTAAAGGCGCAAAAGCCGTAGCTGCGGCAATCTTCATGGCAAGAACAGGTTCGGGCAGGCATGAAATTAAGGAATATATCGAGAAAAAATACGGATATGATCTGAGCCGCACGATAGAGGAGATAAGAGCTTATCCTCAGGTGTCATCCAGCTGCCAGATTACAGTTCCGGAGGCAATTATCGCATTTCTTGAAAGTGACGATTTTGAAAGTGCCGTAAGAAAAGCAGTTTCTCTCGGCGGAGATACGGACACTCTTGCCGCAATGGCCGGTTCGATAGCAGAGGCATATTATTCGATTGGGGATAATCTGAAAAATGAGGCCTTCAAAAGGCTGCCCGCAGACCTCATGGTAATAGTCAGCCGCTGGCACGAGGTCATGAAAAAGAAAAAGATTCAAAGAATGTATTATGATGAAGCATACAAATATGCTGAAATGATGCATGAGGGACAGAAACGAATAGGCGGTGAAGCTTACATTACTCATCCCGCAGCAGTGGCTGAAATTTTAAGAAAAAAAGATTTTCCTCTTGAGTACAGAATTGCGGGACTTTTCCACAATCTTCTGGATGTTACGGATGCGGATGAGGACAGGATTCGTGTATACGGAGGAGCGGAGGTTCTGGAAGCTGTAAAAATCATGACCCGCGGATATAACATGGATATGGAGGAATATATCCGAAGGGTAAAGTCAGATCCGATTGCAATGAATGTAAAAGCTGCAGACCGGGTTCATAATCTGACAACAGCCGTGGTGACGGACTGGCGTTTCAAACTGAGATATATTGAAGAAACCAGAAAATGGTATTACGACTTCCCCGGCTGGGAGGATGAGATTCGCAGTAAAACTGAGGCGCTGGAAATGACGATTCCGGCAGAGCACAGAAATAAAAAAGAAGACGATGTAAGGCAGAACATAGGTCTCAGCAGTCTTTTCAATATGTCTTCAAGAGTACTGACCATGATGGATAAAGGTGTGTTCCTGACTACAAAAAGCGGTCACAGGAAAAACACCATGATTATATCCTGGGGAGCAGTAGGAGAAATGTGGGGAAGACCTATGGTAATGGTTATGGTCAGAAAATCCAGATATACGCATGAACTGCTTTCCGAAAGCGATGATTTTACGATAACCTTTGCGGATCCGTCGAATCTTAAAGAAGCCTGGGAGGTTTCCGGCAAGGAATCCGGTAAAAGCGTAAATAAATTTGCAAAGCTGGGACTCGTAACAAAGGACAGCAAATATGCAGAGGCGCCTATTATTGACACTCCCGCACTTCATTTCGAATGCAGAATCTTCTACAGAACCGACGTGGATTCTAAGGGAATGTCACCTGAAGATTATAAAGAGTATTACAGTGACAATGACGTACATACACTGTATTTTGCAGAAATTACAGACGCATACGAAACCGAATAACATGTACGGGGAGCCGAATAAGGCTCCCTTGATGTATATTTTATCGGGTTAACCATAAAAATACGGAATGACTGCAGCCTTGTAAGAAAATGTAAACTATGATAATCTATATAAAAATATTGAAATATCAGTAGCAGAGGTAGTAGTATGAAGCATGTTTTTCTGATGAATCCGGCTGCGGGAAAAGGCGGAAGAGCAGTTCAAAAGCTGCTTGAGGAAATAGACAGAGTCGGAAAAGAGAACGGATACGATTATGAAATATACAAAACAAGATGTGTCGGAGATGCCGAAAACTATGTGAGGAAGAGATGCCTTGAGCAGTCCGGAAAACTAAAAAAGGACAGAATCAGATTTTATGCAATGGGCGGAGACGGCACATTGAACGAGGCTGTAAACGGAACCGTGGGATATGATTTTGCGGAAGTTACCGTTATTCCCTGCGGAACCGGGAATGATTTTGTAAGAAATTTCCCGAGACCTGTTGATTTTCTGAACATAGAAAAACAGTTTAAAGGAACCTCGGAAAAGATAGATTTAATCAGATACAACGAAAGATATGCTGTAAATATGATAAATGTGGGCGCAGACTGCGACGTGGTTATTGAAGCCGGCAGGCTGAAGAAGAAACCCTTTATTTCGGGACCGGCAGCCTATGCTGCAGGGGCAATTAAGGTACTGAGCGGCAAAATAGGAATAAAGATGGCTGTGAATACGGAAACCGAAGATTTCTGGGAGGACGAGCTTGTGCTTATAGCCATAGCCAACGGTAAATTCTGCGGCGGAGGTTTTAAAGGAGTGCCAAACGCATCGGTAAACGATGGTTTGATAGACGTAAGTCTGGTTAAAATGATACCTAAGAGAAGATTTATCGGTCTGCTGCCGAAATATAAAAAAGGAACACATCTGGATTCGAGAAAAGATGCAGAAGTTTTTAAATGTCTTAAATGCAAAAATGTATCGATAAATCCGGAGGAAATGATTGAAGCTAGCGTTGACGGGGAAATAGTGAAGCTGGGGAAGACGGATTTTTCCATAGTGAAAAATGCAGTGAATTTTTCTGTTCCTGAAAAATAGAGGGGTTGAATAAAATAATGGAAATAATACAGAGCATGGATTTTGCAGTGCTGGATTTTATCAGGGAAAACTTCAGATGTGCTTTTCTGGATACTGTCATGCCTGCTGTTACGTCATTGGGAAACGGAGGAAAGTTCTGGGTGCTTCTGACTGTTGTTCTGCTGATAATACCTAAAACCAGAACTGTAGGGAAAGTGTCGGCTGTTTCGCTGCTCATCTGCTTTCTTGTAACAAATGTTACGATTAAGCCTCTTGCGGCAAGGGTTAGACCGTACGATATAAATACCGCAGTGGAGCTGATTGTAAAGGCTCCGTCTGATTTTTCTTTTCCTTCGGGGCATACTTCAATTGCTTTTGCGGGTGCTTCGTCAATATTTTTCTGTAATAAAAAAGCTGGAATTCCGTTTCTGGTGCTGGCGGCGGTCATAGGGCTTTCCAGACTGTATCTGTATGTTCATTTTCCTACCGATGTTATTGCGGGAGCGGTTATAGGAACTGCCGCAGGATATGCAGGATACAGAATTATTGCGGGAAGGTCGTCAAAAAGGATATCGTAACAGTCGTAAGGCTGCTCAGGTGAATTAAAATGATAAAAAAGATTGAAATAAATGTTTCTCAAAAATATGATTACTTCATTGAAAGGGGAAGCCTGGACAATATTGGAAATATGCTGAAAGACCGCTTCGGACAGTGCAGTATTATTGTTGTTTCCGACGATGCTGTGGATTCTGTGTACGGGAACCGTGTTGCGGTGTCTCTGACAAAAGCGGGCTTCAATACTCTGAGCTATGTTTTCGAACGAGGCGAAAAATCAAAGAATTTCTTTGTTCTCAACGATCTGCTGGAGTTCATGGCTGAGAATTACATTACCAAGAAAGATATTCTGTTAAGTTTGGGCGGAGGCACTGTCGGTGATGTATCGGGGTTTGCAGCCTCGGTTTATTCCAGAGGAATACGATATGTTCAGATACCTACCACCTTTCTTGCAGCAATAGATTCAGCCGTCGGAGGCAAAACTGCCGTAAATCTAAAGGCGGGAAAAAATCTGGCAGGTTCAATTTATCATCCGTCTATGGTTATATGTGATCCGGATACGTTTGACACCCTTGAGCCGGAGGTGTATGCTCAGGGAACAGCGGAAGCTGTAAAATGCGGGATTATAGGCGACAAGAGAATTTTCTCAAGGCTTTCAAAGGCAACTTTTAAGAACAACATAGAAGATATTATTGAGAGCTGCGTAAAAATAAAGATGAGCATTGTGGAGCTGGATGAAAATGACAACGGCAAAAGACAGCTGCTTAATCTGGGGCATACTTTCGCCCACTCAATAGAAAAATGCAGCATGTACAAGATAAGTCACGGCAGTGCTGTTGCCATGGGAATTCTTATGGCAGCCAGAGCCGGTGCTGCGAGAGGATACTGCAAAAGAGACCTGTGCGATAAAATCAACGCGGCTCTTATCAGAAACGGGCTGCATACAAAATGCAGGCTCAGCCTGGAAAAAATCGCAGAGGGGATGCTCAGCGACAAGAAAAGAAGAGGAGATACCATCAACATGGTATTTCCGAGAAAAATAGGAAAATGTGAGATTGTAACGGTTCCTGTAGATGAAATCCCGCAGATAGTGAGGGATGCAACGGAGTCGGTAAATGATGATGTAATGAATAATAAAAACCGGGAAAACAGTCCCGGGGAGGTTGAAATGGATAATCTTAAGGATGCTCCTGTTCAGAGAGTACTGCTCGCGGCGGCATTATCTGACAGGGAAACTATTTTTAAGCTCAGCGGCTCCGGAGAAGATACGGACACTATGGCCGGCTGCCTGAGGGAGCTGGGAGCGGAAACCGAAATAAGAAGCGGAAACCTTTGTAAAGTCACCCCGATATGTATGAATAAAGCAAAGGACAGCGGAGGATTCCTTCCTATCATAAACTGTAGGGAAAACTCCACGGCGCTCAGACTGCTGGTTCCCGTAATGGCTGCATTGAAAAAAGAAGTATTTGTATCGGGAACGGGAGAACTTGCAAAAACTCCGTTTACTGATATGATTGAAGCTATGGAACCCATGGGAAGTGTGTTCCGGTTTGACCATTTTCCGTTTGAACTTAGCGGAGAACTGAGACCCGGAGAATTCAGGTTCGGAAAGGATGTTTCCGAGGAGTTTCTGTCAGGGCTTTTAATGGCGCTGCCTGTTCTCGAAGGGGACAGCAAAATAGAGATAGAAGAGGAGCCGGATTCCTTTGAATACGCGGACAAAACAATAAGGGTATTGAGAGAATTCGGAATAACGGTAGAGAGAAACTCCTGCACTTTTGTTGTCAAAGGAAATCAGAAATATGTTTCCCCTGCGGGATTCGAAATATATGACCTTATTTGATGCGGAGGTAAATATGAAAATACTGGTAATTAACGGACCTAATCTTAATATGCTTGGGATAAGGGAAAAAGAAATCTACGGACAGAGGACATATCCTGAACTTGTAGGATATATTGAAAGATTTGCTGAGGATAAAGGCGTTGAGGTGGAGGTTTATCAATCAAACCACGAAGGAGATATTATTGACAGAATTCATAAGGCATACAAAAATACTGACGGCATAATAATAAACGGCGGAGGCTATACCCACACCAGCGTTGCGATAATGGACGCGATAAAAGCTGTAATGATTCCTTCTGTTGAGGTTCATCTTTCGGATATTTCTCAAAGGGAGGATTTCAGAAAGCTGTCATATCTTTCGATGGTATGCGAAAAAACAATCTGCGGAAAGGGATTTGACGGATACAGCGAAGGAATGTCATATTTGATTGAAAAATATGGAAAATAAGTGTATAATCATATATATTTAATTAATAAAGAAATCAGGGGGGCAGAATCATGAATACGGATAATTATATTATTACTATAGACAGGAAGATAGGAAGCAAGGGGGTTTATACCGGCCAGAAAATAGCTGAGCATTTCGGATTCAGATACGTTGACAAGGAAATGCTGACAAAAGCTGCAGACTTCTTTCATATTTCACCGGAAAGGCTGAAAAACATTGAAGAGAAGACTTCTTCGTTCTGGGAATCCCTTATTCAGACAAGTGAATTTGATTCGCCCAATATCCCTACTTATCTTTATATGCCTACCGGAAGGCAGGTTTATGAGGTTCAGTCGGCAATCATGAAAAAGGCGGCAAGAGAATCTTCCTGCGTGGTGGTAGGAAGATGCGGAAATGCATTATTCGGTGACAATCCAAAGCATATCGGAATTTTCCTTCACGGCTCAAAGGAATTCAGAATCATAAACGCTGCGGAATATCTGGGAATAAGCATCGAAGAGGCTGTAAAGGCTGTTGACAAATTTGACAAAGACAGAGCAAGGTATTACAGTACTTATGCGGGATATTCATGGACTGATGTCTCCAACTACGATTTATCTATAGATGTAAGCAAGGTCGGAGTTGATAAAGCAGTAGAAATTATTATTGATTATATTGAAGACAGATTTCCGGAACTTGCAAAATAGAGGGCATTTTTCAATGATGCAGGTTTGAGCGGTCTGTTTTAAAAAGGAACAGGAGAGACGGTATGATAAGCAAAAAAATGAAGGAACTGGTAGCGAACAGTTCTGCTATCAGAGCCATGTTTGAAGAAGGAGCAAGACTGGCAAAAATTTACGGAGCGGAGAATGTTTACGACTTCAGTCTGGGCAATCCAAATGTAGAGGCGCCTGCTCAGGTAAAACAGGCGGTGATTGATATTGTGTCAAAAGAGGATCCTCTCATGCTGCACGGTTATATGAGCAATGCAGGTTATGAGGATGTAAGAGAGACTATTGCACAGAGCATAAACCGAAGATTCGGAACAGCCTTCGGAGTGAACAATATTATAATGACTGTGGGAGCTGCGGGCGGTCTGAATGTAATCCTAAAGACTATAATTGACCCGGGAGACAAAGTTCTGACATTTGCTCCGTTCTTCGGAGAATACAGAAACTATGTAAACAATGTAAACGGGACCCTCGAGGCTGTGCCTCCGGTACTGGAAACCTTCATGCCGGATATGGAAAAGTTTGAGGAAATGATACAGCCGGATACCAAGGCTGTTATCATAAACAACCCGAACAATCCTACCGGTGTAGTATATCCTACGGAAACCATAGAGAAAATTGCCGGAATACTCGATAAAAAACAGAAGGAATACGGAAAATCCATCTATCTTATTTCGGATGAACCGTACAGAGAGCTGGCATACGGCGGAGTTGAGGTGCCGTATCTTACAAAATACTATAAGAATACAATAGTAGGTTATTCCTATTCAAAATCTCTCTCTCTTCCGGGCGACAGAATAGGTTATCTGGTTATCCCTTCGGAGATGGATTCTTATGAGGATGTATTTGAAGGCGCATGTGTGGCAAACAGAATTCTGGGATTCGTAAACGCACCGTCTCTGATTCAGCGTGTTGCCGCAAGATGCTGTGAGGAAAAAACCGACATAGATTTTTATGACGAAAACAGAAAGATACTTTACGGGGCTTTAAAGGAATACGGCTTCGACTGCGTTGAACCTCAGGGTGCATTTTATCTGTTCGTAAAATCTCCTGTTGAGGATGAAAGAGAATTCTGTGCAGCAGCAAAGAAGCACAATCTCCTGATAGTTGAAGGAAGAGCTTTCGGTTGCAGCGGGTACGTAAGGCTGGCTTACTGTGTATCCAGAGAAACAGTTGTAAATTCGCTGCCTGCATTTAAAGCGCTGGCAGAGGAGTACGGTCTGATATAACCGGGTTGCTGCATACTTAAAAAAGATAAAATAAACCGCAGAACAGACGCATGAGCGTTTTTTCTGCGGTTTGCGGTTTTTATTGGAATAATTTAAATATATGGATTGAGTTTGCTTTCAAGAACAGGTCCCGGAAGTGCGCCGACTATTTTGTCCTTGATTTCTCCGTTTTTGAAAATAAGCATTGTAGGGATGCTCATTACCTGATGGCTTATCGCCAGCTTCTGGTTGCTGTCGACGTTGATTTTGCATATTTTAAGTTTTCCGTCGTATTTTTCCGCCAGTTCGCTGAGCACAGGAGCCAGGGACTGACAAGGGCCGCACCAGTCTGCATAAAAGTCAACAAGTACAGGAACCTGTGATTTCACAACTTCTTCTTCAAAAGTGTCGATATCGGGATAGATGATTTTATCGCTCATATATTACCTCCGCTGATTTAATATTATAATACGGATATTATATCATATAATCGCTGTTTTTATTTTCGACAGTAAAAAATATAGAAATATTATTTGAGAATGTAATAATTCCGATTTTGATTATTATTTTATCTACTGTATTGATTTAAGTTGAAGAATTAAATATAATAAATAAAATATAGGTTAAATAGGAAAATAACGGAGGAAATTCATTATGTATTACAATTATCTTGATAAAGTCGACCCTGAAATCGCTCAGGCAATAAAAGATGAGACTTCAAGACAGCAGAATAAAATAGAAATGATTGCTTCTGAGAACTTCACATCAAGAGCAGTTATGGAAGCCTGCGGAAGCGAAATGACAAATAAATACGCAGAAGGATATCCCGGCAAAAGATATTACGGCGGATGCGAATATGTGGATGTTGCGGAAAATCTTGCAATAGAAAGAGTAAAGGAGCTTTTCGGAGCAGAGCATGCAAATGTTCAGCCTCACTGCGGAGCCAGCGCAAACCTGGGAGTTTATCTGGCTATGCTTAAACCGGGAGATACAGTAATGGGTATGGATTTGTCCAATGGCGGACATCTTTCACACGGATCCCCTGTAAATATTTCAGGACTGTATTTCAATTTCGTGTCCTACGGAATAGACCCAGTTACGGAGAAAATCGATTTTGATGAAGTAAGAAGAATAGCGCATGAATGCAAACCGAAGCTCATTGTTGCAGGTGCAAGCGCTTATCCGAGAACCATAGAGACAGATAAATTCAGAGAAATTGCTGATGAAGTGGGAGCTCTTCTCATGGTCGATATGGCACACATTGCAGGCCTGGTTGCAGCAGGATGTCATCCGAATCCGGTAGAATACGCTGATTTTGTAACGACAACAACTCATAAGACTCTCAGAGGACCGAGAGGCGGGGTTATACTCTGCAAAGAAAAATATGCAAAGCAGATAGACAAGGCAATGTTCCCGGGACTCCAGGGAGGACCTCTTATGCATATTATTGCCGGCAAAGCAGTATGCTTTAAAGAAGCTCTTCAGCCGGAATTCAAAGCTTATCAGCAGCAGATAGTCAAAAACGCTCAGGTTCTTGCGGAAGAACTTAAAAAATATGACTTTGAACTGGTATCGGGAGGCACAGACAATCATCTCGTTCTTGTAAAACTGGTAAACAAGGGAATTACAGGAAAGGCTGCAGAAAAGCTTCTCGATGAAGCAGGCATTACAACTAATAAAAACAGCATTCCGAACGACCCGAACGGACCTTTTGTAACCAGCGGAATAAGACTCGGAACACCGGCAATGACAACAAGAGGATTTAAAGAAGACGACGTCAGAAAAACCGTTGAAGCAATAGCTCTGGTTATTAACAATCCTGAGAACGAGGAATGTAAAAACAAGGCGAAAGAAATAGTAAAAGAACTCTGTGAGAAATATCCGTTATATAAATAATAGCTTAGTAGAAATCCTGACCGGGAATGTCAGGTATTAAAAAACACGCCATATTCGGCAGTAAAAGCTGAGTATGGCGTGTCTTATGTGAGCGGACGGCATATAAAATACAGGTCTGTTTCAGTAAGTGCTGACTAAATGCCGATACTCCGTGAGCTGACGTGCATACATATTGATTTTTCAAAATGAGTGTACTATACTTTATTAAGAGCAGATGATTTGAATGAAGGAAAGATTAGATGGCAAATTATACAGAAGAACAATGGAATGCAAAAAAGATTGACCTTATGGAAAAATGCTTTAACGGTTTTGCGGATCTAGGGCTGCACGGAACAGGTATTCGTTCACTGGCTAAGCATTGCGGATATAACGCATCTATGATATATACGTATTTCGATGATCTGGACGATCTGATTATCCAGTCTACCGAATACTGCATGAGCAGGGTGGAAGATGATTTTATGGATGAGGCTCCGTCAAATGTAGAGGATTTGTGGAGGTTTATTGATGAGATTCCATACTGGACTGCGGAAAAACACGGGAAGAAATACCGTCTGATGTATCAGGTTTATTCCCATCCTAAATACAGAGAACACGGTCAGAAATTCTTTAAAGGTGTGGACCGCCGTTATACCGAATACGCAAAGAGCCTGGAGGGAAATCTGGGGATTCCCTATCAGAAGCTGACGCCTCTGATTTTCATTCTGATCAGGACATGTGTACATTACGCCCTGTTTGAGGATGAGTTCTATATGAAATCCCAGATTGAAGTGCTGAAAGAAACCCTTGAACTCTTTATTGCGAAATACAACCCGGAAGACGGGATTATTGTCAAAGAGTAATAAAAAGGGAGCAAGGTTGAAATACACCTTGCTCCTTTAGCATATGTTACGGATTTTATTCAGGTATGCAGACTCTGCTTCCGGCAGTGGAGAAATCCGCAGCCCGCATAAACGGATTGGCGGCCATAAGCGCGCTTCGGCTCACGTCAAATCTTTCGGACAGAGACGAAAGACTGTCGCCGCTTCTTACGATGTAGGTTGTTCCGGAGTTGCAGCTTTTGAACATGTCATACATTGGTATGCATAATTTTGTGCTTTGAGTGAGATTGAACAGATCCACATCAGGATTTGCGAAAGCCAGCGCCGCGTAGGTGTAATCGAAAGAGTCCAGAATGCTTTCAAGGGTATCGCCGGATTTTACAATGTAATATCGACCGCCGCAGTTAGGCGCTGTCATTTCGGGATGCTGCTCCGGAGACGTGCTTTCAGTCATCATTTCAGCACGTTCCGTTTCTTCCGAAACGGCAGCACCTCCGATAGATTTTGTATAATCTGCGGAGGGCGCTGCTTCCGGAGCATCCTGCATCATATCCGCCGTTTCTTCCCTGAGTGAAGGCATAGGAGCGGCGGACGCTTTTTTTGGAACACATATTCGTGAACCCGGTTTCAGATTATACGGATCTACCCACGGGTTCATTTCTATTATTTTCTCAACTGAAGTATTCTGTTTTTCAGCTATGGTGAAAAGTGTGTCCCGGAGCTGTATTATATAGCTTTCTTCGTTTTCCCCCGAACAGCCGGGAAAATCCGTTCTTGAAGCCGGAATTTTGATAATCTGTCCCACCTGAAGGTTATAAGGATTAATCAGGCGGTTGCAGGCCATCAGCATTCTTATGGGCACACCGAATCTGACAGATATGTTGTATAATGTATCTTTTTCCTGTATTGTATAATCTTCCCATTCACTGCAGTTTCGGAAGCATACACAGCCGGAATCATACGGATTTGAAATCATAATGATGAATCACCTCACAATATTAGTTAATATATTTTATTTTCAAAATGCCCATAATGTGATAAAATAGAAGAAATAATTTGATTGGAGATATTATGGATTTTATAATAAACAAAATTCTGGTGCTTCCGGGGATTATAATTGGGCTGACTTTTCATGAATACGCTCATGCAAAAACTGCCAGTGTTTTCGGCGACAACACAGCAAAAAACGAAGGCAGGGTTTCGCTTAATCCAATGAGACATCTGGATATAATAGGTTTTTTATGTCTTATTATCGCGGGATTCGGCTGGGGGAAGCCTGTTCCGGTAAATTCTTATAATATTACAGGTAAAAACAGAAAATTCAAGGAAGTCATGATATCCGCCGCAGGAGTCATCATGAATTTCTTTGTTGCGCTTATTTTTGCCGTAGTTCTGGTTGGAGTATCTCAAAAGGCTCCGCAGCTGTTTGCTTCCGAAGCAGGCAATTATTTATATTACGCTTTATATTATATCTGTTATATCAATATAGTCCTGATGATTTTTAATCTGATACCGATACCGCCTCTTGACGGGTTCAATATTGTTGCCGAAATTTCATCGTTCAATGAAACCGAACTATACTGGAAGCTGTTGAGATACGGTTCGTTTATATTGATATTGCTTCTTGTTACAAATGTTATCGATTATATTCTTACTCCGGGGATAAACGGAGTGTTCAATCTTATTAACATGATTTTGAAACTGATTTTCTGATGATAAATGGGAGGTGTAACCTTGATAAAAAAGCTTATTAAAATCGGAGTATCAATATTCTTGGGAACAGTTCTGTTTGCTGCAGGATGCGCAGCGGTATTTGCGGCAGATGAACAGGTGGAATACAGCGTAATGTTTAACGGTCAGAAACTTGTATTTGACCAGGATCCTGTAAATGTAAACGACCGGGTGCTTGTGCCTATGAGAGGAATTTTTGAAGCCTACGGGGCAGAGGTGGACTGGGACCCTGACAGCAGGGTTGTAATAGCTGTATCCGGTGATACGGAGATAGAACTTGCGATTGACAGTAAGATTTCATACATTAACGGAAAAAAACACATTCTGGATTCACCGGCTATCATTGTGGGAGACAGAACCATGGTTCCAGTACGATTTGTTTCGGAAGCTTTGGACGCAAAAGTCGACTGGGACGAGGATACATATACCGTAATTATAAGTGCGGAAATAAAGCCTGACAATTCAAAGCCTGACGAAGGCATCGGAAACGGAGCAATCTTTAAAGATATTGATGATATTATATGGGATACCGGTTTCTTTTCTACGCAGGACGGCATTAAAGGAGCCTGCTATCTGACATGTCTCGGAATGATATCATCAAATCTGAACGGTGAGAAAATAAGAGCGAGTCACGTTTACATTCTTAACAGAAACAGTGTGGAGCAGCACGACTGGTACGGTCTACTGGACAAGCTGAATATAGTAAGGACAGACTATCACAATCTAAAAGGCCAGTCTGCCGAACAAAAGATAAAGATAATAACTGATCTTCTCAAAAAAAATCCTGAAGGGGTAATAGTGAGATTTATCAACGGTTCCGGCGCATCCCACTATATTGTATGCAAGGGATTTGAAGACGGAAAGCTGATAGCTAACGATCCTGTAGGTCAGATATACGTTCCGCTGGACGAAACATGGGTAGGATATTCTATGTTTAACGGATATGAAGCTGCTGTAAACGGTATAGTTCTTGCCGAGGCATATAATAAAGGAAGCGGAAAATTCAGCTGGGATTTCCTTAAGGAGGATCCAAAGGACGAAGAACCAGAGGGCGAGGAAACAGAGTAGAAGAAGCATAATATAATAAACAAAATAATAGAAAAGACAGAATAATAGAAAAGAC
>JAUNCY010000013.1:0-2531 GCA_030526325.1 Bacillota bacterium
GTACAGATATTGTATTTATGCATGATGGGAGCATAGGGAGTCCATATAAAGGCATTGAATTCAGGACACGATGGATGTATGTCCACAGGACATTCCGGCTCTGCGGAGGGCATGATATACAGACTGGAAACTATGGTTCTCACGGCGGAAAATTTCCCCCTTGAGGCTGTGAGAAAACAGATAGCCACGGCGCTGGATATCGTAGTTCATCTTGGAAGATTCAGTGATATGTCGAGAAGGGTATTAGAGATAAGCGAGGTGACGGTTTCCGAAAACGGAGGGATCAAAATGAACAGGCTGTTTGAATACAAAGACGGAGAACTGAGAAGAACAGGAAACAAGCTTGTGAACAGCGACAAAATTAAAATGAGGTGGGATGGTGAAAAAAGCCGGTTTATCTAAAGGTATCATTTTGCCGGCAAGGGAAAAGATTAAATATGTCGTATTATCGGTATTAATTTGCAGCCTTATCGGATGGCTGTTTTACAGGAACCTTGGAGCGGCCGCAGTCATGTGCATCCTGCCTCTTATGTATTATAGAAGATTTGTATTATATGTGGAGGAACGGAGCAGAGAGAGAATAAACATTCAGTTTAAAGACGTTTTGTATGCCTTTTCGGATTCTGCCGCTTCGGGAAAGCAGGCGGCATCAGCGGTTTACGGAGCATATGACAGTCTGAAGAGAATATATGGTGAGAATGACCGGCTGACCATGGAGTTTGAGCAGATGTGTGTCCGAATAAGAGAAACAAACGAGGCACCGGAAAAGATACTGATGGATTTCGCGCTGGAGTGCGGTGTTGAGGATATAAGGAGTTTTATGGAGATATACTGCATATGCATAAAATCCGGAGGCAGCCGGGAGAAAGCCATAAACAAGGCTGCGGGGATAATAAGCGATAAGATAAATCTGAGGAAGGAATTGGGAAATATTCTTGTTCAGAAAAAGCTGGAAGCGGTTATTCTTTGCTCGATTCCTCCTGCGGTACTAATGTTTATGCAGATGACCTCCGGAGAATACGGGGAAGTGCTGTATTCAACTGTTCAGGGCAGGATAATAATGACAATATGCCTGGGAGCAGCTCTGTGGGCAGTAAATCTTTGTATGAAAATAATGGATATCAAAATCTGATATGAAAAGAAGAGAAAAAATCATATATGTATTTCTGGGACTTGCCGCTACGGGATTTTTTATTGCAGGCTTTATGGAATACATAATCACGGATGAGGAGATAGACTTAAATATAAGCCGGCCGGGATTCGGCGGAGGCGATAAGACGGTTTCTGCTGTGGCTGAAATTGAATACGGAGGTAATTCGGAGAAGAAACAGGTGGAATTCAAGGTCAGTTCCGTGGAAATAGACAGTGAAGAGAAGCAGAAAAGGCTATCCGCATGCACTGAAGAGCTTCCGTCAATAATTCTTGGAGAAAACGATAATCTGAGCAGTATTGAAGATGATATGAATCTGATAACCTTCCATGAAAGCACCGGAGTCTCGGTAAGCTGGGAAAGCAGCAGACCCGACCTGATAAGTGATTCGGGAGAAGTGTTTCCTTCGGAGAATTCTGAAAAGCAGTATGTTCTTCTGACCGCCGTGCTGTATTTAGGCGGAGAATCATGTGAATGGAAATGCAATGCAGGCCACAATGTGAGCCTTAACGAAGAAAACTACGGCATGCTTGCGGGAAGAAAAATAGATGAACTTAAAGTAAAGGCGGAATCGGGAGAAAACGGGGATTTTTTCGAACTTCCGAAGGAACTTCCCGGAGGGATAAAAATCAGATGGAAGAGTCCCTCGGAAAACAGATTCTTTCTTATAGGAATCATTGCGGCGGCAGCTGCGGTCTTTGCTGCCTATACTAATAAGTCCCGAAGGAAAAAAGAGGCGGAAAGGCGCAGAAATGAGGTGTTAAGAGACTTCCCGTATTTTCTTGACAAGCTGGTTATGCTGCTGTCGGCGGGAGTGATACTTACAGATGCGGTGAATCGAATTGCAGAGGATTACAGAAGGTATTCATCTGAATCAGGCAAGAAGATTCTCTACGAAGGGCTGTGCGAATCCGTAGATTCCATGAAAAACAGCAATTCTTCATTTTCTGAGGAACTTTTAAAACTGTCCGACAGACTGAATACCAGAGAGTTTGCCCGGCTTGCGGTAATTTTAAAGAACGGTCTGGAATCCGGTGCTGATCTGGCTGAAAAACTGGAGGATGAAAGCATGCTGATGTGGAATGAACGCAAAAACGGGATTCAAAAGCTGGGAAGGGCAGCAGACACAAAGCTGGTTTTTCCGCTGATGATAATACTCGGGGTACTGATTGTAATTGTGATGACGCCTGCGGTTATGCAGATGTAAAAGGAGGAGAATGTATGAAACGGATTAGGGCAATTATTGAGGATAACAGGGGAATGGAGTTGGTTCAGGTAGGGCTGCTTATTGCTATAGCAATTGCGCTGGGGCTGATTTTCAAGACTCAGATTACAGGCTTTGTTAATGATGTTTTCGGAGGATTGAAGGCTTCATCTTTTT
>JAUNCY010000013.1:2541-4653 GCA_030526325.1 Bacillota bacterium
ATGAGGAACAGAGGAAGTGTGATGATTGAAAGCGCAGTGGTTATTCCGGTAATTATAATCTTATTTGCATCGCTTATTACACTTATGATGGGCTTTTACGATATGGTTATCAGCGAAACCGGGAAGGACTGCGAGAAATTTCATGAAGGATATTATGAGAGCGACAGTCTCAGGAGAGCAGCGGTTACAGGTGATTTAATTGAAAAGGAATAATGCCGGAGCGGTTTCGGTTCTTCTCTGTTTTGTGTTTCTTGCCCTGATAATAGCTGTGGGAGCTGCAGGGGATGTTTCCGGTCTTGCAGCTGCAAATGCATATGCTCAAAGAATCAGTTACCTGTCCTGCAAATCTGTTCTGGCGGAGTATGACAGAAATCTGTTCGATGATTACGGGCTTCTGGCATTTGTGGGCGGCTCGGATGAGATTGAGGAACGCATCGGTGACTATTCTTCGATGATGCGAAGAGTGGATGAACAGTCCGAAGACGAAATAGTATTTTTTGATGTGCGGCTTAAGGATGTAAATGCGGACTGCCGCGAGAGAAATCTGAGAAATCCTGCTGTGTTTATGGAGCAGATAAAGGAGTACATGAAATACAGTGCGGCGGAGAGCGGGATAGAGGGCCTGCTTGGGCTGGCAAGCGGCAGCTTAGGTTTTGAAGATGCTTTGAATAATGCAATAGTCGGATTTGAAAAGGAAGAGCAGGATAAGGCTGCAGCAGGCAGCTCCGGCAGCGGAGAAGGAGGTTTCGGCACAGAAGCTGAAGGTGGCGGAGCCGGTGCCGGAGAAGGGAGAGAGCCTGTGGATGTAAACGACAGATGCTCTGACACATCTGTGGACTGCATGGAGAGGGTACTCAGAAGCAGAAGAATAATAGATTCTCTTCCGTCGGGCTCGGATAATGAGGAAAGTGAAAAGCATGAGTACAGTCTGGGAAAAGAAAAGGAGCTTCTCAAACTGGGGAAGGACAGCTCTGAGTTTTTAAACAGCTTCTGCTCTGCCCTCGGAGGAGGAGCGGAAAAGCTGATTCTGTGCGAATACATAATGGACAGTTTTAAAAATACTGTAAATCCGGAGAGTATAGACGGTGAAACTTTTTTTACAAATGAAGCAGAGTATATATTAAAAGGCGGATTTAATGATCGGAAAAATGCTTCTTCGGTTAAGAGGGATTTGTTCCTCCTAAGAACAGCATTGAATATAGCGCATATATATTCGGATGCGGAAAAAAGCAGAATTGTCCTTGAGGCAGCCTCGGCCGCCGGCCCTTATGCGGCCGCCGTGCAGTTTGTTCTTGCGGCAGCCTGGGCAGGAGCCGAAGCCCAGGAAGATCTCAATATTCTTTACAGCGGCGGAAAAGTAAGCTTTATTAAAAGCAGCGGTGACTGGAAACTGGACTTTGACAGTGTTTTCGGAGAGGGTAAGGTCATAAACAGCGATTACAGGGGAGACAGAGGTCTTGACTACTCCGGATATCTGCGACTGATGCTGCTTGCGCAAAGCCGTGAAAATCTGATAGAGAGGTCTATGGATCTGATTCAGATAAACATGAAGGGAAGATATAATATTCAGTTCGATCTCAGAAACTGCTGCACAGGTTTTTCTGTTCATACGGAATATGAAAGACTATGGTATCTGCCGGCGGTGCTTCCGGGAATAGTGGAGGATAATGTTTTGTCTTATGAAGAGGTATATTCATATTAAAAGAAGGTTTCTGAACAACAGGAGAGGATATATTGTGGCGGAAGCTGCCATTCTGATGCCGGTTTTTCTTTTTTCGGCGGTAATTCTTATATATATAATAAAGATAATACATTTTCAGGAAATAATTCATTTTGAAGGGGCTGAAAATCTGATTGAGATTTCCTCAGGGTACAGAATCGGAGGGGGCTCCTTCGGCGAGAGAATGTATGAAAGCAGAGTATATCATGACGTGCAGGCCAGGACAGATAAAGAAATAAATATTAATGCGGAGCTCGTTGAATCAGAGGATATTTACACCGCCGATATTAATTATTCTATAGATTTGAGTCTGCCCTTCGGACTGTATGATGATATCGTCATAAGAGATGTGCTTGCATACAGGAGATGGAGCGGAACTGAAAATGAAGGGG
>JAUNCY010000013.1:4663-33545 GCA_030526325.1 Bacillota bacterium
CCCAGACGGCCAAGGACTGCGGGTGCCCGCCAGGGAGCACGCCGACCCCGGTCAGTATGTGATGGCTCTTCCACGATCCGGGGAAAGGTACCACAACGGTTTCTGCAGTCACCTGTCCGTAAAAGGAAGATATTTTGAATGCGTCGGAATATCGGAAGCTTTTTCTTCGGGATATACCGGATGCATGGTATGTCACTGACGGGGTTTGGTAAAATGTTTGGAATATTGTACGACTCAAACGGTGAGGAGGCTTTGCGGATTCGTGAAGGACAGGAATTTATTTTTGGAAGAGAACTGCCGGAAGGTGCTAAAGGATTTGTCGTGAATGACATCTTTGCAAGCAGAAATCATGCGGTATTAACCTTCAAAAAAGAGTTCTATCTGAAGGATCTGGATTCGAAAAACGGCAGCTTTATAAACGAAAGACAGATTATTTCGGGGGTATCTGTTCCTTTGGAAGACGGTGACATGCTGCGTTTCGGAAAATCAGAATTCAAATTCAGAATTGGCGACCGGAAGCCTGATAAAAGGAAGATAGGCGGATTTGTTTGCAGTATGCGGAATTCTGCGGGAGGAAGAAGATTTCAGGTTGAACTGCCGGGAAAAGGCTGTATAGAATACCAACTCAGAATGATAGAGGAGAACCGGGAACTGGGAATTGCCGATATTATCCATGTTAACAGCATAGAAAGAGACAGCTTTCTGTATGATGTGGGAGGTTATCTGAGTCTGTCCGGTTACATGGAGATGATGGGAAGAATAGATAATCCCGTCGGATTAATCGAAAAGATATTGAAGGCTGTGGAAAAGGGAGAAGAGCATCTTCTCGAACGCAGCAAATATTTAATTAATGAAGAAACCCTGTTCATAGGCAGAGATGAAGAAATATTGTTGATTTACGTACCATGTACGGAAGCGGTTTCGGATGAATTCGCTGCCGATATGGAAAAGCTGTGCAGATACTTTGCAGACGGGGCGGAAAATGAAGAAAGATACAGGCTTGATGCCGCTGCCTCTGCCTTTGCGGAAAGGGAAGCCCGTACCGGCGATTACGCAAAGAATATGTTTAATTTCCTGAAAAATAAGACGGAAACAGAATCGCCGGAAAAGCCGAAGAAAAAAGGCGGACTAATAAAAAAAGAATATGTTTTTACGTTGATATCATATCTGATTTTTCTCGGGGTATTCTGGGCGGATATTACTGACGCGGCGGGGCTGTGCGGAATTTTTGTTATACTTGCAGGAATAAACATTCTGTTTTACGAAATTCCGGGAGGTAAACTCGGTAAAAAGAAGGAAAACTTCTTAAAATTTAATAAAAATAAGGAAAGGATTTAAACAGGGGACACGGATCTATTCTCACTATTTTATTTTCTGAGCAGTTATTATTCTGATTCTCGGCATTTTTTTAACGAGATAAACACCCATATTAAAAAATCCTATCTTTTCATTATATCCGTTGTCCCGTGTTAATAATATAGAGAGCGCAGCCGCAGGACTTGCCGTCCGGGCTGCGCTTCTCTGATACTGCAATTGATTTTTCAATTATACCAGGTCTTCCAAACGTCCGTGCTTTTCATATCGGGACACTCTGGAAATTTTGTTGTTTTCATCAACAAATACAACCCGTGGAGGATTTGATGAGGCTTCCTCCGGAGTCATTGATGCGTAGCACATGATGATAATCTTATCTCCGGTCTGCACGCATCTTGCGGCAGCTCCGTTAAGGCAGATTATTCCGCTGCCTCTTTCTCCGGCAATCGTGTAAGTTTCAAATCTGCTGCCGTTATCTATATCTACAATCTGTACCTTTTCATATTCCAGAATTCCGGCACTATCCAGAAGATCCATATCCACTGTTATGCTTCCTACATAGTTGAGCTCTGCCTGGGTAACTGTGGCTCTGTGAATTTTGCCTTTTAACATTTCTAACATCATTGATAGCAAACCTCCTGTTACTCAATAATAAAGTTGTCGATAAGACGGGTTTTTCCGATATATACAGCCATTGCCACCAGCACGGTACCTTCTATTTTATGAACCGGCTCAATTGTCACCCCGTTTACGGCTTCAACATAGTCGATTTTTGCGAGAGGCTCAGCCTGGATCAGTGAAATCATTTCCGAAACTATCCTGTCCGCGTCCTTTTCGCCCTCGGCAGCCATTTTTTCACCAAGTTTTACGGCTCTGCTGAGACAGAGGGCAGCCTGTCTTTCTTCCGGGTTGAGATATGTATTTCTTGAACTCTTTGCAAGTCCGTCGCTCTCTCTGATTATCGGACAGCCTACTATTTCGATATCAATATTAAGGTCTCTGACCATTCTTCTGATGATTGCCAGCTGCTGGGCGTCTTTCTGACCGAAGTACGCTCTGTCCGGAGATACGATATTGAAAAGCTTGGACACTACTGTGCATACTCCGCGGAAATGAATAGGTCTTGTTTTTCCGCACAGACCTTTTGACAGGTTTTCCATGTTCACGTATGTTGAAAAGTCCGGCGCATACATTTCGGAAGGCTCCGGATTGAAGATTACACTTGCTCCTGCTTCCTCGCAGAGGGCGGCATCTCTGTTAATATCTCTGGGATAGCTTTCAAGGTCTTCGCCGGGTCCGAACTGTGTAGGGTTGACAAAATCACTTACCACTACTCTGTCGTTTTCCGCAGCGGCACGGAGGATAAGGCTTTTGTGTCCTTCGTGAAGAAAGCCCATTGTGGGAACCAGACCCACAGAAAGTCCTTCTTTTCTCCAGCTTTTTACCATTTTTCTTATTTCGTCGACAGTTTTAACGACCTGCATTTTAATACTCTCCCTTCTGTTAATGTTCATTAATATAATTTGCTGATTACGTCATCAGAAATTTTGAATGAATGTTCTTCTTCAGGAAATGTTCCTTCCTGAGTTTCTTTTATATATGAAGCAAAAGCGTCTTTCATTAAGTCTCCTACCTTTGCAAACTGCTTTACAAATTTTGGTTTCAGATTGGAAAACATGCCGAGCATATCCTGGTATACGAGAATCTGTCCGTCGCAGTGCTTTCCGGCACCGATACCGATGGTAGGAATGTTTACGGAACGGGTTATGATTTCCGCTAACTTTGCGGGTATGCATTCGAGAACTATACTGAAGGCTCCGGCTTTTTCAACTGCCTTTGCCTCTTCAATAAGTCTTCTTGCCGCATCTTCATCCTTGCCCTGAACCTTGAAGCCGCCGAAGGCGTTTACGGATTGAGGGGTAAGACCGAGATGTGCCATTACCGGAATAGATGCTTCGGTTATT
Organism: Bacillota bacterium; assembly: GCA_030526325.1. Taxonomy (GTDB): domain Bacteria; phylum Bacillota; class Clostridia; order Peptostreptococcales; family Anaerovoracaceae; genus RGIG1899. The sequence goes on from JAUNCY010000013.1 coordinate 7,942, forward strand.
GCTTTGATCTGAGGACATACGGATGCGCCGCCTTCAAGTTTTACAGCCTGACATCTTCCTTCTTTCATTAATCTTCCGGCATTATAAACAGCATCGTATATTGAAGTCTGATAGGACATAAAAGGCATATCTCCCACTACCAGAGCATTTTTAGCAGCCCTGGCCACGCAGGCTGTATGATGTATCATATCTTCCATTGTAACGGAAAGAGTGTCCTCGTATCCCAGCATTACCATGCCGAGAGAATCTCCTACTAAAATTCCGTTTATTCCGGACTCGTCCATCAGTTTTGCAGTAGAGTAGTCATAAGCTGTGAGCATTGTAAGGCGTTCGCCCCTGGCCTTTGCTTCTTTAAATGTCATTACTGTGTTCTTCATTTTTTAATACCTCCGTTAAGCCGTAATAATTTCTGTCAGGATGCTTTTCTTCAGCAATCTCAATCAGTTCCATGGATAAAAGCCTGTAAATTTCTTTTGCGTTTTTAGGAATGCCTGACTGTGAAAGGGAATGAAGATGTTTTTCGACGGTGGAAATATCGTTTCTTTCTACCGGACCGGTTAATGCTTCTGCTGCGCCTTTTTCGGCAGCGGTCAAAGCATTTCCCGCAAACAGGCTGCTGAGAGCTTTTTCTGCATCTTCCTTTTCGAAACCGCAGGAAACGAGCAGTTTTGAACTCAGGTTAAGCAGTCCTATTACCAGATTGCTGGCAGCGACTGCAGCGCCGTGATAAAGAGCTTTTTTCTCGTTATTCATAACTATGACTTTATTTCCGCAGGAGGAAATCAGCTCTTTTACAGCTTCTATTCCGCTTTCGGTCCCTTCAACCGTAAAATATGCTTTATGCAGCGTTTTCCATGAATTCCATTTGTCGCTTATTGCATAAAGAGGATGTACGGAGTAAACCCTTGCACCTGTTTTTTCTGCATTAAAAAAAGTGGCCGAAGACATCGAACCACTGCAATGGCAAATATTTTTATTCTTTATATCCAGATCTTTCATATAATCCCAAACCTTCTCAATCTGTCCGTCGGGTACAGTAAGAAAAAGGGTATCACTGTCTTCCAGGATATTTTCCAATGTATTATAGCTTCTGGTATCAGTAAAATCTGCTGCGGCTTTTGAAGATTCAGGGTTTTTGCTGTAATATCCCGTAACGGTGATATTATTTTCCGCAAAATATCTGCCGAGGGTAAAACCCACTTTTCCGGCACCTATGAATCCTGCTCTCATCTGCATCACTCCTTTCGTATTATCAGGAGCGACAGTGTGAAAAACCGGCGCCAGGTATTGTTCTTTTCAGATACAATCCATAGCTGAATAAAAAATTGATTTGCGGTACAGTTTGTTCCAATACTATCCACGTACAATATAGCACCAAAAGACGCAGCTGTCACCTTTTTTTAATCTTTCACAGTATTTGGACTGAAAAAATATTCGTTCTCCTTTGCCATTTCAATAGCAAGACCGATAAATTTTTTTACGGCAGGAGTGGCATGTTCCCGGGATTTTACCGCTATTCCCAAAGTTCTGCTGCAGCTGCCTTCAAACTCCCTGAAAACTACATTGTCGGGGAGGAGCTTTTTCTGAAATCCGGACAGTATACCGACACCGGTATTGTTGGATACCAGTTTTATGCTTACAGTATCGCTGTTGGTGTAATGGTGAACTATAGGACTAAATTTCTCTGATTTTGAAATAGCATCGATAATATCCCTTGAACCGGAAGAAAGCATGATAAAGCTGCAGCCGTTCAGCAGGCTGACCGGGATTTTATCATATTTCGCAAAGGGATGATTTTTGTGGGCAATCAGCCCAACCGCGTCTTTGAACAGCGGTATAAAGCTGAAGCCCTTAGGAACGAGCGCCTCGCTCATGAAAGCCAGGTCAACATATCAGTTGGTCAGGTTTGTCACAATCTCGTCGCAGTCCCTTTCCATCATTGATATTTCAATCTGCTTGTATATTTTTGAATACTCCGAAACCACGTTCGGTACAAAATCCATCAGCATGCTGTTGTATGAGCCTATGGAAAAACTGCCTGTCAGCAGACCGTTAATTGATGCTGCTGTTTTTTTCAGGTTCTCTTCATTTTTCACAATCTGCTCGCAGAAATGCAGTATCAGTTTTCCGTTTTCTGTGGGAACAAAAACTCCGTTATTTCTTTTTAAAATAGAAAAACCCAGCTCCGATTCAAGAGAATCTATCATATGGCTTATGCCTGGCTGGGAGTATTTCAATTGCTTTGAAGCCTTTGTAATGCTTCCGTATTCGACAACTTTAATAAAAGCTTTGTACTTTGAGATAGTCATCATTGCCTCCTACAAATATTTAGTTATTCTATTTTTGAAATTCGTGATTAAGAATATAAAATCATTTTAATCCCTATTTGCATTAAAATCCATATTTTTTTAAAAATATGTAGTAATAGTTATATGAACCGTACAGTTAAATCACATATATTCATATTTTGAATATACGTTATTAAAAAAACGGAACACATTTTTATGCGCAGGGGGTATAGAATCTAGTTGGTTTTTGTGGGAAGTTGTAGTTTTATGTTGATTTGACGAAGGAGGTCGATATTTCGTATATTTTTCCCGGAATTGAAGTCAGCTCTCTATATTCGGGATTATGCGGAAATTTTTAAGGCATATTTATCGGCTGCAAAGCGGGAAGCACGACAGGATAATCAGCGGACGTTATTTGATTCATCTGTGTCTGTTGCTGTACCGGACCGGAATTATCGCCTGAAGCGGGGAATTTTATCAAGATTAGGGGTTTAATAATATACCATTGTGGATGGTTAGGAGGTATTGAATTGACTTTAAACGATAACAAAGTAAGCATTAAAAGCGTATTAATGGTCGGCGGCGCATATGCGTCATACACGATCGGTTCCGGATTTGCTACAGGACAGGAAGTACTTCAGTTCTTCGGTTCATGGGGACATCCTTTACAGTATCTCACTGTAGCAATTTCCATGATTATGACAATTTATTTCACATCAAGCTGCTACAAAACAGGACAGAAGATGTCATTTGAAAAAGCAAGCGACTGCTACACATATTACTGCGGCAAATACGTGGGATATTTCTTTGACTTCTTCAGCCTTATTCTGGTATTCGGAATACTCATCTCCATGTTTGCGGGCTGCGGTTCAACAATCGAGCAGTACTTCGGAATTCCTAAGTATGTCGGTGCTGTAGGCATGGGCATCATCGCTGCTGTAGTTGTAATGTCAGGTCTGAGAAGAGTAGAACAGGTTCTCGGATGCCTGGGCGTTGTAATTATCGGTTACGTAATTGTTATCGGTATCTATGCTCTGGCTACTGCAGATGTGGGAATGGCTGAAGCAACAAAGAATCTGCCTCAGTATGTTGAAAGCGGCGAAGTTCTCCAGGCAGGAGTATTCGGAATTCACAATTGGGTACTTTCAGCTCTTACTTACGGCGGTGTTTGTCTGGTTGTATCTGTTCCGTTCCTGGTATCTCTCGGAAAAGGCACAAAGAATCAGAAAGAAGCTCTCGCAGGCGGTTTATTCTCAGGAATATTCTTCCACGTTGGCGTACTCCTCGTAGCTTCTGCCGTACTCCTTAACCTCGATGCAATCATCGAAAAGGGCGCACAGGTTCCTCTCCTTGCTTCAATGCAGGAAATGATTCCGAGCCTCGCATGGACATTTGCTATTATCCTGGTAGCTGGTATCTTCACAACAGTTATCGGTTACCTCTGGCTCATATCCGGCAGATTTGCTGAAGACAAGTCAACAAAACAGAGAATAATAGTTGCAGTTCTGGTAGTTGCAGGCGTATTCGGCGGAAGTATCATTCCGTTCAACCTCATCATCAATATTCTTTATCCGTTTGCAGGATTCGTTGGTATCATATTCATGATCTTCATCATTGTTAAAGATATCAGAAATGCAGGATCAAAGAATAAAACTGCTGCTTAAGATTAGAATACATAATTGAATTAGCTGTTTGGGATCCCCTGCGTTCGCTTTAATGCGGATGCAGGGGATTTGTATATTATATTATCGAATATTGTCGTGATATATATGAAAATTTCTAATACTTACTGATTTTATAGGGGATTTTGCTTGATTTTCTCGTTAATAATGGATAGTATTAAATAACTTTATATCATTAAAAATACGAAGAAAATTTCGGAAAGACGGGATGCTGAGGCTGAATCAAGAGATTTTTCCGTATAAATATGAGGAAATTATTAAAGATAGGAGATTTTGATAATAGTATTATATTTGCGGAAAATAAGGCATTTATTTCCATTTACGGCAGAAATATTATTTTATCGGGGGATCAAGTAAATCGAAATATTTTTAATTAATCGGGAAAATGCCTTTAGAAGAGGGGAAACAGGATTAAATGATTGGTGATAATCGGTAAAACATTTAATTCAGGGTTCGTTAGGAGGTATTGAAATTGACTTTAAACGACAACAAAGTAAGCATTAAAAGCGTATTAATGGTCGGCGGCGCATATGCGTCATATACCATCGGTTCAGGCTTTGCGACAGGACAGGAAGTACTCCAGTTCTTCGGTTCATGGGGTCATCCGTTCCAGTATCTTACAGTTATATTATCAATGATAATGACAATTTATTTCACATCAAGCTGTTACAAAACAGGACAGAAGATGTCATTTGAAAAAGCAAGCGACTGCTATACATATTATTGCGGTAAATACTTAGGCTACTTCTTCGACTTCTTTAGTCTTATCCTGGTATTCGGAATACTCATTTCCATGTTTGCGGGCTGCGGCTCAACAATCGAGCAGTACTTCGGAATTCCTAAGTATGTTGGTGCGATAGCAATGGGTCTTGTAGCTGCATTCGTAGTAATGTCCGGTCTGAGAAGAGTAGAACAGGTTCTCGGATTCCTGGGAGTAGTAATTATCGCGTACGTAATAATTATCGGATTATATGCACTTGCAACTTCTGATACAAGCATGGCTGCTTCAACAGCAAATCTTCCTAAATACGTTGAAGAAGGCACAGTTCTTCAGGCCGGAGTATTCGGTATCCATAACTGGGTATTATCAGCTCTTACTTACGGCGGTGTATGTCTCATCGTATCCGTTCCTTTCCTGGTATCTCTCGGAAAAGGCACAAAGAATCAGAAAGAAGCTCTCGCAGGCGGTTTATTCTCAGGAATATTCTTCCACGTTGGCGTACTCCTCGTAGCTTCTGCCGTACTCCTTAACCTCGATGCAATCATCGAAAAGGGCGCACAGGTTCCTCTCCTTGCTTCAATGCAGGAAATGATTCCGAGCCTCGCATGGACATTTGCTATTATCCTGGTAGCTGGTATCTTCACAACAGTTATCGGTTACCTCTGGCTCATATCCGGCAGATTTGCTGAAGACAAGTCAACAAAACAGAGAATAATAGTTGCAGTTCTGGTAGTTGCAGGCGTATTCGGCGGAAGTATCATTCCGTTCAACCTCATCATCAATATTCTTTATCCGTTTGCAGGATTCGTTGGTATCATCTTCATGATATTCATCATAATCAGAGATGTTAGAAATCTTTCAGAAAAGAAAAAGATTGAAGGTTAATAATGATATAAACAGGGGTTGTTTACTGATATAGCAGATAAAATATTTAATTCCCCCGGCCGGCTGTCTCCGGACGGGGGAATTTTTATACCGATTCGGCAAAATAAATTGAGCTATCCGGCAGTTTTTATGATAAAATATTTCAATACAGATTGGAGGGGTAAACATGAGAAATTTTTTTAAAAACTGGAGCCTGAAAAAACATTTTGCTGTTCTGGTTCCTCTTTATACGGTGCTTATCGGTGCCGCAAATGCAGTTATGTTTGTGTTCCACTGCATTGATTCTCTGAAGGAAATCGAAGAGGGCGGCAAATGGCTGAAGTATATCAGTCCCGAAGAACAGAAAAAAGCTGTTGTCAGAAGCTATGTTTCCGAGCCGTCAAAGAGTGTAAAGATTGTAAACGGAATTCTGGGAGCCTGCTTTTTAGTGGATGCGGCTTCATATCCTCTTATTAAAAAAATGTCAAATAAGCTTTAGTATTTTGTGCAGCGATGCAGATTTTTCGACAGATTATCAGAACTGATTGATATATATTCAGGAGGTGTATATGATTCCTCTCTCTACCAGAATGAGACCGGACTGTCTCGACGATTTCAGAGGACAGAGACATTTTATGTACAGAGGGTCTCTGTTTTACAATGCAATAAAGAACAGAACTGTCGAGTCGGCAGTATTTTTCGGTCCGTCGGGTACGGGTAAAACCACCCTCGCCAGAATAATAGCCAATGAGATGAATGCCGCTTTCTATGAGCTGAATGCATCTGTTTCCGGAATCAAAGAACTGAAAGAGATAATAGACAAGGTAAAAAATCCCTTCTTTGGAATGGAAAATACCACACCCTATGTTTATGTAGATGAGATTCACCGCTGGAACAAGCTCCAGCAGGACAGTCTGCTTCAGGTGATAGAAGAAGGCACCATCAGAGTCATATGCAGCACCACGGAAAATCCGTATTTTGCTCTGAATAACGCCATACTCAGCAGAATCAGAGCGGTATATGAATTCAAACCTCTGTCTTCAGAGGATATTACGGAAATACTGAAAAATGCCCTGACTGATGTGGAAAAGGGGCTGGGCAAACTGAAAATAACAGCCCGGGAGGGCACATTGGAATATATCAGCGGACACTGCTGCGGAGACGCCAGAATGTCGCTGGATACGCTGGGATTTATTTGTGAAAATATTGAGATCGGAGAGGAGATAACTCCCGAACTGGTGGGGGAAGCTCTCCAGACTCCCATGACCTTTTATGACAGAAAAGAAGACAAATACAATCTGCTGTCCGCTCTTCAGAAATCCATCAGAGGAAGCGACCCGGACGCGGCCGTGCATTATCTTGCCCGTCTGATAGACGGAGGAGCCGACGTAAATATGATAGGGAGAAGACTGATGGTTATTGCCAGTGAAGATGTAGGCATGGCATATCCGATGGCAATAACAATAGTAACCTCATGCGTGCAGTCTGCTCAGATGACCGGTTTCCCCGAAGCAAGAATAATGCTTGCCCACGCGGCGATTCTTCTGGCTTCCTGCCCAAAGAGCAACAGCTGTATTACTGCAGTTGACGAGGCTCTTGCGGATATAAAGGCGAAAAAGGCCGATGATATTCCGCCTCATCTGAAGGATTCACATTATGAGGGAGCAAAGAAAAGAGGTATAGGCATAGGATATAAATATCCCCATGAGTTCGGAGGATATGTAAAACAGCAGTATCTGCCGGATAATTTATACCGGGCGGGTACGCAGTATTACCATCCGACGGAAAACGGAAAAGAGGGCGTGTTCAGAAAATACCTGAATTCCCTGAAAGGGCTTGAAAGAAAATGACGGAAATTAAAGTGGCGGAACACAGCGGATTCTGCTTCGGAGTAAAAAGGGCCGTAGATATCACCTTTGGCCTTATAGAAAAATACAGAGGCAGTGCAGCTGCCATATATACATACGGGCCGCTTATTCATAACGAATCGGTGGTGAAAAGTCTTGAAGAACAGGGAGTAAAGAGTATTGAGAGCCTGGAAGATGTGCCGGAGGGCTCTGTGGTTGTAATCCGGTCCCACGGAGTATCAAAGGATGTTTATGAAGCTTCAGAAAAAAAAGGGGTAGTACTGGAGGACGCCACATGTCCTTATGTGGCCCGGATTCACCGGATTGCGGAAGAGGAAAGCCGGAAAGGCAGAAGAATAATTATAATCGGAAATGAAAATCATCCCGAAGTTCAGGGCACAGCCGGATGGTGCGGAAGAAGACCTGTGGTTGTTAAGAACCGGGAGGAAATTGAAAAGCTTGTTAAATCGGGAGAACTGGATAAAAACGATTCTTATTCGGCAGCCGCACAGACAACAATTAAAAAAAGTGATTTTGAAGAAGCTGTCGATTATCTGAAAAAAGCAGAATTTGATATAAAAGACTTCTGCACAGTCTGCAGTGCAACTCAGAAAAGACAGGAAAGCTGTAGAAAAACCGCAGAAAACAGCGAAATTATGCTTGTTATAGGGAGTAAAACCAGTTCAAATACTATGAAACTCCTTGAAATCGCAGGCAATAAATGTAAAAAAACATATTTAATTGAAACATTAGAAGATTTACCATTGAATGAAATCGAAAAATGCGGTACAATAGGAATTGCAGCAGGTGCATCTGCGCCTGAATGTATAATTAAGGAGGTTATTGCTACTATGAGTGAGTTTATCACTGAAAACGGACATGAGCCTAACGAAATGCTGGCTTATATGGATGACATCGAAAAATCATTAAGATTACCGGGTAGAGGCGAAATTGTAACAGGAGAAATTATTGCTGTAAGCGATAGAGAAATCGTTGTTAATTTAGGATGCAAAAAAGACGGAATCATTCCTAAAGATGAGGTATCTCTTGAACCTAACCAGAAATTATCCGACGTATTCAAAGCAGGAGATCAGATTGAAGCCAAAGTTGTAAAGACAAAAGACGATGATGGAAATATCTTATTATCGAAGAAAAAGCTTGAAGTGAACGAACATTGGAATGAAGTTAACGAAGCTCTTGAAAATAAAACTATTGTGAATGCAAAGGTTACAGGAAAAGTTAAAGGCGGAGTTATCGCCGCGTTTAAAGAAGTTTCCGGATTTATTCCTCTTTCTCAGTTATCAGACAAGTTTACTGAAGATGTAGACGAATTTATCGGAAAGACAATTCCTGTAAAAGTTATTCAGACAAATCCAAAGAGAAACAGAGCCGTGTTCTCACACAGAGCTGTTCTCATGGAAGAAAAAGCAAAGAAAACAGAAGCATTCTGGAATTCAATTGCTGTTGACGATATCGTAGACGGCGTTGTAAAAAGATTTACAGATTACGGCGCATTCGTTGATATCGGCGGAGTTGACGGACTTCTTCATATTTCTGAAATTTCATGGGGAAAAATCAAAAAACCTCAGGATGTTCTTGAACTTGAAGAAAAAGTTAAGGTTAAGATTCTCTCAATGAACAGAGAAAAGGGGAAGATTTCACTGGGTCTCAAGCAGACAGTTCCTGAACCATGGGAAAATATCGAATCCAAATATCAGGTTGGCGATATTATCGAGGGTAAGGTAGTTCAGCTTAAGGATTACGGCGCATTTATCGAAATCGAACCGGGTCTTGACGGTCTTGTGCATATTTCTGAAATTGCATACAAGAGAGTTGCAAGCCCGGCAAACGAACTCGAAATCGGACAGACAGTAAATGCGAAGATTCTCGACATCGATACAGAAAAGAAGAGAATCAGCTTAAGCATAAAAGAAACTCTTGACAAACCTGTTGTAGACGAAGCTCCTGTAGATGAAAGCCCTGTAGAAGAATAATCTATACATAAAACGGACGGTATGGCGAAAGCTGTACCGTCTTTTTGAAAATCCCAAAGGGAAAGAATCTATATAATTACGGAGGTATACAATGCCGTTAAAAATAATTCGGGAAGATATCACCAAATTAAATGTGGATGCAATAGTCAATGCCGCAAACAGTTCTCTGCTGGGAGGCGGAGGAGTTGACGGCTGTATCCATCGTGCGGCAGGCAAAAAACTGCTGGAGGAATGCAGAACCCTCGGAGGCTGTGATACGGGAGATGCAAAGGTTACCGGAGGCTATAATCTTCCTGCAAAGTATGTTATACATACAGTAGGTCCTGTGTGGCACGGCGGAAAGAGCGGAGAAGAGGAACTGCTTATATCCTGCTACAGAAAATCTCTGGAACTGGCAAAGGATAAGGGCTGCAGATCAATAGCATTCCCCCTTATTTCATCCGGAGTATACGGATATCCCAAAGAAGCTGCATTCAGAGTTGCTGTGAGCACGATAAAAGAATTTCTTGAAAAGAACGAAATGGAAGCATACATAGTGGTTTTCGATAAAGCGGCTGTGGAAATTGCCGAAAAAATTATGAAGGAATAAAAATAATGTGCGAGCCTGTGCCGGCCCGCACATTTAAACATTATGCTGATTTTTTATACCTTGTTTTCTCAATGCGGCTCCTGTCAGCATTTCTTCGGCATTCATTCTGGCGCCTTCCGTAAGTTCGCCGCTGCCTGACAGTCTTGCGATTTCCCTTAACAGGGTCTCTCTATCCATTTCCGACACTGTGGTATAGGTTTCAGAATCATCGCTGAATTTTTCTATCAAATAGTGGTAATCACCCATGACTGCTATCTGAGGAAGATGGGTTATGCAGATAATCTGATGATCTGCGGAAATCTGATAGAGCTTTTTTCCCACTACTGCTGCCGCGTGACCGCTTATGCCTGTATCGATTTCATCGAAAATAAACGTGGGTACAGAACTGCAGCTGCCGGTTATCCTTTTGAACGCCAGCATTATTCTTGAGATTTCTCCTCCTGAGGCAATCTTTGCAAGAGGCTTCAGAGCCTCTCCTTTGTTGGTGGAAATCAGAAATTCGATTTTATCCGCACCGTCAGGACCGAAAGCCGCAGGAGTAAATTCTACCTCGAAACGGCTGTTCTTAAATCCCAGCTCGGAAAGTTCCCTGTTGACCGCATCCTGCATATCAAGAGCAGCCTCCTTTCTAAGTCGGCTGAGAAGAGCAGCTGATTCCGAAACCAGTTCTTTCTGACGGTTGATTTTTTCCGAAAGCTCTTTTTTAAACTCATCGGAGCTGTCTATCAGCGACAATTCCTCTGCAAGTTTTTCTTTATATTCAAGTACGGCTTCAACGGAACCGCCGTATTTCTTTTTCAATGCTTCAATGGTTTCCTGACGGGAAATAATGCTGTCAATTTCGTCGGGAGAAAAATCTATGGAATCGGTAAAGCCGGATAAAACCGAGGAAACCTCTTCCAGCCTGTAATAGCAGTCTTCAATTATTTCCTGAATATCAGAAAACTGTGAAGAAAGGGAAGATATTTTTTTTATTTCGGAAAGAGAGGACATTAAAAGCTCGGAACAGCTGCCTTCTCTTGCGTAAAGCTGTTCGTATGCCGAACCGGCAGAGGAGAATATCTTCTCTCTGTTCTGAAGAAAGGAAAGTCTTTCTTTCAGTTCATCATCTTCTCCGGGCGACGGATTTGCCTTTTCTATTTCCGCAAGCTCAAATTCCATAAAATCCTTTTTTCGCATGCCTTCGGCCTGCTGTTTTCTTAACCGCGAAAGATTGTCCGCAAGGACAGTGTATTCGCTGAACAGTTCAATATAATCGGACTTTGCACTGCCGATTCCGTTAAAATCATAAGAATCAAGTATATTAATATGATTTTCAGGGTTGAGAAGTGCCTGATTGTCATACTGACCGTGGATGTCTACATATTTTCTGCATAAAGAAGCCAACTTTGAAAGGGTGACGATTTCGTCGTTTATCCGGCAGGTGCTTCTGCCGCCGGACTGGATTTCTCTGGTCAGAATAATATCTTCTTCTGAGGACGGGTCTGAAATCACAAGCTGAATAAGAGCTTTGCTGCAGCCTGTTCTCACAAGGGCGGAATCCGCTCTGCCTCCCAGAGCCATATGAACAGCCTCAATAATTATGGATTTTCCTGCGCCTGTTTCTCCGGTAATTATGTTAAGCCCGCTGTTAAAAATGATATCAAGATCCTTGATTATTGCAAAATTTTTTACCGATAATCTTTCTATCAAGAACTATCACCTGCTTTTAATCTGTTCGTTAATGAATTTTACAAGTCCGGGCGCTTTTTCGGAAGATGTGGCAACGACGAAAATCGTGTTGTCTCCTGCGATAGTGCCGAGAACGCCCTCGAGATGAAGTGAATCTATTGCTTCGCAGGCTGCATTTGCACAGCCGTTCAGAGTTTTGATGACAACTATGTTTTCCGAGCTTGAGGCAAACAGAACCATGTCTCTTATTAAATTAAGATAGCGCTCCGATGTGGGCGCATCAGCTGCCTTGTTTGATGCATATTTATACCTGCCGTCCTGCCCTAGAACCTTTATGAGCTTGAGCTCTTTTATATCTCTAGAAACGGTTGCCTGAGTAACCTTAAAACCACTGTCAATCAGCAGTTTTGCCAGTTCTTCCTGGGTTTCCACATTGTGTACCGAAATGAGCTCCAGTATCTTGTTCTGCCTTGGATATCTCATAGTCACCTCCTGAATTTTTATTCATTGTAACACAATTATAACCGGAATTCAAAGAATAAATACGGAATAAAACCGAGTTTGTCTTCGACGGAAATGAATAATTTGAGTCTGAAATATTATAATTATCCGGTTTAATAATCATCTGCCGTTTGTTATAATTAGAACTGTTGAAAATATTGAAAAAAATGATGTGAGGTATATTTCATGAACAAAGAATCAGGAAACATTTCTGCATTTTCTATAGCTTTTATTATTATCGGCGCTCTTTTCGGAGCGGCCTTTGCATCGGGACAGGAGGTAATGAAATTTTTCTGCTCGTATGGAACCATGGGTGCTCTGGGGTTCGCGGTATGCTTTATCCTTTATATGACTCTGGGATATATGGCGTATCAGCTGGTTAAAGTTCGTGACTCCGACAAGATGGAAGAAATAGTGGCGCCGGCTGACAATATTATTCTCAGGAAATTAATATCACTGGTAATGATGTTCTGTTTTCTTGTAATACTGGTGGCGCTTCTTGCGGCCGGGGATGCCCTGTGCATGTCACAGCTGGGCCTGCCTAAGGGAGCGGGAGGTCTGTTCATTACTGCTCTTGTAGTAGCTACAAATATTGTAGGCTTTGACGGAATAAAGAAGATAATGCCGCTGATAATACCGGTCATGCTGGTGGTCATGCTGGCGACAATTGTGGGAATTCTGCTGTTTACCGAACCTGCGGCGGAAAAGAATCCCGGTCAGTTCATGAGCCCGCTGGCACCGAACTGGTTTATCGGAGCTGTTTTGTATCTTGCATATAATTTCATCGCAGTTATTCCTATTATCAGCACAATGCCGAAAAACAAAGAATCGGGAAAAACCGTGTTTAAAGGAATGTTCGCAGGATTTCTGAGCACCTGCGCTTTCGGACTGCTGCTGTATCTGGCGGTAATGACTGATATCGACAAGGCGGGTACCTTCGAAATTCCTATGGCATATTTGTCAGGCAAGCTTTCTCCGATAGCCGGAACAATATACTCGCTGGTGATGGCGGTGGCGATATACGCATCCTCGTCAAACTGTCTCTACGGTCTTACTAAGGAGATAAAAAAGGAAAACAGAAAAAAGAGAGCGGCAATTATTATTCTCATAGGAACGGGAGCATATTTTGTCAGTCTCGCAGGATTCTCGGTGCTTATTACCTACGTATATCCTGTGCAGGGATACAGCTGCATACTCATAGCGATATGCCTGATTATTACATATTTCAGATTCAGAAACAGAAAAAGGAGACAGCCGTCTCAGAAAGCTGATTAGAACCGCAAAAAAAAAAAACTGCATTAAGCGCAAACAGACATTATATGGAAGTATAATTGTGTTGGAAAAGGGCGGCAAAAATGATAAAATATAAACTATATAACTTGATGTGTCTGACAGAAAAGGCGGGATTATGAGAATACTGGGAATAGATCCGGGTTATGCGATTCTGGGATACGGAATCGTGGATTACGAGAATAACCACTATAAAGCTGAGAATTACGGTGCTGTTACAACCGACAAGGATATGGAAATGTCTTTAAGACTTAAGCATCTGTATGAACAGGTTTCAAATCTTATTGATTTATACAAGCCCGACGGGGCTGCAGTGGAAGAACTGTTTTTCAACAAAAATGCAAAGACCGCTATTCTTGTGGCACAGGCAAGAGGTGCTGTTATTACGGCGTGCGTAAACAAAGGCATTCCGGTTTTTGAGTATACTCCGCTTCAGATCAAACAGGCTCTTGTGGGGTACGGAAGGGCGGACAAGAAGCAGATTCAGTATATGGTGAAACTGATTCTTCATCTGGACGAGGTGCCGAAGCCGGATGATACGGCGGATGCTCTCGCAGTGGCTATCTGTCACGGAAATTCCGGCAGTGCCGCTCCCATGTTTAAAGTTTAGCGCATATTTAACTGAGGAAAGCATCTGAAAAAAGATGCCTGAGGACTGAATATGATTGGATTTATTAAAGGAAGAATCATATCCTGCCTGGAGGGAATGATTCTGATTGAGAATAACGGAATAGGCTATGAGATCAATGTTTCCGACACGTCGGAATTCGATTCTTTTTCCGGCAGCGGCGAAGAGATAACCGTATATACCGCTATGATGGTGAGGGAGGATGATATCAGTCTCTGCGGATTCAGGCGCAAGGCTGATCTGGATATGTTTAAAAAGCTGCTCACAGTAAACGGTGTGGGAGCCAAAGCAGCCCTGGCTGTCCTCAGCGTTATGAAGGCGGATGAACTCAGCCGGGCTATAGTTTTCGAGGATACCGATTCAATAGTCAGAGCACCGGGAATAGGAAAAAAGACCGCGCAGAGAATTGTTCTTGAACTCAGGGACAAGGTTGGAGACATTTCGGGCCTTACTTCTGAAGACAGAGTTTCATCAGGAGACGGCATAACCGCCGAACCGGGAGCGGATGCCAGAGGAGAGGCTCTTCAGGCTCTTGTTGCTTTGGGCTATTCCAGAAGCGAGGCGGCATTTGCATTGAGCAAAGTCGGGGAAGAATACACCGACGTACAGGATTATATAAGACAGGCACTTGCAAAACTTATTTAGTCTGTATTTATGTTTTTAACTGCAGATTATTAAAGGAGGCGGAGCTTTGGAAGAAGAAAGAATAGTCAGCGGAGAATTTACCAATTCGGACGAGGAAATTGAAAAAAGTCTGAGACCGAAGAAGCTGAGCGAATATATAGGACAGAAAAACGTTACGGAAAATCTCAAGGTATTCATAGATGCGGCTCTGATGAGAAAAGAGCCCTTGGATCACGTGCTGTTTTACGGACCGCCGGGACTTGGGAAAACAACTCTGGCTGGAATCATAGCATCCGAGCTGGGAGTGGGGTTCAGAATCACCTCCGGGCCGGCAATAGAAAGAGCCGGAGATCTGGCGGCAATACTTACAAACCTGTCAGATGGAGACGTGCTGTTTATAGATGAAATACACAGGCTGAACAGATCAGTTGAAGAAATACTGTATTCGGCAATGGAGGATTTCGCCCTGGATATAATAATAGGAAAAGGTCCTTCCGCAAGGACACTCAGAGTGGATCTGAACAAATTTACTCTTATCGGTGCAACTACTAGAGCAGGCAGTCTGACGGCGCCTCTCCGGGACCGGTTCGGCGTAATAAGTAAATTTGAAATGTATACAAAGGATGAGCTTAAGCAGATTATCAAAAGATCTGCGGATCTCATGCATGTGGGCATAGACGAGGAGTCTATGGACGAGCTTGCGATGCGGTCCAGAGGAACCCCGAGAATAGCCAACAGGCTTCTGAGAAGAATAAGGGATTTCAGTCAGGTCAAAGGAAACGGAGTGATAAACAGAGAAATCACCCGTACCTCTCTCGATGCTCTCAGGATAGACAAACTGGGCCTTGAGAACCTTGACAGAGAGATACTGCTTACAATAATGACAAAATTTAAGGGCGGCCCTGTGGGAATAGATGCAATTTCCGCAGCCGTAGGAGAAGAGAGGGTTACTATTGAGGACGTTTACGAGCCGTATCTGATACAGGCAGGACTTCTTCACAGGACTCAAAAGGGAAGGGTAGCATCTGACCTTGCCTATCGTCATCTGGGACTTTCGGTTCCGGGCGAGGCTGAGGAACAGATTTCAATGATAAAATAGGAGATAATTATGAAAAAAATAACAGGAATATTAATTATTTTAGCTGTAATGGCATTTGCCGGAATTACTGCTTCGGCAGCGCCCGGGGATGTTCAGGATTACATAAGAGTGGGAGTATCTGACAGTAGCATAGGTGCTTCTTATAACGCATCCTCAAGTCTGGGGTTTGCTATATATGAATATAACGGCGGAAATGCGGTTCTTAAAAAGAACTTTGAGGATATGGACAGTCTCACTGTGAAAGTTGACAGTAATTTTATTAATATATACGATCCGGAAAACCCGGATTCTGTTCCGATCTATTCATATGACAATACAACAAGATATTTTGTGGGCAGCGCCGACCTTGAGGACGGAATAATAAGCTTTTCCGGCAAATCCTATCGAGGCGGGGTTATGCTGTATAAATCCGGGAGTTCTGCGGTTAAACTCGTAAATGTGATAAATCTCGAAAAGTATCTCTACGGAGTGCTTCCTAAAGAGATGTCTTCATCGTATCCTATAGAGGCTCTTAAAGCGCAGGCTGTTGCGGCAAGAAGTTATGCGATGGGAAATATAAACAGACACGGTTCTCTGGGCTATGATGTATGCAATACCCAGTGCTGTCAGGTATACGGCGGGGTTGCCAGCGAAGTGGCAAAATGCAGCAGTGCGGTAAATGAGACAGAAGGAATGGTGGCTTACTATAACGGACAGCCTGTTTCCTGCTACTATTCCGCAAACAACGGCGGTTACATTGAAAGCAGCAAGGATATCTGGGGTACAGAGGTAGGATATCTGCAGGGCAAGGTGGATGAATACAATCCGCCGTACAACTGGAGTGTAACCTTCACAACAGAAAAGCTTTCTTCTATCCTGAAGTCTGCAGGATATTCGGTCGGAACCGTAACAGGGGTCAATATTCTTGAAAAGACTGAAGGCGGAAGCGTGACAAGCCTTGAATTTGTAGGCACCGACGGAAGAACTGTAATAGGAAAAGGAAAAATCCGTTCACTCCTGGGTTCTTCGACAGTGAAATCTCTTAAATTTACAATCTCAAAGAGCAGTTTAAGCACAGATGCTGTGCCTCCTAAAGCATATGTCAGATCTGTAAGCGGTTCGGCTACCGAAAAGATTCTTTCGGGTCTAAGTGTAATTGATAAAAACGGAAATGTTGTTATTCTGGGCTCCGGCACCGCTGTGGCACAGGGAAGCAGTTCGGTGACGACGATAAAAGGAGAGTCCGCATCGGAAGGAACCGATGAAATTGACGGCATTGAAATCAGCGGAAAAGGATACGGTCATTGTGTAGGAATGAGCCAGATGGGGGCTAAAGCCATGGCAGAAGGCGGATTCAAGTATGACCAGATTCTGAAATATTATTACACAGGTATTACTATAAAATAAAGGAAATAAAATGAAACTGACAGATTTTGATTATGCGCTTCCGGAAGAGCTTATTGCCCAGCACCCTGCTGAGAAAAGAGAAAATTCCAGAATGATGGTTGTGGACAGGAAAACCGGAAGCATACAGCACAGGCATTTTTACGATATTTCTGAATATTTCAAATCCGGAGATTTGCTTGTTCTCAACAATTCAAAAGTAATTCCCGCAAGGCTTTTCGGAATAAAGGAGCCTACGGGAGCTAAAATAGAGATTCTCCTTATAAAAAGGATAGAAGGAGATATCTGGGAGGCAATGGTCAGACCGGGTAAAAGGCTCAAAACCGGAGACATTGTATCTTTTGCCGGGGACAGGCTTTTCAAGGCGGAGATCGTCGGAAACGGAAAAGACGGAACCAGACATATAAGATTTATTTACGACGGAATTTTCAATGAGCTTCTTGATGAATTCGGAAATATTCCCCTTCCTCCTTACATCGATAGAGAAAACGAAAAAGAGGACAGGGACAGATATCAGACTGTGTACTGCAAATATGAAGGCTCTGTGGCGGCTCCTACGGCAGGACTGCATTTTACGGAGGAAATCCTGGAACAGCTCCGTGAAAAAGGCGTTGAAACTGCCTTTGTAACTTTACATGTGGGTATAGGAACCTTCAGACCGGTAAAAACCGAAACGATAGAAGAGCATATTATGCATTTTGAGGAGTATTCGATAGACGAAGAAACAGCAGAGAAAATAAACAGAGCCAAAAGAGAGGGCAGAAGGGTGATTTCCGTGGGAACAACTTCAACAAGAACTCTGGAAAGCGCTGCGGATGACAACGGAGTAATTATTCCGGGACAGAGAAGTACAAACCTGTTTATATATCCGCCGGTATATAAATTTAAAGTCGTTGACGCTCTGCTCACAAATTTTCATCTGCCAAAGTCAACGCTCCTGATGCTGATTTCGGCATTTTATGACAGGGAAAAAATTCTTGATGCGTACAGAATCGCAGTAACCGAAAAATACAGATTTTTCAGCTACGGTGACTGTATGCTGATAATATAGTTAGGAGACAAGATGTCATCATTAAAGTTTGAATTAATCAAGGAAAGCGGCAGGTCAAAGGCTAGAAGAGGACGAATAACCACTCTTCACAGCACCATTGAAACCCCGGTCTTTATGCCTGTCGGAACTCAAGCCACTGTTAAGGCAATGAAGCCTGAGGAGATACGGGACATGGGGGCGGATATTATTCTGTCCAACACCTATCATCTGTATCTGAGACCCGGACATGATATTGTGAGAGAGGCCGGAGGTCTGCACCGGTTCATGAACTGGAGCGGATCCATACTTACAGACAGCGGAGGCTTTCAGGTATTCAGCCTTGGAAAGCTCAGAAAAATCAGCGAGGAAGGGGTTGCCTTCCGGTCACATATCGACGGTTCTGCGCATATGCTGACTCCGGAGAAAGCAGTGGAGATACAGACTGCTCTGGGAAGCGACATTATGATGGCCTTCGATGAATGTGCGCCATATCCCGCAGACAGACATTATGTGAAAAATTCTCTTGAGAGAACCACCAGATGGCTGAAACGGTGCAGGGAAGCACATAAAAACACAGAGGAACAGGCTCTGTTCGGTATAATGCAGGGGGGCATGTACCATGATCTGAGAAAGCAGAGCGCTGAGGAAGTGGTCGAGCTGGACCTTCCCGGATATTCCATCGGAGGACTGTCCGTCGGCGAACCTAAAGAACTTATGTATGATATTCTGGATGAATGCGTGGATTATATCCCCCGCGAAAAACCGAGATATCTCATGGGGGTTGGAAGCCCGGACTGCCTGATAGAAGGCGTGGCAAGAGGCATAGACATGTTTGACTGTGTTCTTCCTACCAGAATTGCAAGAAACGGGATGGTGTTCACCTCCGAAGGAAAGTTATCAATTAAAAACAAAAAATACGAAAGGGATTTTACTCCATTAGACCATAAATGTGACTGTTATGTAT
Source organism: Bacillota bacterium (assembly GCA_030526325.1). Taxonomy (GTDB): domain Bacteria; phylum Bacillota; class Clostridia; order Peptostreptococcales; family Anaerovoracaceae; genus RGIG1899. The sequence goes on from JAUNCY010000013.1 coordinate 27,117, forward strand.
GCAGGAATTATTCCAGAGCATATCTGAGACATCTCTTTAAAGCAAACGAGATACTGTCGTCAATGCTCTTATCGCATCATAATATATATTATTTAGTTAATCTGATGAAGGAAATCAGGCATGCCATAGAAGAAGACAGTTTTGAAGAATATAGAGCCCGGTTCTATAATGACACAGGAGATACATGGAAGCTGTAGTTACCTCATAAAAGTATTGTTGTAGAAAGGACAGAGAAAATGATGAGTTCGGATTTGGAATGCGTATTGAGACTGATAATTGCACTTATTTGCGGTGCGGCGGTTGGATTGGAAAGAGAAAAGAAAAATCAGGCTGCGGGTTTGAGAACCCATATTGCGGTAATTCTGGGGGCAACCCTTGTTATGCTGTTGTCTAAGTACGGTTTTTCGGATATTGATTTTACTGCCCGCGATCCGGGAAGAATGGCATCTCAGGTTGTAAGCGGAATCGGTTTCCTGGGAGCCGGAACTATAATAGTCAACAGAAACAAGGTCAGAGGTCTTACTACCGCTGCCAGTCTGTGGACTACCGCCTGCATAGGTCTTGCCGTGGGCGCAGGATTCTATGTGCCTGCAATTACCACAACGATTCTGCTGGTTGGAACTCTGTCATTTCTGCAGTATTTCGAACATAAATATGTCAAAAGAGGTTATAAAAAGTTTCATGCTGTTGTCGAGGATGTGGATGTTTTCATGGACCGGCTTGAAACCCTTCTCGGTAAAAATGGCATAGTACTGGAAAAGGTCAAAATAAAAAACGAGGCTGCCGGCGGGGAATACGGAAACGTGGATCTGGTGGGGCTGGATATATTCCTTCAGCTTCCGGCATATGCTGACACGAGTTTTCTGGTAGGCGACTTGAGCCAGCTCCGGGGCGTAAGAAGAGTTGAGGAAATAAAATGAAAAAAGGCGATATAATAGAAGTTGTTATAGAAGCACAGCGGTTTCCCAAAGAGGGAACCGCTCATTATGATGGAAGAAGAATGAAAGTGGACGATGCTCTTGAGGGACAGACGGTAAATGTAAAAGTTCTCAAGTGCAGCGATAAAAAATTAAAGGTAAAGAATGCAGGAGTGGTCAACAGAGCGGATTATGAAATCGCTCCGAAATGCTCTTTTTCTGAGTTTTGCGGCGGATGCACATTTCCCACAGTTCCGTACGAAATGCAGGTGAAGATGAAGGAAGACTATGTTCTGTCGCTTCTGGAAGCCAACGGAATTGACTGCGGTGTATACGTAGGGATAGAAGGGTGCGAAAGAACCACAGAATACAGAAACAAGATGGAATACACTTTCGGGGACTGTGAAAAAGGGGGAAGACCTGAACTGGGCATGCACAGAAAGGGCAGATACATGGATATCATTACCGTATCCGACTGCGTAATTGCCGACAGTGATTTTAATATTATTACAGGTGCTGTACTGGATTTCTTTACGGAGGAAGGCATCCCTCATTATAATAAGAAGGAAAAAACGGGATTTCAGCGCAACCTGATTATCCGCAAGGGTGAGAAGAACTCCGAGCTTCTGATAAATCTGGTTACCACAACCCAGTATTCACTTAATGAAGAAAAATTTGTCGAAAGGCTTCTGGGACTGAAGCTGAAAAACCGTGTGGTGGGAATTACCCATACCTTCAATGACAATATTGCGGATTTTGTATACTGCGAAAGCATAAAGACCCTGTGGGGTCAGGATTACTATATCGAGGAAATTAACGGACTGAAATTCAAGGTTACGCCATTCTCTTTTTTTCAGACAAACACCGAAGCTGCAGGAAGGCTTTATGAATATGCCGTAGGTCTTATTGATGAAATTGATGGAAAAACAGTGTTTGATTTATACTGCGGTACGGGTACAATTTCGCAGATAATGGCGCCCTCGGCGAAAAAGGTTGTCGGAATAGAAATTGTTGAGGAAGCAGTGGAGGCTGCAGGAATCAATGCAGAGATAAACGGTCTTGACAACTGTGAATTTATTGCGGGTGATGTTTTCGAGGCGCTGGACAGTGTTTCGGAAAAGCCCGACGTAATAGTGCTGGATCCCCCGAGAGCAGGGATACTGCCGAAGGCTTTGAGAAAGATTCTGGATTATAAGGTTGATACTATGGTTTACATATCCTGCAATCCTCTTACAATGGCGGCAAACCTGGCAGTTATGCAGGAAGAGGGATATGAGATAAAAACCATTAAGGCTTTTGATAATTTCCCAGGCACAAAGCATGTGGAGACGGTTGTAAGTTTGGTTAGAAAAAATCCAGATGACTATATTAAGGTTAAGTTGGACTTGGATGACCTTGATTTGACAGCATTAGAATCAAAAGCAACCTATTCCGAAATCAAGCAATATGTCCTTGAAAAGTACGGTCTGAAGGTCAGCAGTTTGTATATCGCTCAGATAAAGCAGAAGTATGACATCATCGAAAGAGAACACTATAATATCTCAAAAAAAGAAGATGCAAGGGTGCCACAATGCCCTAAAGAAAAGGAAGATGCTATTACTGATGCCTTAAAGCACTTCAAGATGATATAAGAGCCGTGGGCTTGCCTACTCTTAGGCAAGCCCACTTTCTTTGACTTGTTTTTGAAATCATCATATCACAATCAATTTACTCACTCATTAAACACCCATAGGGGGAGATAAGTGGATATGTTGAAGATTTGGCTTTACAGGTTGATGCCGAGTTTTTTGGCAATCTGCTCCGGAGTAATGCCCTGTTCCTCAGCCTTAGCCATGATAGACTTCAACTGCTGCTTAGGAGTAACAGGGGGATTCAGGACTTCTTCCTTCTTTACTTTCAGGCTTGCGATGCACTTCTCATGGTAGGCAATCTTACTATCAAATTCGGAGATAATCTGCTCCTTAGTGCGGTTGGGTTTACGATTCTTAGTGTCAGCCATATTAGCACCTCATAATCTTCATATTTTTGTGGTTTGCTTTTGTGGGGACATCCTACCTCCATTTTAGATAATCATCAAGGGCCAATAGTGCCCAAACTTACACCTGTATTTCTAGTGAAGATGGAGCCTTGAATTCGTAAATCTGAAGAGTTAGGATGTGATCACCTAAAAAGTAAAGGGTGGTAGCAGACTATGAGTATTTTGCAGGATTTCTTTAACGGTGAACTTCTACCGTGGGAACAGTTTGGAACTCCCGGTGACCCTGTTTATAAATCTTTCGTCAGGAAGTCAGCAGAATTGGAAGAAACCATACTTCCTTCTCTCAACGAAAAAGAACTGAAAGTGTACGAGGAAATCAAGCATTTAAGAACGGTGCAGAATAACGCTGAACTTGAAAGAATGTTCTTGTATGCTTTCCGTATAGGAGCACTTTTTATTCTTGATTTGTACGGAGAATGAAAAAGCGGATTGTCAAAACCGACAATCCGCAGTACAATAAATCTGTATTATTCAATTTCCAACAGTTTGGATGGTGGTACTTCCAAAGCCTCAGCCAAGGCAAAGATGGTAGCCAAACTAAGACCGACAGCCATGTTAGGCGCTTCTATCTGACTAAGAAAACCAACAGATATCCCAGCCCGTTCTGCAAGTTGGTCTTGGGTCATAGCCTTTTGGCGTCTCAGGTAGCCTATCTTCAAACCAACGGCTATGAATTCATCTTTATATTTAGAAATGTTATCGTTTTTCATAAGGCAAGCCCTCCACTAATATTTTATGGACTTGTCCTTCTGAAAAACACGTGGTAAAATATAGGTATAACTAAATGGAAGTTAGTCTTTACCAAATACAGCAAAGTAATCCCTATGTCAAAACTCAAAACATAAATAAATATCGTGGGGGTTTCAAGAAATCCGCACGATAAAAGAAAGCGAGTGTAGTTTATGAAACTGAAAAGAATGTTGTCAAGTTTTCTGTGTGCGGTTATGTTGGTCGGCACACTGACTGTTCCTGCTTTTGCAACCGAACTGAAATCCTTTAAGGATGTTGCTGCTGACCGTTGGTCTCACGATGCAATCATGGAAATGGTTGATTTGGGTATGTTCTCTGGCACCACTACTCCCGATGCTAACGGTGTCGGCACTTTCAATCCCACAGGAACTATGACCCGTGCTCAGTATATCGTGGTCGTTACAAGATACCTGTTCAATGACGAACTGAACGCTATGGAACAGGGTGCTTATTGGTACTCCAACAACTATGACCTTGCTGTTAAGCATGGTCTGATTACCAAATCCGAATTCTCTATTGATACTCTCAACAATCCTATCACTCGTCAGGAAATGGCTCTGGTGGCAGTACGGACAGCACAGGCTCAGGGCGAGACCATGCCTACCCTTGTCAGCACCGATAGAATTGCCGATTATGCCACCATTGGCAACTACTACAAGGACTTTGTAGTAAAGGCTTTCTCTATGGGTTTTATCTCTGGTTATGACGATAGGGGAACTTTTGGCCCCACCGATACCCTGACCCGTGAACAGGGTGCTATGGTAGCATACAGATTGGTCAATGAGGATTCCAGAGTGTATCCCAGCACCAAGCCTACCCTCCCTGAAATCATTCTTCCCGAAATTAACAATGGCCCCATGACTATCTATGAAGGCCAACAGTCCTCTCGTCCTGCAAAAGCAGGTGACACCTATGTTAAGGCAGACGGTACTAAGGTTGTCTTAAAAGTTGGTACTCATGGTGTCTTAGGTGAAGGTCAAGGCGTTGCTCCTGATGAGAACTTGAAGATGGCAGGAACAGCTTGGACAGGTCCTCGTTTTAATTATTCTGCAAAAGATACAGGTAGAATAGTAGATAGTTTGGGTAATGATGTACAGAACCAACAGTATCTCGTAAACTTTACAACAGGTGAGGGTCATTGGAGTATGGAATGGAATGCTATAAAGGCAGATTATCCTATGCCTAGCACTCCAGGTACAACACAAGGTCAAGTAAGTACAGACCCTTATAATTTATATATATGGACAGGTATTACTTGGAGATTAAATGCAGGTTAATTTTAGATTAAAACAAATAAAGTAAGTTAAGTATGGATTGTTGAAAGATAAAAACAACCCACTTTCAGTAAGAGTCGTATAAGAACTTTTCGTCCAAAAATCAAATGGTGGGCGTAAAATTAAACCACCCTCAATTTGAGAGTGGTACAAGAAAAATAAATATTAAATAATGCAGGGCGGTGGACAAGGCTATTGGAGTAGCCTTTATTCACCGTCCTTATAGGAATAAAATTTTGACTATAGTAGGTTTTTCTGCTATGTAAAGGGAGAGAAAACCATGAAGAAGATAATGAGTTTATTTTTGAGCCTTGTATTGGTAGCATCTATGAGCGTTACTGCGTTTGCTTCTGGTGTAAAATCCTTTGACGATGTTGACCCTACACGGTGGTCTCATAACGCCATTATGATTTGCGTGGAAAAAGGCGCAATCAGCGGAACAAGAACGCCTGACGCTAACGGCGTAGGTAGTTTCAACCCTACGGGTAAGGTCACTCTGGGTCAGTTCCTTGCTGTTATCACTCGTCTGGTTTGTCCTGACGCTATCAAGGACACCGAGGGTCATTGGGCGCTCAAAAACTACAATGCAGCTGTTGAGAGCGGGGTTATCAAGGCTACCGACTTCCATTCCACCGCTGACGCTTTGAATTCCACTCTCGCCCGTGAGGACATGGCGTTTATTATGGTCGGTGCTGCAAAGGTTAATGGTGAAGAACTGAAAGCCATTGACGGCATTGAAAGCATTATCACCGATTACAATTCTATCTCTGGTAGCAGAAAAGATGCTGTTCTCAAGTGTTATTCCAATGGTTTGATTGCAGGCTATTCTGATGGTTCTTTCGGTTATGCTGATACTATGACCCGTGAGCAGATGGCAACGGTAGTTTGCCGTTTAATGAAGTATCAGCCTCGTGCAGAAGTGAAGTTTGAAGAGGAAAAGGCTCCAGTAGTTCAGAATAGTGATTATTTCTACGAGTCAGGTATGGTTAAGAGAGAAGTTCAAATTGATATTGTAAAAGATAATTTCAATAATGTTAGATTGTATAAGAATTCTAATGGTGAGTTGTGTGTAGATGTAAGTGCTGTATCTTTGCCTAAAGAATTGGCCAATGCGGGCTGGACTCTTGGTGTTACAGTTGCACCTTTGGATATAAGCGGTGTGGGTATGGACATAGATAGTAGTTGGTATTTAGGTTCTGGAGAAAGTGTATCCAATCATGTAGTTAAATTGTACGGTGATACAGTTGGTATAAAAGTAAGCGATTTCAGTAGAGTAACTGTTGCTATGAATTTATATCATAAAGACCATATGAAGTCTCAGTCTATGATTTATTTCACATCTATTTCAGATAAAACTAATGTAGTTACAGGTTTTTATAGATATGCTTCAAATACTGTATATGTCAATCGAAAATTCGGTCAATCGCTCATTGAAAACTAGGTCACTTTT